>CAZJJO010000117.1:0-5546 GCA_964546375.1 uncultured Gemmatimonadota bacterium
CGGTACCAGGCGGCGTCGAGGCTCTCCACCGCGCCCACCGACCACAGGAAGGTGGGCACGTAGGTGATGAGGCCGCCGACCAGCGCCTCCAGGGCGATGATCGACGTGGCGAACGCCCCGAAGGCGACGAGGGGCAGCGACCGGTCGGGATACTCCGTCTTCTCCAGCCAGATGCTGACGAAGAACGGCACCGCCGCCACCACCGCGCCCAGGATGAAGCCGATCACGCCGGCGTAGAAGGCCGGGTGGGACTCCAGCGGGACGTAGGAGGTGAGCAGGGGCTGCTGGTGGGCCGGCGAGTCGGTGATCCAGATCGCCCAGGTGATGACGCCGGCCGAGGCGGCCATCAGCCCCCACCCGACCTTCGCCAGCGACGGCACCGGGAGCTTGCGTCCCAGCACCATCGGTCCGCCGACGTACAGGATGGCGATCTCCATGAACACCATCCAGAAGATGAGCAGGTGCCAGGCGTGGAGGCTCAGCAGCCGGTAGAAGTCCTCGGCCGGCAGGAGGCCCACCAGCTCCCACCGCGTCATGGCCACGAAGAAGGCGGCGATCCCCCCGATCAGGAGGGCCACCACGGCGGTGAGCCCGAACAGCTTCACCGGGTTCTCCACCGACCGGTGGACCTCGAGCCCGGTGACCGAGCAGGTCCGGAAGCCGTCCTCGCGGTAGTCGTTGTCGAACCAGTCGCCGATCATCGTCGCCCTCCCGCCCGTCTCAGCTCGAGGGGCCCCGCGCCGCCGGGGCCTCGTCCCCGGCCCGCGCGTAGGGCCCCGACCCCGGCGCCACGACGTGGAACTTCGCCGACATGGTCCGGTGACCCACGCCGCAGAACTCGTTGCAGACGACGTAGTAGGTGCCCGGCTCCTCGAAGCGCATCGGGATCACCCACTCGTAGCCTGGCAGCGCCTGGAGGTTGACCTGCTTCCAGAGCTCGTCCGCCCGGCGGATCGAGAAGCCGTGCTGGACGTCGAGGCTGCTCAGGTGGAGGCTGTACTGCTTCCCCGCCTCCAGGACCACGGGCAGCCCCCGCCAGCCGAACTGGAGGGCCGCCACGTAGAAGTCGTCGCCGGCCGGGACGAGCCCGCGCTCGGTCCGACGGGCGGAGTCCTGGTAGGCGATCATCTTCTGCTGGAAGCGCTCCGGGGAGACCCGGTAGGTGGGTCCGGTGGGGTTCTGGCCCCCGGCGTACATCCAGCCGAACATCCAGGCGAAGAGGATCAGGGCGATGAGGCCGGCCAGCCCCAGCCAGGTCTTCTCCAGGCGGGCCACCGGCCAGTGCCACCAGTGCCCCTCCGGGGAGCGGATCGGGGAGCTCATCTCAGCCTCCCGGGATCACCATGAGGTCGACCATCCCCCACACCACGTAGGAGAGGAACCAGAAGAGCACGGCCACAGCGGCCCAGACCCAGACGCTCTCGTAGAGCCGCTGGGGCCAGGGCGCCTGCTCCTCCCGCCCGGCTCCTTCGCTCGCGTCATCGCTCATCGGATGATCTCCCTCCCGAGATGCTCGGCCGCGCCTCGCCCGCCGCCGCCGGGCGGGCCGTCGCCGCTCCGGGCGCGTCCTCGCCGGGCGCTTCCTCTCCCGGCACGCCCAGGTCCGCCAGCGTGGTGTCCCGGAAGAAGGCCCGGAGGCGGCCCACCGCCTCGCGCCAGGCCTCGTGCGCGGCGCAGGGGTCGTCGTCGCGGCAGGCGGGCCGGCCCAGCAGGCAGCGCCGCTCCATGACGTCGTCGAACGGCTCGATCACCTCGGCCAGCCGGACCTGGTCGGCGGGACGGGCCAGCACGAAGCCCCCGCCCCGTCCGCGGCGGGACGCCACCAGGCCCTCCTGCTGCAGCCGGTGGAGGAGCTTCGAGAGGTAGTTCTCGGGCACCCGGACCCGCTCGGCCAGGCGGGCCGAGGTCACCGGCCCCTCCCCCTGGACGACGGCCAGGCGGAGGAGGGCGCGGAGGGCGTATTCGGCGGATTTCGACAGCATCGACCCGGACCTCCGGCCGGCTCGCTCGACCCGGTTGCCCGCGCGCTATCTTGCTAAAATCATGATGTAGTCGCCTTTTTTCCGCGTCAACCGCCGCGGCGACGGGACGGACCGGGGGAGGTGATCCGGGAGCCATGCAGGCAGCCGGCGTGCCGCTCCGGGCCCTCCTGCGGCTCACCAAGCCCCGGATCACGGCGCTGGTGGCCGCGACCGCCGCGGCCGGCTTCCTGGTCGCCGCCGGCGGGCTCGCCGCCCCGCTCCGGCTGGCCGCCCTGGTGGCGGGGACCGCCCTCTCGGCGGGTGGCACCAACGCCCTCAACCAGTGGTGGGAGCGGGACCTCGACGCCCGCATGGAGCGGACGCGGGACCGGCCGCTGCCGTCGGGCCGGCTGGACCCGGGCGCGGCCCTGGCCTTCGGCGTGGGCACGGCCGCGGCGGGGGTGGCGGTCCTGGCGGCCGGGACCACCGCCCTCACGGCCCTCCTGGCCGCCGCCACCGTCCTGGTCTACGTCCTCGTCTACACGCCGCTGAAGCGGCACAGCCCGGCCTGCACCTACGTGGGCGCCCTGCCCGGCGCGCTCCCGATGCTCGGGGGCTGGGCCGCGGCGGGGGTCGGGATCTCGGCGGCCGGCTGGGCGATGTTCGCCCTGCTGGCGCTCTGGCAGCTCCCGCACTTCTTCGCTCTCGAGTGGCTGGCGCGGCGCGACTACCGGCGGGCGGGCTTCGCCACGCTGGCCGTGCGGGATCCCACCGGGGGACGCTCGGCCCGCCACGCGGCGGCGGCGACGCTGGCGCTGGCCCCGGCGAGCCTGGTCCCGCTGACCGATCCCTCGCTGGGCGCCCTCTACGGCGCCGCGGCGGCCGGCGGCCTCGTGCTCCTGCTGGTGCCGGCGGCGGGCTTCCTGGCGGCCCGGGGCCGGGCCTGGGCCCGGCGGCTCTTCCGGGCCTCGCTGGTCTACCTGCCGGTCCTGCTGGCGGCGGCCGTGGTGGACGCCGTGTCTCGCGGGGGCTGAGCGGGAGCGGAGGCCGGCGCTCCGTCCCCGGCCGCGGCGGCCTCCGACGGGGCGTCCGGCAGCGCCTCCAGGACGACCTCGCGGGTGAGCACGGTCGGCAGCACCCGGGGCTCGGCCCCGGGATCCGGCGGATAGACCACGTAGAGGGGCACCCCGCTCCGGCCGAACGACTCCAGCGCCCGGGTGATGTCGGGATCGCGCCGGGTCCAGTCGGCCTTCAGGGCCGCCACGTCCCGCTCGCGGAACGCCGAGGTCACGGCGTCCGAGGCCAGGACGGTGCGCTCGTTCACCTGGCAGGTGATGCACCAGGCGGCGGTGAAGTCGACGAACACCGGGCGCCCCTCCCGGCGGTAGCGCTCGACCTTCTCCTCGGACCATTCCTCCCAGGCGACCTCGTCGCCGGCCGTCCCGGATCCCCCGGCGGCCGCGGTCCCCGCCGGAGCCTCCGCCGGCGCCGCGCCCGCGGCGACCGCCAGCAGGACCGCCGCCGCGAGCAGGCCCGCGGCCGCCGTCGCCCGGGCGGCCAGCCGGACGGCCCGCCGGCCCTCTCCGCCCCGCCACCGCGACAGCAGCCAGACCGCGAAGGCCACCAGCAGGAAGGCCCCCAGCAGGCGGACGGCACCGCCCACCCCGGTCTGCAGGGCGAACACCCAGACCAGCCAGAGCGCGGCCGCGAACATCGGGAAGGCCAGGAGCTGCCGCAGCGACTCCATCCAGCGTCCGGGCTCGGGCAGCCGCTCCAGCAGGTCCGGCCAGGTCGAGAGCGCCACGTAGGGGGCGGCCATCCCCGCCCCCATGGTCCCGAAGACCAGCGGCGCCTGGCCGGGCGGACCCAGCAGGGCCGCCCCCACGGCCGTCCCCATGAAGGGGGCGGTGCACGGCGACGCCACCACCGTGGCCAGGACGCCGGTGAGGAAGGAGCCCCGCAGGCGCTCGTCGTCGGCCGCGATCCCCGCCAGCCGGGTGAGGCCGGTCCCGACCTCGAAGACGCCCAGGAAGTTGAGGCCGATGACGAACATCAGCGCGGCGAGGAGGGCCACCACGAGGGGGCTCTGGAGCTGGAAGCCCCAGCCCACCTCGGCCCCGGCCGCCCGCACGGCCATCAGCACCCCGGCCAGGGCCAGGAACGAGAGCACGACCCCGGCCCCGAAGGCCAGCCCGTGCCGGCGCATGGTCCGCCGGTCGCCCCCGCTGCGCTCGGCGAACCCGAGGATCTTCAGCGACACGACCGGGAAGACGCAGGGCATCAGGTTCAGCAGGACGCCGCCCAGGAAGGCGAAGGTCACCAGCAGGAGGAGGCCGGCCCGGCCGCTCCCGCCCTCGGCGGGGTCCCCGCCGGCGTCGGCCACCGGCCGGCCGGCGAAGCCGGACGGCCCCGGTCGTGCGGCCAGGGCCGGCAGCGAGTCGACCACCGGGGCGCGCACCCGCAGGGCGTCGTGGCCGGCCCCGTCCCAGGCCCGGCCCTCGGGGGCGGCCAGCACCCCCTCCAGGGTGTCCGGCACCGAGGCCAGGTAGGGCGACTTCGGCAGGCGGATGCGGGCCTGCTCGCCGTGCCAGGCCACCTCGTGCTCGCGCAGGTGCTCCACCACGGCGCCGCCGCCGGCGAAGAAGTAGACGCCCTCCAGCCCCCCTTCCCAGCTCGCCGGCGGCGTGACCGCCAGCACCAGGGTGTCGGGCCGCTCGGCGGCCCGGAAGCGCCAGCCGTCGGCCGGCCGGGGCAGCGAGCGGCGGAGCTCGCGGAAGTCCGCCTGCCAGCGCTCGGCCGGCGGCGGCGAGGCGTCCCGGACCGACAGCGTCGCCGCGACGCTGTCGCCGGCCGGCAGGCACGTCTCCTCGCAGACCAGCCAGTCGGCCCGGGCCGCCAGCCGCACCTCGGAGCCCGCCGCCAGGTCGGCCGGCGGGGTGATCCGCACCGGCAGCCACACCTCCTCCTCGTAGGCGTAGCTCAGCAGCGGGGGATAGGGGATCCGGTAGGGTCGGGGCCACCGGATCGAGTCGGCCTCGAAGCCCTCCGGCAGGTTCCAGTCGAGCGAGGCCGGAGTCCCCGAGTCGCCGGGGTTCCGCCAGTAGGTGTGCCAGCCCTCGTCCAGGCGGATCCGGAGGGCGACGGTGAAGCGCTCGCCGGGCCGGATCCACTCCGGCTCGGCCACCAGCGACGCCTCGCTGTGGGGCGTGGGATCGTCCGGGGCGGCCGAGGCGGCGGCCGGCCGATCCTGGGCGGCGGATGGATCCCGAACGACGGGCCGGTCAGGGGCGGCGGGGCGCTCACCGCCGGCCGTGGCCGCCCCGGGCTCGGGGGGGGGCGCGGATCCCACGGTCGGGCCGGCGGGTCCGGCCGCCGCGGGCGCGGCCGACAGCAGGACCGCCGCCAGGAGGGCGACCGCCGCCGCGATGTCCGGCAACGCTCTCATCGTCCGGGCTCGCTCCTCTCGTGCCTCGTGGATGCTCCCCGATCCGCCCGCTCCCGGGTCGACCGGTCCCGACGGTCGACCCGGCCGCCCCGGGCGGGGGTCTCCCGCGACGGGTCCGCTTCCCCGCGGCGGGGCCGCCG
>CAZJJO010000118.1:0-5477 GCA_964546375.1 uncultured Gemmatimonadota bacterium
GCGGCGGGTCCGGCCACCGCCAGGGCGGCCGCGACGGCCAGGGCCGCCGCGGCCGCCGGAAGGCCGCCGCGGCCGGTCCGCGCGGAGCGGGCACCGGATCGGTCGGTCGTCGTCTGCACGTTCTCCTCCTGGAGTCGGGTCGTGGAGCGCGGTCGAGACGGATGCGCCGCACGGGAGGGTAACCGACGCCCGCGGCGACGCGCCAGGGGAGGCGCGCGGTCAGTCCACCTCGTCCATGCCCCCGCTCACGCTGGCCGGCTCCCGGTCGGGCTTGCGGCCGTCGACCCGCTCGAAGCGGCCCTCGAGCCGCTCGAGGGTGTCGCGGAAGGAGCTGTACTCGAGCTCCTGGGTGGGCAGCATCGCCGCGCCGAAGAAGCCCTGGCGGCGGATCTCGTCGGCCTTCCGCTGGGCCTTCCGTCGGGCCTCGTCCCAGGCGGTGTTCCCGAAGACGTCGACCCGCTCGCTGAGCCGGCCCTCGGCGTTCACCGAGTAGGCGACGCAGGCCACCAGCGGCAGGCAGTAGGGGCCGGCCACCGTCTCGTTGATCGGCACCGGCATGAACGGCATGTGGTGGCTGCCCCGGGCGTCGCCGGCCACGTAGGGCACGGTGGTGTAGGGGCTCACCAGCTCCTCGGGCGCCGGGAAGATGTTCTGCGAGCGGACCAGGGCCACCGGGTCGTCCTTGCCCTTGTACTCGCCGGCGATGGTGTGCAGACGGTCGGTGGAGACGCTCACCACCTGCTGGTCGGGCCACTTGCGGTGGTGGATCGAGAGGATGCCGAACCGGTTCTCGTCCCGCAGGAGCATGGCCAGGTCGACGTGCTCCTCGGGCGAGTTCAGCTCGATGACCCGGTCGCCGCCGGCGTACTCCATGTCGATGACGGTGAACCTGAAGCCGTCCTGCATCTTGGGGAGCATCAGGCCGGCGCAGTACATCGGGCTGGTGAAGGCGGCGTAGAGGGGGAAGTTGAAGGCCCCCGGCCCGCACTTGTCGCCGGTGAAGACCAGGAAGGGCTCGGCCGAGCGCTCCTCGGCGGTCTCGTCGAAGGTGATCTCCGCCGCGCCCGGCCCCGCCCCCCGTACGTTGCCGCTGGGGGCGTCGGCCAGCAGGTCCTGCCCGGCCCCGTAGAGCCCCTCCTCCTGGGCCACCCCGGTGGCCGCCTCGAACACCGACCAGGCGAAGTCGTGGATCTCGGAGGCGTCGTCGCCGTGGCGGTGGGTCATCAGCAGGCAGACGTCGTCTCCGGTGTGGGTGACGTCGTAGTCGATGATCAGGCCCTCGTCCGCCGCGTCGGCCAGCCGGTCTTCGGCGGCCTCCAGCATGCTGGCGGAGGGGCGGGTGTGGCCGCCGACGCCGCCGACGTCGGCCTTGATCGCGCTGATGGTGAGCATGGTGTGTCCTCTTTTGTTCGTCGCTGGGATGCGGGGTCGGCTCCGTGGATCGCCGGACCGGGAACGGGGAGGCCCGTCGGCGCGACGGCCTCCGCTCGGGTCCGGCCTGTCGCGGGTCGAGCGGCGAGGACCCGGACTCCGGAGGAGGCACCGGATCGCCACTTCGTCCATACTAAGAAGTGCCCGTTCGGGCACGTGAAGGCAAGTTCGCCCCGACCGTTCGCCGCGGCCACGGGGCCCGATCCCGGCTGCTCAGGAGGAGGCGATGGGACGCATCCACTTCGACCGGCACCTGGAGGTCGATCCCGACGACCTCCGCCCCCCGGCGACCGTCGAGCTCCGCTTCCGGGCCCGCATGGAGGGCGGCCCGGGCGAGGTGGAGGTGGATTACCGGCTCCCGGAGGGCGGGCCGGTGGCCTTCGAGGTCGACGGCGAGCCGAGCGCGTCGCTCTCGCCCGGGGACGCCGTGACCCTCCCCGACGAGGAGGCCGGACCGGAGGAGGTCGTCCGCTCGGCCCGGCTCGTGTGGACGGACGAGGGGCCGGCCCGGGATCCCGACACGGCCCTGCTCACGGCGACCCTGCGCCCGGTGGACGGGGGCCGGAGCCGGGGCACCCGCACGATGCTGACGCTGCGGACGGGCCAGGGCCGGGCGGGGGCGCCCGGGTGACGGCGCGCCGGCCCGACGTTATCTTCAGCGCGACACCCGCGTGAGGGCACGGGCGCACGCCGACTCGCCCCCTCGACCCGATCCGCCATGACGCCACGACCCGCCGAGCTGACGCTGGACCTGACGCCGGCCGAGCGCTTCCAGCTCATCGACGTGGCCGAGCAGGTGCGTCGGGAGCGGCCGGACTTCTTCCGCCGCTACCGCAAGGGCGCCTTCTGCTCGCTCCACACCACCGCCGGCTACCTCGACCCGCGCCTCTGCGAGCGGCTGGGCCACTCCGGCGATCGGCTCGGGGGCTTCGTCAACCTCTTCCGCCGCCTCTTCCCGAAGGACGCCGGCTACTACCACGACCGCATGGAGCTGCGGGAGGAGCTGAGCGAGGAGGAGAAGGAGATCGAGCCGGTCAACGCCGACTCGCACCTCACCTACATGGGGGCCGGGCTCCGGAACCTCGCCACCTACGAGGTGGAGGGGGAGGAGCCCATCTACTTCGTCGACCTGGACGGGGTCAACGGCCCCCTGCAGCGGACCCGCCGGACGCGGGTGCTGGGCTACAACCGGGCCACCCCCGTCCACCGGGGCGGCTTCGAGCTGCCCGTGCGCACCGATCACGCCCTCGAGTCGTTCGACCTGCGCGACGACCGCTTCGGCCTCTTCCCGCGCGTCCGGGAGCTGGTGGAGGCTCACGGGGTCGAGCGGGGTCGGGTCGACATCCGGCTGGCGCCCGGCGAGCGGGACGTGGGCCTGACGGTGAACGAGTACGAGACCCTGCTGATGCGGAACGACCTGCCGGCGGCCATCCGGCATCCGCTCCGGTACCTGGTGCGGTCGGGGCGCCGCCTGCTGGCCGACCCGGGCGCCATCCCCGGCAAGGCCCGCGACTACGCGGTCTACGACCTCCTGCACCTCTACAACGAGGTCATGGACGTGCTGGGGGTGGGCCGGGCGGTGGCCGACCGGCTCCTGTCGCGGCTCTCCGGGCCGGCCTTCCGCCTCTTCCGCCTGAAGCGCCGGGTGAGCTACCTCGTCTCCGCCGAGGGGGGGAACGGCCGGGGCCGCCTCGTCGAGGGGCGCTACCAGAGCCCGATCCTCATCCAGCACCGCCCGGCCGACGACGAGGTGCGCCGGCTGGAGATCTCCGTCTGGCGCTTCGAGTAGGGGACGGGATCGGGCGGGCCGGATCGCCGGCCGCGGTCAGCCGTCCATCGGCCGCGGTCAGCCGCCCGCCGCCCCCACCCGCTTCCGCACCGTCCGGTCGAGGCGGGCCGGCAGCCCGTCCCGGTTCTCCCGGGTGACCCGCCACAGCCCGGCGTCCCGGCGCCGGCGCACCGCCTCCATGAAGTCGGTGCCGCCGGCGCCCACGGTGGCCACCACGGGCGCTTCGCCGCCCAGGAGCTCCCGGACCGCGTCGACGAACCGGTCCGACAGGCACTCCATCTTCCCGATCTCGTCGATCAGCCAGGCGTCGGGGTCGAGCGCCGGGTCCAGGGCGGAGTCGGCCAGCTCGTCGATCGCCTCCACGTCCACGCCGTAGGCCGCCACCCGGGGCTCGCCCTCGATCGACCGATGAGCGATGGTCCGCTCCCGGTCCCCCTCCAGCGTCACCGCGCGGAAGCCCTGACGCTCCCCTTCGTCCCGGATCTCCTCGGTGAGGAAGCCGGCGATCCGCAGCGGGGGCGGGTCCGCGTCGAGCCCCCCGCGGCTCCGGCGGTCCCCGTCCCCGTCCGGTCCGGTCCCGTCCTCCTCCGGCGTCGGGGAGCGCCCGCGCCCGGACAGGCGGTCCGCCAGCCGGCGGATCACGGTGGTCTTCCCCACGCCCGGACGCCCGGTGAGCAGGAGGTGGCGGGGCCCGGCGTCGTCGTCCGGGGGCCCGTTCGGGGGGCGCTGATGGTCTTCGGACATGCCGCTTCCTTTCGCTGCGGGGTCCCGGGTCGCTCGGGGGCGGCAGGAGGATCCGACGCGCAGGAATCGGGCGAGCGGCGCCGGGTCGGGGGCCGGTCGTTCCGTCGGCTTCCCCGCCGGCCGCCCCCCACCGGCCGTTCCCCGGAAGGGAAACGGCTGGCGAAGATATGAAATTATTTCTCATCCGGCGGGCCGCGCCGGCCTGACGTACGCCGTTACGGGTAACCGTATCTCTCTGTATCACAGAAACATGCGCACACACCCGTTGGGCCGCACGGATGTTGCCCCCTCCACCCTCCGCGGCCCGGGGCGCGCGAGCGGGCCGTGGTCCGCGCATCCAGAGGAAGGTCACCGTGACGTCCCCGCGTCTCCGTCACCCGCCCGGCGGCGACCGGTCGCTCCGACAGGACCCGCGCTCCGCACCCCCCCTTCGCCGGCGACGGCCCGTCGTCGTTCCCGTCGAGGCACGGCCGTGAGCGATCTCGCCTCCCTCAAGCGCGAGGCGCGCGAGGCCGAGTCGCGCGAGGACTGGGTGGAGGCCATCGAGCTGTACGGTCAGGCGGTGGCCGCGGCCCGTGAGGACGGCAGCCAGCCCTTCGAGATCGGCCTCTACAACCGGATCGGCGACCTCTACCTGGAGCTCGACGACACCTCCCAGGCGGTCTACCACTACCTGCTCGCCGCCGAGGAGTACGCCGACGAGGAGATGCACTCCTCGGCGATCGCCCTGTGCCGGAAGGTCCTGCGGGTGGCTCCCGACCAGGTGGACGCCTACCGGCAGCTCGCCCGCCTCCACGCCGAGACGGGCCTGCTGGCGGACGCGCGGGACGAGCTGGAGCGTTACCTGGAAGGGGTCCGCGAGACAGGGGAGGTCCGGGACGCCGTGCCGGGGCTGGCCGACCTGGTGGCGTGGGTCTCGGAGGACCCGGTGGACCTCGACCGGGTCCGTCGCCTGGCCGAAGAGGAGGCGTGGGAGGAGGCCTTCGAGCGGATCGTGGCGGCCTGGGCCGGCGAGGCGTACGTGTCGTGGATCGCCATCACGGACGCCGCGGCCGAGCTGGCGGTCGAGCACGGCGTCGACCTGGTGGAGATCGAGGGAACCGGCAAGGACGGCCGGATCCTGAAGGCGGACGTGGAGGCCGCGGTCGAGGAGCCGGCCGGCGCCGGGGCGGACGGGGGATCGGAGGGGGACGCGGCGGCCGAAGCCGAGGAGGATGCGCCGGCCGAAACCGGGGAGGCCGAGGGGCCGGAGGGCGATGGCGGGGCCTCGGGACCCGAAGGGGCCGACGAGATCCCGCTCCCGGAGCTGCTGGACGGGCTCGAGGCGCCGGCGGCCGACCCGGCGCGGGCCGGGGGTCCGTCGCCCGGCGAGGATGTCGCGGCCGCGGCGGACGCGAGGGCGGAAGGCCGCGGCGCGGACGAGCCCCGGACGGCGGACGGGGGGGCGGCGTCCGGAAGCGACGAGGCGGACCGGGGCGCCGACCCGGAGGTGCTCCGCGCCGCGGCCGATGCG
>CAZJJO010000119.1:0-5414 GCA_964546375.1 uncultured Gemmatimonadota bacterium
CGACGGCGGCGGTCCGGGCCGGTGGGCTCCGGCCGCGGGGCCGGGCATCCGCCGCGCCGGGCGAGGCGGCGGAACCTCGCGCCGGTCGAGGGGTGCCTCAACGTCCACGCGTCGGAGCGCCGGCCCCTCCGAGGGCCCCGCGCCGGGCGGCGGGTCGGCCGGATTCCGGTTGACGCCTCCGCCGTCCGCGGGTAGCTTGGAAGGCTGCAGTCCGTCGTACGTTTGAGCGAGCCGTCCTGCCAGCCGCTTGCGGGACGGTTCCTTTTTTGCGGCGTCGTCCCCCCCGAAGCGAAGGGCGGAGGCTCGACGCCCCGCGTCCAGCGACGAAGCCGGGATCGATGAAGACCTACACGGTCAAGCAGGACGACATCGAGCGAGCGTGGTGGGTGGTCGACGCCGAGGACCGCGTCCTCGGACGGCTGGCCTCGGAGGTGGCGCGCGTCCTCCGCGGCAAGCACAAGCCCACCTTCAGCCGACGCGTGGACGTGGGCGACCACGTCATCGTCGTGAACGCCGAGAAGGTGCGGCTGACCGGCGACAAGGAGCGCAGCAAGACGTACTTCCGGCACTCCGGCTGGATGGGGGGCGACAAGCACCTGCCCTTCGAGCGGATGCGGGAGCGCCGGCCCGAGTGGGTCGTCGAGCGCGCCGTGAAGGGCATGATGCCCAAGAACAACCTGGGCCGGAAGGCGGCGAAGAAGCTGCGCGTGTACGCCGGCCCGGAGCATCCGCACGAGGCCCAGCAGCCCGAGCCGCTGGAGATCTGACCTGACGCACGGAGGCACGTTGGCCGAAACGACCACCCCCACCGAGAAGAATCCGATCCAGACGGTCGGGCGCCGCAAGGAGGCCGTGGCGCGGGTGATCCTGCGCCCCGGCAGCGGCGAGTGGGAGATCAACGACCGGGAGCTGGAGGACTACTTCCCCCTCATGCGCCACCGCGCCACGGTGGCCGAGCCCCTGAAGGTCACCGACACCGAGGGGATGTTCGACATCCAGGTCCGGAGCCGCGGCGGCGGCATCAGCGGACAGGCCGACGCGGCCCAGCTCGGGGTGGCCCGGGCCCTGGTCGAGCTCGACGAGGAGCACCGCGACGTGCTCCGCTCCCACGACCTGCTGACCCGCGACCCCCGCGTGGTCGAGCGGAAGAAGCCGGGTCAGCCCAAGGCACGCAAGAAGTTCCAGTTCTCCAAGCGATAGAGGCGGACGGAAGAATGGCGGACGTCGGACTCAAGAAGCTCCTGCAGGCGGGTGTCCACTTCGGGCACCAGACCAGCCGCTGGAACCCGAAGATGCGCAAGTACATCTTCGCCGAGCGCGGCGGCATCTACCTGCTGGACCTCAAGAAGACCCTCCGGCAGCTCGAGCGGGCCCGGGGGATGATCCAGGAGACGGTGGAGGGGGGCGAGAACGTCCTCTTCGTCTGCACCAAGCCCCAGCTGGCCGACATCGTCCGCAAGGAGGCCGAGCGCTGCGGCGCCTTCCACGTCACCGAGCGGTGGGTGGGCGGCCTGCTCACCAACTTCCAGACCATCAAGACGAACATCCGCCGCCTCAAGGAGCTGGAGCAGGGCCTCGAAGAGGGCCACTTCGACTACTACACGAAGAAGGAGCAGATCCTCCTCGACCGCGAGCGCCAGAAGCTCGACCGGTATCTCTCGGGCATCAAGCAGATGACCAAGCTGCCCGGGCTGGTCTTCGTGGTGGACGCCAAGCGCGAGGAGATCGCGGTCAAGGAGGCCGACCGCCTGGACATCCCGCTGGTGGCCATCGCCGACACCAACGCCGACCCGGACCCCCTGGACGTGCCGATCCCGGGCAACGACGACGCGATCCGGTCGGTCTCCATCATCACCCGGGCCATCGCGGACGCCGTGCTTCAGGCCCGCGAGGAGATGCCGGACACCGGCCCCGCCGCCGAACAGGAGGAGGTCTACACCTACTCCTCCGACGCCGGGGAGACCGCGAGCGGCGGCGGCGAGGACGAGGACCGCGAGCGGCGGCGCAAGCGGCCCCGGCGGCGGCCCAAGCCGGAGGTCATCGCCCAGGCCCGCAAGGAGGCCGGTGCCGAGGAGGAGGCCGCCGTGGAGGCCGCGGCCGAGGAGGTCGGGGCCCTCGAGGAGGCCGCCGAGGCCCGACCCGCCGCGGGTGCGTCCGCCGACGAAGCGGACGAGGCGAACGAGGAGGAGGCGCAGGGCGACGGGGAAGCCTCGGGCGACGAGGACGAGGCCGTGGCCGTCTCCGCCGGCGCCTCCGGCGAGGAGGAGGACGAGGACGAGCCGGAAGGATCCTGACCTTCCGGCGAGGAGGCCACTCCGGTGGCCTTTTTTTTTGCCGGCGCGCCACGTTCCTCGCGGCCCGCCGGCCACGAGACAGCGACCGACCCTGGAAGACGACCGACGAGACGGGAGAGGACCCGAGAGATGAGCGAGATCAGCGCTTCCGCCGTGAAGGCCCTCCGTGACCGCACCGGCGCGGGGATGATGGACTGCAAGAAGGCGCTCGAGGAGACGGGCGGAGACGAGGAGGCCGCCATCGACCTGCTCCGCAAGCAGGGCGCGGCCAAGGCCGCCAAGCGGGCCGACCGCGAGGCGGACGAGGGCACCGTGCAGATCGCCGGCGACGACGATTCCCTGGCCATGGTGGAGGCCACGAGCGAGACCGACTTCGTGGCCCGAAACGACCAGTTCGTGGCCTTCGCCACCCGGGCGGCCGAGGTGGCCCGCGAGGCCGCCGACCTGCCCGAGGGCGAGATCCGGCCCGGCGAGGAGCTGATGGACCGGCCCGAGGACGAGCCGCTCCGCAAGGAGCTGAACGGGCTGCGGGCCAAGATCGGCGAGAACCTGCAGCTCCGGCGGTGGATCCGCTGGGAGGCGGGTGACGACGCCGCGGTGGGCCGCTACATTCACTTCGGCAGCAAGATCGGCGTGCTGGTGGAGCTGGCCGGCGCCGACGACCCCGGGGCGGTCGAATCGCTGGCCCGCGACGTCGCCATGCACGTGGCCGCCGCCGCCCCCGAGGGGGTCTCGGCCGAGGACATCCCGGAGGAGGTCCGGGAGCGCGAGCGGCGGGTGCTGCGCGAGCAGGCCGAGGAGCAGGGCAAGCCGCCCGAGATCGTGGAGAAGATCGTCGAGGGCCGGATGCGCAAGTTCTTCGAGGAGAACACCCTGCTGGAGCAGGCCTACGTGAAGGACCCGGACCGCTCGGTGGGCGAGCTGCTCGAGGAGGCGGCCCCGGAGCTGACGGTGCGCCGGTTCGAGCGCTTCGAGGTGGGCGGCTGACCGTCTCCCGAACGACGGGCCGCCCGGCCCCCGGCGAGGACGACGAGCGCCGGACGGGGGCGCCTCCTCGCCTCCCGGCGCGCCGACCGCCCTCCGGCGGGGCCTCCGACCATCACATGCCAGGCAGATGACCGAAGAGCCCGACCTCCAGTATCCGCGCGCCCTGGTCAAGATCTCCGGCGAGTCCCTCGCCGGGGACCAGGGCTTCGGCATCGAGCCCCCGGTCATCGAGGACCTGACCCGGGAGCTCATCAGCGTCCACGAGTCGGGCGTCGAGCTCGGCCTGGTGGTGGGCGGCGGGAACATCCTGCGGGGCACGGTGGCCAGCGAGCAGGGCATGGACCGGGTCTCGGCCGACTACATGGGCATGCTCGCCACCGTGATCAACGCCCTGGCGCTCCAGGACATGATGGAGCGCCACGACGTCGAGACCCGGGTGATGACGGCCATCCGCATGGAGGAGCTGGCCGAGCCCTACATCCGACGCCGGGCCCTGCGGCACCTGGAGAAGGGCCGCGTGGTCATCTTCGCCGGGGGCACCGGCAACCCCTACTTCTCGACCGACACGGCCGCCGTCCTCCGCGCCATCGAGGTGGAGGCGGACGTGATCCTCAAGGCCACCAAGGTCGACGGGGTCTACTCGGCCGATCCCGAGTCCGACCCCGAGGCCAGCTTCATCCCGGAGATCTCCTACCTGGAGGTGATGACCCGGGAGCTCGAGGTGATGGACGCCGCCGCCATCTCGCTCTGCAAGGAGAACGACCTGCCGGTGGTGGTGCTGAACATCCGGAAGCCCGGCTCCATCCTGTCCGCGCTCCGCGGCGAGCGCGTCGGCACGCTGGTGGCGTGAGGGCCGGCGTCCCCCGCCGGCGAACCCGCGCCCCGGGCCGACGCGCCCGCGCCCCGCTCCAACCGACCGGGAGGCACCGATGACCCAGCAGCTCCTCAGGAAGGCCGACGACAAGATGGAACAGGCCGTCGAGTCCGTCCGCCGCGAGTTCCGGACGGTGCGCACGGGCAAGGCCACCCCGGCCCTGCTGGACACGGTCCGGGTGCAGGCCTACGGCGACACCATGCCGCTCAACCAGATCGCCAACGTCAGCGCGCCCGAGGCCAACCTCCTGCTGGTCCAGCCCTACGACCAGAACGTGGCCGACGAGATCGCCCAGTCCATCCGGAAGGCCGACCTGGGGCTGAACCCCGCCGTGGACGGGGGCGTGGTCCGGGTCCCGGTGCCGCCGCTGACCGAGGAGCGGCGCAAGGAGATGACCCGGGTGCTCCACGAGATGGCCGAGGAGGGCCGCATCGCGGTCCGGCAGGTCCGCCAGGACGCCAAGAACCGGCTCCAGGGGATGGAGCGGGACGGCGAGATCAGCGAGGACGACTACCACCGCTTCCTGGAGGACCTGCAGGAGACCACCGACCGCCACGTCGAGAAGATCGACGAGATGCTGGAGACGAAGGAGGACGAGGTCATGCAGGTCTGAGGGCGCCGCCCGCCCGGGCCCGCGCCCGGCGCCGCCCGAGGACCGCGCCGACGAGGAGAGAGCGAGGACGGAGAGGGGCATGAGCCGCGAGAAGGACCGCAAGGAAGGCCTGGCCGACGAGGAGCGCTCGCAGCGCGCCTACGACGAGACCTACGGGCGCGGCGGCGGCGAGTCCTTCGACGAGCCCGACTACCCCCGGAGCTACGGCGGCACCGGGACCGGCGGATGGCGACGGGCCCTCCGGGCCTACGTGGACGGCCACGACCGGAACTGGGGGGCCGAGCGCAAGCTCGAGGAGGCCGGCGAGGAGCAGGCGAAGGAGCCGCGGCCGGGCCGCCGGGAGGAGCCGGAGCGGACCCCCGGGCCCGACGCGCCCTCCTCCGGGGCCGAGCGCGAGGCCACCGCCCGCACCGACCGCGGCCGCACGCCCTTCGGCGTCGAGGTCCCCGACCGCGACGAGATGGTCTTCCATCGCTCCGCCAGCACCTGGCGCGACCGGCTGCCCCGGGCCGACCGCTTCCCCCGCCACGCCGACCGCGGCCTGGACGGGCACCGGGGGACGGGGGACCAGGCCTGACCGGCCCGGCCGCCCGCCGCGCCGGGCCCGCCCCCGGATCGGCCGCCGACGCCCCGGACCTGGCCGCCC
>CAZJJO010000120.1:0-5403 GCA_964546375.1 uncultured Gemmatimonadota bacterium
GCGCCGAGCCCGCCGCCGGAGCCCGGCGGGACGAGCCCGACGCCCGGACGGCGGATCGGACCGGCGCCGGGGCGGCGGCCGACCGGGGCGGCGACGATCTGGCTCCGGCCGCGGCCGGCGACCCGGGGGACGCCGGGGGCGAGACCGGTGCGGGGGAGGAGCCCGGGAAGGAGACCTCCCCGGCGGAGGGGGAGGGGGCGGAAGAGACCGATCCGTCCGCCGGAGAGGAGCCGCCGGCGGAGACGACGGACGCCGCCGGCGAGGCCGACCGGGACGGAGAGGACCCGGCCGGGACCGGCGATCCGCAGCCCGCCGGGAGCGACGCCGGGGAGGAGGACGCCCCTTCCGACGAACCGGGGCCGACCGACGAGGGCGCGGCCACGGACACGGCGGCCGCCGCCCCCGGTGCCGCCGGCGCGGAGCCGACGGGGGAGGAGGCCGGAGCCGCCCCCGGCGACGAACCGGCCGCGGCCGCCGCGCCGCGCCGGGAGCCGGCGGAGGGGGAGGCGACGACGGAGACGCGGCCCGAGCGGGCCCGACGGCTGTTCCGCGAGGCGGTCCGCCTCTCCGACGCCGGCGACCTGGAGGGGGCGGCGGAGCGCTATCGCCGGGCCGTCGACGCCGACTCGGGCTACGTCGAGGCCTGGAACAACCTGGGGATCCTCCTGCACCGGCTGGACCGGCCCGCCCGGGCCGAGGCGGCGCTGCGCGAGGCCCTGGAGCTGCGCTCCGACTACCCCTCGGCCCGCACCAACCTGGGGATCGTCCTCCTGGAGCAGGACCGCCCCGCCGAGGCCGTGGAGGCGTTCCGGGAGGTCCTGGTCGGCAGCGACAGGGCCCCGTTCGAGGCGTACGCGAACCTGGGCGTGGCCTACCGCAAGCTGGGCAACCTCTCCTCGGCCCGGCAGGCGCTGGAGCGCGCCCTGCAGGTGGCTCCCGACGAGCCGCTGGCCCACTACCACCTGGCCCGGGTGCTGGAGGAATCGGGCCGGCGCATGGACGCGGTGCGCCACTACCGGGCCTTCCTGGACGCGGAAGCCGGCTCGCAGGACCTCCGCGTGCGGGTGCGGCGCCACGTCGAGCGGCTGCGCCGGAACCCGGGCGGGGGCTGAGGCCGGGGCCTCGGTGGAGGATCGGCCCGGGTTCCGGGAGCGGGGCCGTCGGCGCGCCGGCCATCTCCGGCTGGCCGTCGGCGTGCCCGTCACCCTGACGCTGGTGGCCCTGGCCGCGGGCGTCGGGGCCATCAACCTGCTGGTCTATCTCAACCCCGCCGCCGACGAAGCGCGGGCCCGCTTCTTCGCCACCCTGGTGGTCGTGGGCTTCAGCCTGGCGGCGGGCGGGTTCGGCTGGTGGTTCGTCCGGATCCTCCAGCGGCCGCTGGAGGAGCTCACCCGCGAGCTGGAGGACCGGCTGGAGGCGATGCGCTCCTCGGCGCCCGCCGGGGCGGCCGGCGCGGCGGGATCGGCCGGTGCCGGGGCGTCATCGGTCGAGCCCTCCCCGGCCGAGGAGATCGCCGACGCCCGGCGGACCATCGAGGAGTACCTGGCGGTCCTGGACGAGGTGCGGCTCGACGCCGCCCTGCTGGAGGAGATCGAGCAGGCCGTGGTGGGCCTGGACGCCTCGGGCCGGATCGTCCACGCCAACGGCCGCGCCCGCACGATGCTGGCCGCCGGCGGCGAGCTCAGGGGGCGGAGCGTGGACGACCTGCCGGGCGGGAGCGCCGCCAACGTCGAGCTGCGGGGCATGCTCCGCAGCTGTCTCGAGGAGGTGAGGGGAAAGGCGGGCGGCGACCGGCGCACGGTGGTCACCGAGGAGCTGGCGGTCGACGTGCCCGACGGCGAGGCCGTGCCGGTCCGGGCCCGGGCCCACGCCTCGCCCGCCGGCTTCTCGCTCGGCGGGGCCCGGGGCGAGGACGAGCGGCCCGTGGTCCTGCTGACCCTGCAGCCGGCCGGGCGGGCCGAGGCCCGGGAGCTGCTGCTGGAGCGCCGGGACCGGCTGGCCGCCCTCGGCACGCTGGTGGCGGAGGTGGCCCACGAGGTCCGCAACCCCCTGGGCTCGCTCCGGAGCCTGGCCGAGCTGATCGCGGAGCGGCTGCCCGAGGACGATCCGAAGCGCGAGGGGCTGGAGGAGGTCACCGGCCGCGTCGACCGGGTCGTGGGCTACCTGGACGAGGTGCTGGACTACGCCCAGCCGCGCCGCCTGGAGCGCGAGCCCGTCCCGCCCGGCGAACTGCTGGCCCGGGCCGCCTCGGCGGTGGAGGCCGAGGCCCGGGAGCGCGGCGTCGAGCTCGAGACGGAGGCGGGGACCGGAGAGGCGCGGCGGGTGCGCGTCGACGCGGAGCGGATGGGCCGGGTGCTGGAGAACCTGGTCCGCAACGGCGTCCAGCACGCCGGCGAGGGCGGCACCGTGACCCTGCGGAGCCGGGCCGGTCCGGGGGGCGAGGGGGTCGCCCTGGAGGTCCACAACACCGGCTCCTTCATCCCGGAGGAGCGCCGGGAAGAGATCTTCCGCCCCTTCGAGGGGGGGCGCGAAGAGGGGACGGGGCTGGGCCTGACCCTCGCCCGCTACCTGGTGCGGCTGCACGGGGGCCGGCTCACGGTCGAGAGCGACCGGGACCGGGGGACGACCTTCCGGGTGACCCTCCCGGAGGCCTAGGCCGTGTCCCGGATCCTGGTGGTGGACGACGAGGCGACCATGCGGCTGGTCCTCCGGGAGACGCTGGAGGAGGAGGGGCACGAGGTCGTGGAGGCGGCCACGGCCGGGGAAGCGCTGGAGGCGGCGGTCGCCGAGGAGCCGGACCTGGTGGTGCTGGACATCCGCCTGCCCGACGAGAGCGGGCTCGACGTGCTCGACCGGCTCAAGGCCTCCGATCCCGACCGGCCCGTGGTGATGATCACCGGCGACGGCTCCCGGGAGCTGGGGCTGGAGGCGGTGGAGCGGGGCGCCTACGACTTCTTCACCAAGCCCTTCCGGAACGCCGAGCTGAGGGTGGTGGTGGAGCGGGCGCTGGAGCGCCAGCGGCTGGTCCGGGAGGTCCACCGCCTGCGCCGGTCGCGGGTGGAGGAGACGAGCTACGGCCGGCTGGTGGGCCAGAGCCCGGCGATGCGCGAGGTCTACCGCAGCATCGAGCGGGTGGCGGACACGGACCTGCCCGTGCTGATGGAGGGCGAGAGCGGCACCGGCAAGGAGCTGGTGGCCGAGGAGATCCACGGCCGGAGCGGCCGCTCCGACGGGCCCCTGGTCAAGGTCAACTGCATCGCCATCCCCGAGGGACTCATGGAGTCGGAGCTGTTCGGCCACGAGGAGGGGGCCTTCACGGGCGCCACCTCGCGGCGCCGGGGCAAGTTCGAGCAGGCCGACGGGGGGACCCTCTTCCTGGACGAGGTGGGCGACCTGCCCCGGGAGCTCCAGGGCAAGCTGCTCCGGGTCCTCCAGGAGCAGTCCTTCGAGCGGGTGGGAGGCTCCGAGACCATCACCACCGACGTCCGGATCGTGGCCGCCACCAACAAGCACCTCCAGGCCGAGGTGGAGGAGGGCGCCTTCCGGGAGGACCTCTTCTACCGGCTCAACGTCTTCCCCCTGCGGCTGCCGCCCCTGCGCGAGCGGCGCGAGGACGTCCCCCCCCTGGTCGAGGCCTTCCTGGAGCAGCTCCGGGCCGGGGAGGAGCTGGAGGTCCGGGGGGTGACCCCCGGGGCCCTGTCGGCCCTGCTCGCCTACGACTGGCCGGGCAACGTGCGGGAGCTGCGCAACGCGCTCCGCAGCGCGGCGGTGCGGGGCGGCGAGGGCCCGGTGCGGCGGGTCGACCTGCCGGAAGTGGTGCGCTCGGCCGCCGGGGCGCCCGGCGACGGGGAGACGCCGGCCGGGGAAGAGGACGACGACCCGGACGGCTCGGCCACGCTGGACGACGTGCTGGCCTCGGTGGAGGCGTCGCTGATCCGGCGCGCCCTGTCCGAGCACGACGGGGTGCAGGCCCGGGCGGCCGAGAGCCTGGGCATCGGCGAGCGCAGCCTCTGGTACCGGGTGAAGAAGTACGACATCGACCCGGCCGCCTGCCGCCCGGACGACGACGCCGAGGGCGACGGCTGACGCCGGAGCCCCACGCGACGTGTAGCTCGCGGCCCTCGGCCGCCCTCCCGAAGCCACGAAAATTGTAGCCCGCCGGGTCCGGTCCCACCGGCCCGCCGCTCCGTCGGACGGGATCGTGCGATCCGCGTGTTCCGTAACCGATTGTCGAACATCATCCTGCAGGATCGCGGGAATCCCGGGGGTCGCCCCCGGCCGCCGACGCGAGGCGTGGCACGGGACGTGCCCATCATCAGGGGCGGACGGGAACGTCCCGATCCGAGGATCCACCTCCCGCGACGGACGAGAGGCAGATGGCCCGTCGGACGCGGCACGGAGCCCGAGCCGGCTTCACGCTCATCGAGGTGATCGTCGTGCTGGCCGTGGTGGCCTCGCTCGCGGCGATCCTGACCCCGATGGTCGTCCGGTACGTGGAGGACGCCCGCACCTCCCGCGCCCGCTCGGACACCAAGGTGATCGGGGCGGCCGTCAACCAGTTCTACCGCGACGTGGGGGTGGGACCGGTCTTCTCGTCCTCGAGCGCCTTCGACGACCGGAACCCGGACGTCTCGGTGCTCTTCGGCCCCGGATCGGAGCCGACCGTCGCCTCCGGCGCGGACGGCTGGGGGGTCAGCGGACCGGCGGCCTTCGATCCGACGGCCGCGTCGGCCGACACCCTGGCCGAGCACCTGATCTCCAACGGGGGCGGGGGGAGCGACATCTATCCGACCTCCCCGCCGCCGGGCGTCCGCCGGGGACAGGGGCTCTTCTGGCAGGGGCCCTACATCGAGGCGGTGGACGCGGATCCCTGGGGCCACCGGTACCTGGTCCACGTCCAGGGCTTCCGGACGGGCTCGAGCACCGCGGCCTTCGCCCTCTCGGCCGGCCCCGACGGGACGGTCCAGACCAGCGGCGACCAGCCGCGGGCGGGCGAGCTGAACGTGGGCGGCGACGACCTGGTCTTCCGTATCCGATGAGGGCCGGGGACGACGAGGGTTACGGTAGCAGCGACGACGGCCTATATTTCACTTTTCGTCGTGTGTCACGAGAAGCTCGCCGGCCACGCCGGCGGGCCTGCTTTGCGAGTGGACCGACCGGACGACGTCCGGACCGCTTCATCTCCGAGAAGGGGGAGCCTGTCATGAGCGAGCGACATCACGAGAGCGGCTTCACGCTGGTCGAGGTCCTGGTCACGGTCCTGATCCTGGGGCTGCTGGCCGCCGTGGTCTTCCCGGTGGTGGTGCCGCAGGTCGACAAGGCCGATCCGACCAAGGCCTCCAACGACATGGCCAACATCCGGACCGGCATCGAGATGTTCCAGCTCGACGTCCGGCCCACCGA
>CAZJJO010000121.1:0-5313 GCA_964546375.1 uncultured Gemmatimonadota bacterium
CCAGGGTGCCCACCAGCAGGGCCACCGGCACGTCCCGGCCCGCCACCATGAAGTCGGCGTGGTCCTTCACCCCCCGGGAGCGCCACAGGCTCACCCCCACCAGGGCCAGGGGATAGGTCACCACCACCGCCACCAGCAGCCAGCTCATCGTCCCCGTCCCCCTCGCCTCATCGCCTCAGTCCCCCTCGTCGGGCTCCATCCCCATGCGGCGCTTCAGGTCGCGGAGCTGCTCCTCCGCCCGGGCGTCCCGGAAGGTCTCCTCCAGGTCGCCCCGGTCCTCGCCGCCGGCTCCCGCTCCCCGGGAGGTCGTCCCGGCCCCGCCGGCCCCACCGCCGCCTGCGCCCTCCCCGAGGGCCTCCTCCACCTCGCGCTCGGCGTCGAGGCGGTGGGCGTCCTCCTCGATCCGCTCCTCGAAGCGCTCGAAGTCCCGGACCTCCTCCTCGCCCGCCTCCCGGACCGTCTCCGAGGCCCGCGACCGTCGGTCCTTCGCCACCAGCGCGTCGCGCCGCCGGACCGCTTCCCGGAACCGCTCGGACATCTCCTCCACCGCGCGGCGCTCCTCCTCCAGCTCGGCGCGTCGTCGGCCCACCTCGCGCTCGAGCTCCGACAGCTCGGAGGCCGCCACGTCGTCCCGCTCCCGCAGGGCGTCGAGGCGGCGCTCGTAGTCGACCACCTCGTCCTCCCGCTTCTTCAGCCGGGCGCGGGCCTCGATCAGCTCCTCGCGCATCCCGCCCAGCACGCGGTCGACCTCGTCGCGGGAGACCGGGCGGTCGGCCCCGAGCGCGTCCAGCAGATCCGTCAGCGTCTCCTTCAGCTTCTCGAACATGACGGGGCAGTCTAACGCGCCCGGCCCGCCCGCGTCCACCGCGCCCCGCTCTGCTCCGCCCGGACGCTCGGCCGACCCGACCGGCCCGACCGAGCCCTGCTTTCGAGGACGCCCGGACCGCCTCCCTCCGGCCGACGGCGCCGGGACGTCTCTCGACCCGATTCCGTCCCGATCTCACCGGAGCGCGCCGGAACCACAGATAGGGGGGAGGGGTATATGACGCCGAACGGGAGGATAGGGGGTGGGGGTATCCGATCCGCCGCCCGGGAATCGCCCGGGGGTGGACGCCCCCCTCGACGCGGCCCGAACGCGGGGAGCCGACCATGGACGGCGACATCGGAAGCGACGTCAGCGAGCGCCGGGAGCCCGGAGCCGGCCGTTATGCCGGCGACGGAGGCGAGGGAGCCGCCGCCTGCGGCTGCGCGCTGGACGCGGACCCGGCGGCCGAGACCGACGGGCGGAAGGCGGCCGGCGTGGATCCCCAGCGCAAGCAGCGCAACCTCCACCGCCTTCGACGCATCGAAGGCCAGGTGCGCGGGCTCCAGCGGATGGTCGAGGAGGACCGGTACTGCGCCGACGTGCTGACCCAGCTCTCCTCCGTCCAGGAGGCGCTCCGCGCGGTCGGGCGAGAGCTGATGCGGAACCATCTGGAGCACTGTGCGACCGAGGCCATCCGGGCCGGCGAGGAGGAGGCCGACGAGATGTACGACGAGCTGGTGGAGCTGATGTACAAGCACCTTCGGTAGGTCCGCTGCCGCGGAGGACAGCCGCCGGGACGCTCGTCGTCCCCGTCGCCCCGCCGGCACGTGGACTCGGGACACGCGGACTCGCGGCACGTGGACTCGGGGCCGGAGCTCGGCACGGGACCAGGCGGCGACGCCCCCTTTCCACGGCCCTCTTCAAATCGATTTGAAGAGGGCTTGAAAAAGGGGGGCAGCGTGAGGTGAAGGAACGAGCGCCGGCCCCGCGACAGGCGGACGGCGGTCCCCCCGGACCGCGGCCGGTTTCCGAGGCTCCACCCCGGACAGGAGGGCGAGATGGGCGGCACGCGGCGACGAGGACTCCGACCCGATCCGATGACCGGCTGGCCCCTCGACGAGGTGCTCGTCGGCGTCGCGACCCTGCGAACGATGCGCGAGCTCGTCCGACAGTCCGACCGGGCACCGCTGGAGGGACCGCGAGCCTGGGACCTGGCGCTCCAGAACGGGGTCAGCGCCCAGGGATCGGCGAACTCGCTGGAGCGCCTGGAGCGGGCGGGGATGGTGACGGCCCTGACCCCGGAGCGGCCCTGGCGGGCCCGGGGCTACCGTCTGAAGCGGGGCCATCCGCTGGTCGTCCCGCTCCGCCGGCTCTTCCGAGCCGAGCGCTCGGTCGCCCGGCGAGAGGAGCGCGCGGCCATCCCGGGGAAAGGGACCCCCCGGGGGAAAGGAAAGGGGCTCGCGCACAGGTGGCGCCGTCGCGATCCCCGGCACCGGCGGCCGCGAGGAGCCGGGCACGCGCGTCCGTCGCCCGACCGCCGCCCGACCGACCGCACCGGGGGCGGCGGCCGCCACGGACGACACGGATGACAGCGCATGACAGCAGCCACCGCGGACCACTGACGGAACGAGGAGCGCCATGACCGACGCAGAGGACGATCCGACCTCCGTCCGAGACCCGGAGACCGGGGCCGAGCGGGAGGGGGACGGAGCTGGACAGGAGGGAGCCGAACGGGAACGGGCCGGACGGGGAGGCACCGGACGGGACGGACCAGGTCCGGCAGGAGGTGAACGCGAAGACGGGGGACGCGAAGGGAGGAAAGCGCTCGCGCGCCGGACCTTCCGCGTGTCCGGCATGCACTGCGCCTCCTGCGCACGGACCGTCGAGCAGGCGCTCGCCGACGTCGAGGGCGTCGCCTCGGCCAGCGTGAGCCTCCCCTCCGAGTCGGCGGTGGTCGAGTACGATCCGGACCGGTCGGGCGAGCCGGACCTGGCCCGGGCCGTGGAAGACGTCGGCTACGAGCTGGACGAAGCTTCGACCTCCCGGATCACGCTGGAGATCGGCGGGATGCACTGCGCCTCCTGCTCGCAGACGGTGGAGGGCGCCCTGGCCGACGTCGAGGGCGTCGCGACCGCCAGCGTGAGCCTCCCCTCGGAATCCGCCGTGGTGGAGTACGACGCCTCGGCCGTCGACCTCGAGGCGCTCCGCCGCGCGGTGGAGGACGCCGGCTACGAGGTGGAGGGGACCGCGGAGGAGCGAGGCGAAGGCCGGGCCGAGCGGGAGCGTCGCCGCCTGGAGGAGGACCGCCGGAAGGTCGAGGCGGCGAAGCGCCGGATGGCGTGGGCCTGGGCGCTGACCGCCCCCATCGTGGCCTGGATGATCCCGGAGATGGTGCTGGGAGCGAAGTGGCCCTCCGAGCTGGCCTACGACGCCGGCATGATCCTGCTGGCGGCGCCGGTGCTGGCGATCTGGGGTCGGGAGACGGTCACGGGCGGCTTCCGCAGCCTGCTGCGGGGCGCCCCCAACATGGACGCCCTCATCGCCCTGGGCACGTCGGCGGCCTTCGCCACGGGCTTCGTCACCGTGGCCCACGACCTGGGGCTGGCCCCGCGCCTGCTCAACTACTCCGGGGTGGCGGCCATGATCATGGCGTTCCACCTCACCGGCCGGTACGTGGAGACGAAGGCGCGCGGTCGGGCCTCCTCGGCCATCCAGAAGCTGCTGTCGCTGGAGCCGCGCACCGCCACCCTCGTCCGGGACGGCGAGGAGGTCGAGGTGCCCGTCGACGAGGTCGAGGTGGGCGACGTGGCGGTGGTCCGGCCCGGCGAGAAGATCCCCACCGACGGCGTGGTCGTGGACGGCCGCAGCTCGGTGGACGAGTCGCTGGCCACCGGCGAGTCCATGCCGGTGGAGAAGACCGAGGGCGACGAGGTCATCGGGGCCACGGTCAACCGCAAGGGCGTCCTTCGGGTCCGGGCCACGGGCGTGGGCGAGGACACCTTCCTGGCCAACGTGATCCGGATGGTCGAGGAGGCCCAGGCCACGAAGGTGCCCGTCCAGCAGTTCGCCGACCGGGTCACCGCCGTCTTCGTGCCCACCATCGTGGTCCTGGCCGCCGCCACCTTCGCCGCCTGGCTGGCCTTCCCCGGCTTCTTCGGCGGCGTCGCCGAGTGGGCGTCCGCCTACCTCCCGTGGGTGGATCCGGGGCTGAGCCCGCTGTCGCTCGCCATCTTCGCGGCGGTGGCCGTCCTGGTCATCGCCTGTCCCTGCGCCCTGGGGCTGGCCACGCCCACCGCGCTGATGGTCGGCACCGGCCGGGGCGCGGAGAACGGCGTGCTCATCCGCAGCGGCGAGGCCATCCAGACCCTGCGCGACGTCGACACCGTCGTCTTCGACAAGACCGGCACCCTCACCCGCGGCGAGCCCGGCGTCACCGACGTGGCGGCCGCCCCGGACGCCGACGAGGAGGAGGTGCTCCGGCTGGCGGCCTCGGCCGAGGCGGGATCGGAGCACCCGCTGGGCCGGGCCGTCGTCCGCCGGGCCCGGGAGGCGGGGCTGGAGCCCGCCGACGCCGACGGCTTCGAGGCCGTCACCGGCCGCGGCGTGCGGGCCCGGGTGGAGGGCCGGGCGGTGCTGGTGGGCAACCCCCGGTTCATGGAGGCGTCCGGGGTGGACACGGCGGCCCTGGACGATCGGCTCCGTGAGCTGGAGGCACAGGCGAAGACCGCCGTCTACGTCGCGGCCGACGGCCGCCTGCTGGGCGTGATCGCGGTGGCCGACCAGCTCAAGGACGACTCGGTCCGGGCGGTGGCGGAGCTGAAGGAGATGGGGCTGGAGACGGCCATGCTCACCGGCGACAACGAGCGCACGGCCCGGGCCGTGGCCGACCAGGTGGGCATCGACCGGGTGCTGGCCGAGGTGATGCCCGACGAGAAGGTGGACGAGGTCCGGCGGCTCCAGGAGGAGGGGCGGAGCGTGGCCATGGTGGGCGACGGGATCAACGACGCCCCCGCCCTCAAGCAGGCCCAGGTGGGGATCGCCATCGGCACCGGCACCGACATCGCCATCGAGTCGGCCGACGTGACCCTGGTGGAGGGGAACCTGTCGGCCGTGGTGCGGGCCGTCCGCCTCTCGCGGGCCACCTTCCGGAAGATCCGGCAGAACCTGTTCTGGGCCTACGCCTACAACGTGGTCGCCATCCCCGTGGCCGTGCTGGGCTTCCTCCACCCGGCCATCGCCGAGGCGGCCATGGCCTTCAGCTCGGTGACGGTGGTGACCAACGCGAACCGTCTGCGGCGGGTCGAGATCTGATCGGTCCGGTGGCCCGGGAGGGGGGGGGAGGCCCGGTGGCGGGTCCGGCCGGTCCGCGGCGGGTGGGGGAGCCGGGCGAGTCGGCGAGCCGGCCGCGGGGGGAAGCCGGGCGGGGGCCGGGTCAGCCCGACCCGGCCCGGGAGAGGGGTCCTCCGCCTCAGCCCCCGTCCGACGGCACCGCGGCCGCCTCCAGCAGG
>CAZJJO010000122.1:0-5312 GCA_964546375.1 uncultured Gemmatimonadota bacterium
GCGGGCGAAGAAGCGGGAGCGGGCCCGGGAGAAGATCCCGAAGGAGGTGGAGCGGGCCCGGCGGGAGCGGGAGCGGGTGGAGGAGGCCCGGCGGGAGCTGGAGGCGGCGGGGGAGCCGCCGGGCGAGGCGGAGGCCGACCGGCTCTGGGAGCTGGCCGGCGGCCGGCCCGAGGAGCGGGCCCCCTCGGCCGACGAGGAGGAGCGGCTCCCCTACCGCGTGCTGGAGACCTCGGGCGGCCTGGAGGTGCGGGTCGGCAAGGGGGCGAAGTCCAACGAGGAGCTCACCTTCCACCACTCCCACACCGAGGACGTCTGGATGCACGCCCGCCAGGTGCCGGGCGCCCACGTGATCGTCCGCTGGGGGCACCGCGAGGGCAACCCGCCCCGGCAGGACCTGCTGGAGGCGGCCGTGGCGGCCGCCGTCCACAGCGACGCCCGCCACAGCGGCTCGGTGGCCGTGGACTGGACCCGCCGGAAGTACGTCCGCAGCCCCCGGAAGTCCGCCCCCGGCCTGGTGGTCCCCCGCAACATCGAGACGCTCTTCGTCGAGCCCGACGAGGCGGTGGTGAAGCAGATGCGCCGCCGGGTGCGGCGCTGAGGCGAGCGGCCGCCGCTCAGCCCGCCCCGGACCCGTCCCCTCCGTCCCGGCCGGCGGGCTCCGCCCCGTGCGCCGCCTCCGCCAGCTCGGCGGCCAGCGCCAGGAAGGCCTCCTCGCTCTCGCCCAGCGCCCGGATCAGGGCCGAGCCCACCACCACCCCGTCGGCCGCGGCGGCCACCTCGGCGGCCTGCTCCGGGGTGGAGACCCCGAAGCCCACGGCCACCGGCAGCTCCACCTTCTCCCGCAGGGCGGCCACCGCCTCGGCCAGCCCCTCGGCCAGCTCCTCGCGCTCGCCGGTCACGCCCGTGCGCGAGATGTAGTAGAGGAAGCCCGAGGCGTCCCCGGCGATGTGGGCCAGCCGCCCGTCGGGGGTGGTGGGCGCCACCAGCCGGATCAGCTCGGGCCCGGCCGCGGCCAGCCGCCGCTCCATCTCCACGTCGGTGCCCACCGGCAGGTCGGTGATCAGCACCCCCGCCGCGCCGGCCCGATCCGCCCGCTCCGCGAAGCGCTCGACCCCCATGCGGAGGACGGGGTTGAGGTAGCTGAAGAGCACCACCGGCGGCAGGTCCCCGGAGAGGGCCTCCAGCAGCTCCAGGGCGCCCTCCAGGGTGACGCCGTGCTCCAGCGCCGCCCAGCTCGCCCGCTGGATCGTCGGCCCGTCGGCCAGCGGGTCGCTGAAGGGCACGCCCAGCTCGATCACGTCGGCGCCGGCGTCCGCCAGGCCGCGCAGCAGGCGGGGCGTGGCCTCCGGCGAGGGGTAGCCGAAGGTGAGGTACGGGACGAAGGCGGCCCCGCCCGCCTCCCGTCGGGCCGAGAAGGCCCGGCCGAGGGCGCCGCGGCGTCCCGGGTCGGCCGGCTCCCCGGCGTCGGCCGGAGCGGCCGCGTCCCCCGGCGGGTCAGTCCCCACCGTCGTCCTCCGCGGCGAGCCGGGCCACCTCGGCCACGTCCTTGTCGCCGCGGCCGCTGAGGCACACCAGCACGTCGCGGTCCGTCCAGCGGTCCGCCTCCTCCGCCAGGCGGGCCACCGCGTGGGCGCTCTCCAGCGCCGGCAGGATCCCCTCCCGCCGGGCGATCAGCTCGAAGGCGGCCAGCGCCCCCTCGTCCCCCGCCGTCTCGTACCGGACCCGTCCCTCGTCCTTGAGCCGGGCGTGCTCCGGCCCCACGCCGGGGTAGTCCAGGCCGGCGGAGACCGAGTGGGCGGGGGTCACCTGGCCCGCCTCGTCCTGGAGGAGGTAGCTCAGCGATCCGTGCAGGACACCGGGGCTCCCGGCCGCCAGCGAGGCCGCGTGGCGGCCGGTGTCCAGCCCCTCGCCCGCGGCCTCGACGCCCACCAGCTCCACCTCGTCCTCCAGGAAGGCCGTGAAGATCCCGATGGCGTTGGATCCGCCCCCGACGCAGGCGAAGACGGCGTCGGGGGCGACGCCCCGCTCGATCATCTGGCGGCGGGCCTCGTCGCCGATGACCCGCTGGAGGTCCCGGACGATCCGCGGATAGGGGGAGGGGCCCACCACGGACCCGATGACGTAGTGGGTGTCCTCGACGCGCTCCACCCAGTCCCGGATCGCCTCGTTGGTGGCGTCCTTCAGGGTGCCCCGGCCGCTGGAGACCGGCCGGACCTCGGCGCCCAGCAGGCGCATGCGCTCGACGTTCAGCGCCTGCCGGCGCATGTCCTCCTCGCCCATGTAGACCACGCACGCCCGGTCCAGCAGGGCGCAGGCGGTGGCCGTGGCCACCCCGTGCTGACCCGCACCCGTCTCGGCGACGACCCGCTCCTTCCCCATCCGGCGGGCCAGGAGGGCCTGGCCCAGGGTGTTGTTGATCTTGTGGGCGCCCGTGTGGTTGAGGTCCTCCCGCTTGAGCCACACCCGGACCCCGCCCAGCGCCTCCCCCAGCCGGTCGGCCCGGTAGAGGGGGCTGGGCCGACCCACGTAGTCGGCCAGCAGGGCGTCGAGGGCGGCCCGGAAGTCCCGGTCGGCCCGGGCCTCGTCCCAGGCCGACGCCAGCTCCTCGAGGGCCGGCATGAGGGTCTCGGGCACGTAGCGGCCGCCGTAGGGGCCGAACCGGCCCTCGGCGTCCCGCCGCCCCGCTTCCGTCCCGCTCATCGTCGTCCCCTCCGCGCGCGCCGCCCGCCGGTCACGTCGAGCCCGCCCCGCCGCCCCCCGCCGGAGGGGCCTCGCCCGACACCGCCGTCGAGCGGACGGCCTCGACGAAGGCGCGGATCCGGTCCGGGTCCTTGCGGCCGGGCGCCGCCTCGACGCCGCTGGAGACGTCCACCACGTCCGGCCGGACCGTCCGCACCGCCGCGGCCACGTTCCCCGGGTCCAGGCCGCCCGCCAGCACCAGGGTGAGGCCGGAGGGCCGCGCGCCGTCGTCGGCCAGCCACTCGTGGGGGAAGGACGTGCCGGTGCCCCCGGCGGCCTCCGGCGACCAGCCCTCCACCAGGAGGGCGTCCACCGCCCCGGCGTAGCGGTCCACGCGGCGCTCCAGCTCGTCCCGGCTCCGGGGGCGGATCGCCTTCCAGACCTCCCGGCCGCCGGCCCGGAGCGCCACGCAGGCCTCCGGGGGCTCGCCGCCGTGGAGCTGCACGCCCGCCAGCCCGATCCGTTCGGCCAGGCGGGCCACCTCCTCGGCGGTCCGGTCCACGAAGACCCCCACCGGCCGCAGGCCCGCCGCCGTCGCCTCCCCGGCCAGGCGGGCGGCGTCGGCGGGCTCCAGCCTCCGGGGGCTGTCGGCCAGCACCAGGCCCACGTAGTCGGCGCCCGCCCCGGCCGCCGCCTCCACCTCGGCCCGCCGCCCCAGCCCGCAGATCTTCACCCTCGGCCCGGGGCCGTCGCCGAACCCGGTCACGGACGCTCCCCCCGGGAGGCGGGGACCCCCGTCAGCTCGGCCACGGCCCCGGGTCCCGAGCGCATGAGCCACCCGCCCACCAGCACCGCGTCGGCGCCGGCCGCGGCCATCCGACGGACGTCGGCCTCCCCCCGGACCCCGCTCTCGGCCACGGCCACCCGGTCGGCCGGGATCCGGCCGACCAGCCGCTCGGCGCGGGCGAGGTCGACGGCGAAGCTGTCCAGGTCGCGGGCGTTCACGCCGATCACCTCCGCGCCGGCCTCCAGGGCCGTCGTCAGCTCCTCCTCGTCGTGGGCCTCCACCAGGGCGTCCAGCCCGGCCCCGTCGGCGGCCGCCAGCAGCTCCTCCAGCCGGGCGGGCTCGAGCGCCCGGACGATCAGCAGGACGGCGTCGGCGCCCGCGGCCCGCGCCTCCAGCACCTGGACCGGGTCCAGGACGAAGTCCTTGCGCAGGACCGGCAGGCCCGAGGCCGCACGGGCGGCCTCCAGGTCGTCCACGGACCCGCCGAACCAGCGCTCGTCGGTGAGCACCGAGAGGGCGGAGGCGCCGCCCTCCGCGTAGCCGCGGGCCACCTCCGCCGCCTCCGCGTCCGGGGCCAGGTCGCCGGCGGAGGGGGCGCGGCGCTTGAACTCGGCGATCACGGCCACCTCGCCGCCCGCCCGGAGCGCCCCGGCGAAGTCCCGGGCCTCCGGGGCCCCGGCCGCCGCCTCCTCCAGACGCTCGCCGCGGCCGCGGAGGCGCTCGACCTCCCTCCGCTTGGCCTCCAGGATCTCGTCCAGGATCACCTCGTGCTCCTCGGCAGCTTCGGGTCGACCCGCGCGGGTTCGCGACGGACAAGGTAGCCGCCCCCGTCCGCGCCGCCCAAGGCCGGCGCTTGCACTTCGGGATACCTTCGGGTATCATGTCTTCGGTTTCCCTTCGGGACCCCGCCGGCGCGGCGGCGGTCCCGCGACGCGCGAGCCGAGGCAGGAGGCGAAACGTGGCCCTGACCAAGCGCCAGAAGGAGATCCTGGACTTCATCGAGAGCTTCCTCGAGGCACACGGCTACTCGCCGAGCTTCGAGGAGATCGCCGAATTCTTCGGCTACCGCTCCCTGGCCACCGTCCACGAGCACCTCTCCAACCTCGAGGAGAAGGGCTACATCCGGAAGAACTACAACGAGAGCCGCTCGGTGGAGCTGGTGGACGCCGGCCCGGCGCCGGCCTCGGCCGAGCTGCCGCTGGCCGGGACGGTGGCCGCCGGCGAGCCCATCGAGGCCATCGAGGAGCGGGAGCACCTGGCGGTGCCCGAGGACATGATCGCCGGGGCCGGGGCCGAGCACTACGTCCTGCGCGTCCGCGGCGACTCGATGATCGACGAGCAGATCCGGGACGGCGACTACGTGGTGGTGGAGGCCCGGGACGACGCCCGCGACGGCGAGACGGTGATCGCCCTGGTGGACGGCGAGGACGCCACCATGAAGAAGTACTACCGGGAGGGCTCGGACATCCGGCTCCAGCCCGCCAACCCGGCGCTGGACCCCATCGTCGTGGACGAGGAGCGGATCCGGGTGCGCGGTGTCGTCGTCGGCATCATCCGAAAGTACTGATCGGACGAAGATCGCCGGCCCATGCCTGCGTTTCCCTCGTCGCGGCGTCCTCAGCGTACGGGCCGGTACGCTTCCGGAGCCGCTCCTCGGGGGCCTCGGCCTGGACGCGACGCTCTTCGCCCGGTCGGGCGGCCCGGGGAAAAGACCGAAGAAGAAAGGTCGATCGTGCTGAAGGAGATCCTGGAGCTCGCCGACGCGATCCACGCCGACGCGGTGCCCGGGCGGGCCGGGCCGCCGGGCCGGGGCCGCGCCCCGCGGGGATCGGGGGGCGACGGGGCC
>CAZJJO010000123.1:0-5095 GCA_964546375.1 uncultured Gemmatimonadota bacterium
CCCGTGGCGTCGGAGAACCGGCTCCTCACCACCGTCGCCTGGACGCTGGGGGAGGGGGCCCGGACCACCTACGCCCTCGAGGGGAGCATCTTCAGCGCGGGCTCGGCCGTGCAGTGGCTGCGCGACGGCCTCGGGCTCGTGGACGAGGCGGCCGAGGCGGACCGGCTGGCGGAGGGGGCGGCCGCCCGGGGCGAAGAGCGTCCGGCGGGAGAGGGGCCTTACCTGGTGCCCGCCTTCGACGGGCTGGGCGCCCCCCACTGGGACCCCGACGCCCGGGCCGCCCTGCTGGGGATGACGCGGGACGTCGGCCGGGCGGAGGTCGCCCGGGCCACCCTGGAGGCGGTGGCGTACCAGACGCGCGACCTGATGGAGGCGGTGGAGGCCGACTGGGGGAGCCGTCCCGAGCTGCTCCGCGTCGACGGCGGCATGTCGGCCAGCGAGTTCACGATGGGTTTCCTGGCCGACATGCTCGACCTCCCGGTGGAGCGTCCCTCGGTGACCGAGACCACGGCGCTCGGCGCCGCGCGGCTCGCGGGCCTGGCGGCGGGGGTCCACGACGGCCTCGACGAGATCACCGAGGCCTGGAGCCTCGACCGGCGCTGGGAGCCCGGGATGGACCCCGGCCGGCGGGAGCGGCTCTACAACGGCTGGCGGCGGGCGGTCTCTCGGGTGCTGACGAACGAGGATCGGTCGGGTAGCGGCGACGCCGGGTGAGCCGTCGGGCCGGCGTCCCCCTGGGCGCGCCCCCTTCCCTCCCTGACGACCGGATGGCGCTGCGGCCCTCCTCCTCAGGCGGCATCCGATTCGACGAGGCCCGTGAGGAACCCGGCCAGGGCGTCGAACAGCCGGGCGTTACGGTCGCGCAGGCGTCTCCGGGTCGGGAGGATCCCCCCCCGCCACGGGGTCAGCCACGGGTACGGGTTGGCCTCCCACAGCACCACGCGGCCGTCCGCCCGGACGGAGTAGTCGAGGGCGACGAACTCCAGGCCCAGGACGCGGGCGGCCTTCCGCATCAGGTCGGGCCTCCCCGGGGCGGAAGTCGCGAAGTGGAGTTCCCGCCGGATGCTGCGCCGGGCCGTCCGTCCGGTCGGCACGAGCCGCAGCAGCTTCTGCGACAGCCCCAGCCTCCGGTCCCACCGGGGGACGTCATCCAGGAGATCCCGGACGAAGTCCCGGGCGTCGCTGTGGAGCGCCAGGGTCGACTCGGCCGCCCGGACGAAGGGGGCGGACGAGAAGTACATGTGTCCCGGGACCACCGTCTCCCCGAAAACGAACGCCCGCTTCTTGTGGTGGTACCGCGCCCACAGCGTCTCCGGCAGCGTCGAGCGGTAGTTGCTGCGGACGTCCACGAAGCCGGTCGCGGTCCCGGGATAGGTCAGGCGGTCGTCGGGGACGGAGAGGGCCTCCTCGCGGCTCCGGCAGAGATGCAGGCTGGAGGCAGAGTGCTCACGGTCGGGGCGGAGCAGGACCGGGTAACGGATCCGGTCGAGGATCGCTTCCAGCTCGTCTCTCGCGCGGAAGCTCCGGCTCGGCGGCGTGGGGAGCCCCGCCTCGCGCCACAGCGAGGCCTGGCGGCTCTTGATCGTGTTCGAGAGGGCGTCCGGCGGGTTGACGACGTGGGGCACCCGGGAGGCGATCTCCGACGCCTCCTCGAAGCACCGGGGATAGTGCTCCTCCAGCGGATCGCCGAGCCAGAACACGGCCGCCCCGACGTCGTCGAGCCCCGGAAGGGGCTCGCCCGTGCGGTGAAGGCGAAGACGACGCCAGAGCCGGGGATGGTGGCGGGCGACGTGCTCGAGGGCTTCGTCCCAGTAGCCCGGGATCCGTCCCCGGCCGGCGCCGTGTCGCACCAGGAGGATCGCTTCGGACATCAGGGCTCCCGTTCGCGGGGCGTTCGCCGGGCCGTGAGGGGGTGGGGTCGCCCGGGCCGAGGTTGCTCGTGAACACGACGATAGGGACGTTGCCCCCTCGCCCGCCAGCGTCGACGGTCCCCCGGGCATCCGGGCGTATTCTTCATTTTCGATCACGTCGAGGTGCCTGAATGAGCCGTGCCGGTAACGACGAGCATCCGATCCCCGGCAGTGTCTGCGTGGTGGGTGCGGGAGCGGTCGGGGGCCTGGTGGGGGGGTGTGCCGCCCGGGCCGGGGCCGACGTTACGCTGGTGGACCGGGGCGAGCGCCTCGAGGCGCTCCGTGAGGACGGCCTCACGCTGATCTCCCCGGACGGGGGCCGGGCGGAGGTGACCGGGGTCCGGGTGGCGAGGGACACCTCGGAGGTCGGGTCCTGCGACCTGATCGTGCTCGCCGTGAAGACCTACGACCTTCCCGACGCCGCGCGCTCGATCCCTCCGCTGATCGGGCCGGAGACGGTGGTGCTGGCGCTCCAGAACGGGATCCCTTGGTGGTACTTTCACGAGCAAGGCGGTCGGTTCGAGGGCCGACGGCTCAGGTCGCTGGATCCGGAGGGCGTGATCGGCGAGCATCTGGACCCGGACCGTGTCCTCGGATGCGTGGCCTACGTTGCCGCCGAGGTCTCCGAACCCGGCGTGGTGCGGCATCGGGAGGGAAAGTGGTTCCCGCTCGGCGAGCCGGACGGCACGGTCTCCGGCCGCGCCCGCGCCGTCGCCGCGTTTCTTGAGCGGGCCGGGTTCCGGTCGAAGGTCCTGGAAGACATCCGTTCCGAGATCTGGCTCAAGGCCTGGGGGAGCCTCTCGTTCAACCCGATCAGCGCGCTCACCGGGGCGACCCTCGCGGAGATCGGCCGCCACCCGGACACGCGTGACGTGGTCCGGGGCATGATGGAGGAGGCGAAGGAGGTGTGCGGGGAGCTCGGGATATCGGTCCGGCGGTCGATCGAGGACCGGATCGCCGGCGCCGAGGCGGTGGGCGACCACGAGACGTCCATGCTCCAGGACCTGCGGGCCGGCCGGGAGCTGGAGATCGAGGGGCTGGTGGGATCGGTGCTCGAGCTGGCGGCGCTGACCGACACGCCGGCGCCGAGGATCCGCGCGGTGTACGCGTTGACGAAGCTCCTGGAGAGACAGCGGGGGGGACGGGATCGGAGGCAGACCTCGCGGGAGAGGAGCGACGCCGGGGCAGAAGGATGAGGCTGGCCGAGCCTCCGCCTCCGCGGTGACCCCGCCCCTCCGGGTCGACCGGGTGGTGGTCCGGGAGATCCGGGTGCCGCTCGTGCGGCCATTCGAGATCGCCTCCGGTGCCGTCGAGCAGCGGCGCATCCTCCTCCTCGAGCTGATCCATCCCGACGGCGTCCGCGTGTGGTCGGAGTGCGTCGCCGGCGAGGCCCCCGACTACTCCCCGGAGACCGTCGACACGGCGCGTCTCGCGCTCCGGCGGTGGCTCGTTCCCCGGCTCCTGGACGTGGAGTTGGCGCACCCGGCCGAAGCCTTCGACCGTCTCCGCCGGGGCGTCCGGGGGCACGGGATGGCGGCCGCGGCGCTGGAGATGGGGTGCTGGGCCCTGTCGGCGGAGCTGACGGGTCGTCGGCTCTCCGAGGTCCTGGGCGGCCGGCGATCGCGGATCCAGACGGGCGTGACGCTGACGTTGGCCGCGTCCCCGGACGAGCTGGTGGCGGAGGCTCGCGAGGCCCTGGCCCAGGGCTACCGGAAGATCAAAGTCAAGATTGCGCCGGGTCGGGACGTGGAGCGGCTCCGGGCCCTCCGTCGGGAGCTGGGGGAAGGGGCTCCGATCGCCGCAGACGCCAACGGATCGTACCGGCGCGGCCGCTTGGATCGGCTGGACCTCCTGGACGAGGTGGGGCTCCTCGCTCTCGAGCAGCCCTTCGCGCCGGACGATCTGCTCGGTCACGCCTGCCTGCAGAAGCGACTCCAGACTCCGGTCGCCCTCGACGAGTCGGTGACGGGCTTCGCGCCGGCGCAGGACATGGTGTGGCTGGAGAGCGGGCGGGCCCTCAACCTCAAGCCCGGACGGGTCGGAGGGTTCGCCCCCTCTCTGGCGATCGAGGGGCTGTGTCGACGGGCGGAGGTCCCCATGTGGTGCGGCGGGATGCTGGAGACGGGGCTGGGACGAGCCTACAACGCGGCGCTGGCCGCGCTGCCGGGGTTCGAGATGCCCAGCGACATCTACCCGCCTGGTCGCTATCTTGTCGAGGACATCGTGAACCCCGGCTGGACGACGGCGCCGGACGGGACGATCGGGGTCCCGAACCGGGGGGCGGGGCTCGGCGTCGACGTCGACCGCGACCGGGTCGAGAATCTGACCGCATGGAAGGAGGAGCTGTGACGGACGTCGAGATCCGGAAGATGCGGGAGCACGACCTCGACGCCGTCCTCGACATCCTGGAGGCGTGGAACATGGCACCCCGTTCCGGACGGTCGGACGCCGAGAGAAGCGAAGTCCGGGTCGAGAACTCTTTCGTCGCCGAGGCCGAGGGCCGGATCGTCGGCACCGCGAGTTACATCGTACACGGTCCGGAGACCGGGGAGACCGCGAGCCTCGCGGTCGATCCCGGGTATCGCGGCCGCGGAATCGGCTACCGGCTCCAGGTGGCCCGGCTGGAGGAGATGGCGGAACGCGGGATCGAGACGGTCCGCACGGAGACGGATCGCCCCGCGACGATCCGGTGGTACAGAGAGAAATTCGGGTACGAGACGGTCGGGACCGCCCCCAAGAAGCACGACTTCAGCCTACCGGACGTGGACGAGTGGACGGTGCTCGAACTCGACCTCCGGGAATGGTCCCGGGACCGTGAGGAAGGCTGATGTTCTCCTGACGATCCCGGGTGGCGTCGAGCTCGTGGACCCGAGCCGCGTGGCCCGTCGTACGACCGGGAACTGGCGTGACGGTTGCACCGTTCCGGTGACGGCCTGTCCACGGACCCAGGCCCGAACCTCCATCGCCAGCCCGGGAGCACATCGATGACGACGAGTCCGGAGAGCCGCGACGAGACTTCCGACGCCGGAAGCCCTCTCTTCACCCCGATCCGGGTGGGCGCCCACCGCCTTCCGCACCGTGCGGCCATGGCCCCCATGACCCGCAACCGGGCGGGCGAGGGCAACGCGCCGACGGAGATGAGCGCGGAGTACTCCGCCCAGCGGGCGTCGGCGGCGCTCGTCGTC
>CAZJJO010000124.1:0-5027 GCA_964546375.1 uncultured Gemmatimonadota bacterium
GCCGCCGCCCCCGGTGCCGGCCCCCTGCCGCCGCTGGGCCGCTCCACGCCGCCCGAGGTCGAGCCGGCCCCCGACCCGGAGGACCGCTCGCCCCTGGAGATCGACGAGGAGCTGGTGGAGGAGTGGCTGATCCAGTTCCTGCGCCAGGAGCTGCGCGACCGGCGGGGCTTCGAGCGGGCGGTGGTCGGGATGTCCGGCGGCGTGGACTCGTCGCTGGCCGCCGTGCTGGCCGCCCGGGCGCTGGGCGGGGAGCACGTGCACGGCTTCCTGCTGCCCTCCCGCCTGACCAGCGACAGGAGCCTGGAGGACGCCCGGGAGGTGGCCGAGCGGGCCGGGATCGAGACCCGCACCCTCCCCATCGACGACGCCGTGGACGGCTACGTGGAGGAGCACGAGCCCGACGCCTCCGAGCTGCGCCGGGGCAACGTCCAGGCCCGGGTGCGGATGACGGTGCTCTTCGACCAGGCCAAGAAGCTGGACGCCCTGCCGGTGGGCACCGGCAACAAGACCGAGCGCCTGCTGGGCTACTTCACCTGGCACGCCGACGACGCGCCGCCGGTGAACCCCCTGGGCGACCTCTTCAAGACCCAGGTGTGGGCGCTGGCCCGCCACGTGGGGGTGCCCGAGGGCGTCGTCGAGAAGCCGCCCACCGCCGAGCTGGTGGCCGGCCAGACCGACGAGGAGGACCTGGGCGTCCGCTACCCGGAGGCCGACCTGATCCTCCACCACCTGCTCACCGGCCGGGGCCCGGGGGAGCTGACCGACCGCGGCTTCGAGGCCGCGAAGGTCGAGGCCGTGGTCGAGCGGCTCTCCTCCAGCCACTACAAGCGCCACCTGCCCACCGTGGCCATGCTCTCGTCCACGGCGGTGAACGAGTGGTACCTGCGGCCGGTGGACTACTGAGGCGCCGCCCCCCGCAGGAAGATCGCCGTCTCGTAGTAGTCGTCCAGCGACCGCGGCCGGGCGTTCCGGTTCCCCTTCTTCAGCTTCACGTCCAGCAGCTCGCCCACCGCCAGCCCGCCCCGGCCCGCCTCGCCGGCCAGCAGCCGGGCCGCGGGCACCTCGCGCAGCACCTCGCGGGACTCGAACTCGTAGAAGGTGCTCTGCTTGCCGCTGACGAAGACGGCGACCCCGCCGTCCCGGAGGGCCCGGGCCGTCTCGGCGAAGCAGCGGCGCATGTCCAGGAAGTAGCGGGCGGTGGGCTCGGCCTTGATGGAGCGCAGGTCGTCGTCGGCCAGCCAGGCCACCAGCGCCCGCTCCTCCTCGTCCAGGGCCTCCAGCTCCGCCGGCGCGACCTCCACGTCGCGCATCGAGCCGACGCTGGTGCCGATGAGCCGGTCCACCCCCGCGGCGTCCTCCATCCCCAGGCCGATGAGCGACAGGGCCCGGGCCCGGGCGTAGCTCTCCCGGCCGCTGGCCGCCGGCAGGTAGGGGGGCGAGGTGACCACGAGGTCGGCCCTGCCGCCCGCGGCCGGCAGGGCCCGGGCGTCGCCGACGACAGCGGCCCCGGAGGCGAAGTCGATCCCGAGCCGCTCCCGGGCCCACGCGGCGGCGGCCGCCCGGCGGACGGTCCGCTCCAGGGCGTCCACGAAGCGCTCGGGCATCGGGGTCTTCGTGAACCGGAGGGAGAAGCGTCCCACCCCGGTGCCCAGCACCCGCATCTTCATGCGCCGGTCGATGGCGTCCGACGCCAGCACCCGGACGATCCGCCGGGCCGGGCCGCCGAGGCCCGCCGCCAGCCGGCGGACCTCGCGCATCTCCGTCTTCAGCTCCGCCTCCCGCTCCCCGGTCATCTTCCGGTTCTTCGTCAGCCAGTCCGGGAAGGCGAGGTCGAGCTCCCGAGCCTCCGGGTCGGTGCCGTCCTGCGCGGCCGGTCCCGGGGCGGCGGCGTCCCCCGCTCCTCCGCTCCCGGACGCCGGGGCCCCCTCCCGCCGCGCCCGCACCGTCGCCAGCGCCTCGGCCAGCGGCTCCGGGCCGACGGTCAGCAGGTCGAGCTTCGCGCGGCTGATGAGCGCCGAGAGGGGGTCCCGGTCCACGCCCAGGCTCGGCAGGCCCAGCGCGGACGCCTCGACCAGCGTGGTGCCGCTGCCCACGAAGGGGTCGAGGACCCGGGTGCGGCCGCCGGTCCCCGCGGCTCCGCCGCCGGCCCGCCCGGGTCCGTCGCCGTCCCGTCCTGCCTCGCCCCCGTCCAGACCGGCCCCGCCCCCGGCCAGCTCCGCCGCCCCCAGGTTCAGGAGGCAGCGGGCCAGCCGGGGGAAGAACTTCGCCTTGTAGTAGTGCAGCCCGTGGCCGAGGTGCGCGGTGGTGCGCTTGCGCTCCAGGGCGCCGCGCGTCAGCCGGCCGGCCGCCCCGTCGCCGGCCCGGCCCGACAGCTCGGCCGCCATCTCCTCGAGCCCCTCGCGGGTCCCGCCGGGCGTGTCGGCGCAGCGGACCGCGTGCAGGGACAGCTCCAGCAGGGCGGCGTGGGGAACGGCCAGCACCGCCGGCCGGGCGTCGCCCGCGCCGCCGGCGGCGCGCCGCGCCGAGGCCACCGGGCCCGCCGCCTCCTCGAGCCGCGCGACCAGGGCGTCGGGATCCACGCCGGGCGGCGGCAGGCAGTAGACCTGCTGGAGGAAGGAGGCCCGCCGGACGAGCGGGACCAGCCGATCCGGCGGGGCCTCGGCCCGGAAGCCCGGAGCGCCCTCCTCCCGGAGGCCCGCGTCGGGCGCCGCGTGGCCCCCGAACCGGCCCAGCGCCGGGCGGCCGTCGGCCGCGGCGGCGAGGTCGTCGACCGGCTCGACCGGCGTCCCGAGCAGGGCCGCCGCCTCCCGGGCCGCCAGCGTGACGTCGCCCTTCAGCTCGACGTTGCTCCGCAGCTTGAGGAGGAAGACCGCGGCGTGTCCGCCGCGGGCCGTCATCCGAACCGCTCGTCCAGCGCCCCGAACACCTCGTCGACCTGGTCCCAGCCCACGGTCATCAGGAAGGTGCTGTTCCGGCCGTAGGACTTCTCGCCCAGCAGGAAGAAGTTCGGCTCCGGGCTCTCCAGGGCCTCCACCCCGTGGCTCTCCTGCTCCAGGCAGTCCGTCGCGTCGGAGGCCAGCAGCTCGGCCGCCAGGCCCATGGGGCCGGAGGTGGCGTAGCACTCGTGCACCTGGAGCTGGCGGTAGAGCGTGTGGTCGCCGACGTAGCCGGTGAGCGAGACGACGCGGTCCACCTCCACGGCGCCGGCCCCGCCGCCGTCGGTCGGCCGCAGATCGGCCCGGACCCGGCCGTCGGCGCGGGACAGGCGGTCCACCACCACGCCGCGGTGGATCCGGAAGCCGGGCGGGGGATCCGAGGCCAGCGCCTCGGCCCGCTCGGTGAGCCGGTCCCGCTCGGGCAGGGGGTCGTCCTCGACCCGCTTCCAGCCCGGCGCCTCGGACCGCAGGGCCCAGCGCACCCGGACGTCGTCGCCGCCCTCGCCCGCCAGCTCGGCCAGGTCCCGCGCCGCCGTCTGGGCCGAGTGGCCGGCCCCCACCAGCAGGACCTCCCGGCCCCGCCACCGATCCGGGTCCCCGAGGACGTCCGGGATGTGCCGGAGGATCCGGTCCCCCAGCTCGCGCTCGCCGGGGGCCGGGATCCCCCCGTCGCCCAGCGCGTTCGGATGACCGTAGGTGCCCGTGCAGTCCAGCACCGCGTCGGCCCCGGCCGTCCGCTCGCGGCCGTCCGCGTCCTCCAGCAGCAGCCGGAAGGGCCGCCGGGCCCGGGCGTCGGTGCCGATCTCCTCGTGCTTGAGCAGGCCCTCGCGGCCGACGCCGACGACCCGGGTGTCCAGATGCAGCGCCCGCTCCACCCGGGGCAGGTCGGCCACCGGGTCCAGGACCCGCTCCACCAGCTCGCGGCCGGTGGGGCACGCCCCGCCCGCCGGCACCTCCCGCCCGTCGGCGTCCAGCGCCTCGGCCATCCGGTCCGACACGTTCATCGACCAGGGCGAGAAGAGGCGGACGTGCCCCCAGCGCCGGACGTGGGCCGCCGGGGCGCCGCCGGCCTCGTAGACGTCCACCGGCCACCCGCGCGCCGCGGCCGCCAGCGCGGCGTCCAGCCCCACCGGGCCGGCGCCCAGCACGGCGACGCGGGGGGCGCCGTCACGCCCGTTCACCGGTGTGTCCGTCGAGCCGCTCGCCATGGGAAGCCTCCTCTTCCGTCCCGAGACGTGCCCGCCGTTCGGCCCGCGACCGGCGGCGGTGCCATGATGTCGCCCGGCCGGGGGGAACGAAACGGCCCGGCACCCCGATCGGCGCGATCGGTACGCACACGGTGGACGACGAACCGGAGCCGGCGGCGAAATTGCGCCGACCCCGACGGGCGTCGATCCTTCGGGTTCGGGAGGGCGTCCCGAGCCCCCGAACCGACGATCGACCCACCCCGACCGACGAGGAGACGCGAGATGGACGTGACGATCACGGGCACGGTGGTGGAGATCCTGGAGGAGAAGTCCGGGGAGAGCAGCAACGGGCCCTGGCGCAAGCAGGACTTCATCCTGGAGACGGACGGCCAGTACCCCAGCAAGGTGTGCATCACCCAGTGGGGCGACCGGATCGAGGAGTTCGACGTCGAGGAGGGCGAGCGCCTCACCGCCCACGTCGACATCGAGAGCCGGGAGTACGAGGGACGCTGGTACACCGACGTGAAGGCGTGGCGGGTGGAGCGGCCCGACGAGGCCGGCCGCGAGCCGCCGGAGGGCGGGGGCTCCGAGCCCGGCTTCCCGGACCCGTCCGATAGCGGAGAGGGGACCGGAGCGGGGGACGAGGTCCCCGACGACGACCTGCCCTTCTAGACCCGACCTTCCAGGAGGCGGCCCCCTACAGGAGGCAGCCCGCGCCCACGAGCCCGCGCCGAGGGCCCTGCCGGGTGGACGGTCGCTCACCTCCCCCCGCCCCGTCCCGCCGCCTCAGGGGACGCCTCCGTCCCGTCCTCTCTCCGCGGAGGCGTCCTCACCGTCCCCGGGACCCGACGTTTCCGCGGAAACGTCTTCGCGTCCGTCGGCTGTCTCGGGCCCGGCCCGCCGA
>CAZJJO010000125.1:0-5018 GCA_964546375.1 uncultured Gemmatimonadota bacterium
CGCCGCCGGCCGACGGCCGGCCCCGCGACGCCGGCCGGGGCGGGGAGGACCCCGGCGCCGGGAGCCCGGACCCGGACGCCGGCGGGACCGAGGACGGGGCGGCCGCGGGGGTCCGGGGCACCGGGGGGCTGGGCGGATGGACGACGGGCCAGCACCTGGCGCACGCGCTGGAGTGCGAGCAACCGGCTTTCCGGCGCCGGATCCGGGGGTTCCTGGAGGCCGGGCCCGGCGAGACGCCCGCCTTCCCCGACTGGCCGCCCTCGGATCCGCCGCCGGGCGGCGACCGCCCGCCCGACGAGCTGCTCCGGCGGCTGCGGGAGGAGCGGGACCGGACCCTGGCCCTGCTGGAGGGGCTGGCGGCCGAGGCCTGGGGGCGCCGGGCGGTGGTGGCCGGCGAGGAGGTCGCCCTGCACCAGTTCCTCCGCGGCATGGCCCACCACGACCGGGCCCACGCCGACCGCATCGACCAGTGGCTCCACCCCGACCTGCTCGACGACGGCGAGGCGGGCTGACGTGGGCGTCTGGATCGGCCTGATGTCGGGCACCTCGCTGGACGGGATCGACGCGGCGGCCGTGCGCCTGGAGGGCGACGGCGAGCGGCCGGCGTCCGCCGGGCTGGCGGCGTTCCGGACGGAGGCCTACGAGCCGGCCTTCCGGCGCCGGCTGGAGCGGGCCTGCCGGGCGGGCGGGCCGGCCGAGCTGTGCGCGCTGAACGTGGAGCTGGGCCGCCGCCTGGCGGCCGCCGCCGGGGCGCTGCTGGAGGGCGAGGGGGCCGTGGACCGGGACGAGGTGGCGGGGATCGGGAGCCACGGGCAGACGATCCGGCACGACCCCCCGGCGTTCGGCGGCGCGGCCGGGGAGGAGCCGGTGGACGGCGTCGCCTGCACCCTCCAGCTCGGCGAGGCGGCGGAGATCGCCGAGGCCACGGGCCTGCCGGTGATCTCGGACTTCCGGGTCCGGGACGTGGCGGCGGGCGGCCAGGGCGCCCCGCTCACCCCCTACTTCGACCGGCTCCTGCTGTCCGACCCCGACCGCACGCGGGCGATCCAGAACCTGGGCGGGATGGCGAACGTGACGATCCTCCCGGCCGAGGACGACCCGGCGGGCCCGACGGCCTTCGACACCGGCCCCGGCGTGGCGCTGATCGACGCGGCCTACCGCCGGCTGACCGGCGAGGAGGGCTTCGACGAGGGCGGTCGGGCGGCCGCCCGGGGCGAGGTCCTGGACGACGCCCTGGCGTGGTGGCTGGAGGACCCGTTCTTCGAGGCCCCGCCCCCGCGGAGCACCGGGCGGGCGCGGTTCGGCCCCGACCGGGTGGAGGCCTGGCTGGAGGAGCGGGAGGCCGACGCCCCCGAGGACCTGCTGGCCACGCTGGTCGAGCTGACGGCCCGGAGCGTCGCCGACGCGCTGGCCCGGAGCGGGGCCGGGGTGGACGAGGTGGTGCTCTGCGGGGGCGGGGCCCGCAACCGGGAGCTGGTCCGCCGGATCGCCCGGCGGGTGGAGCCGGCCCGGGTCACGGACCTGTCCGAGCTGGGCTGGGACCCGGACGCCCGCGAGGCGGCCGCCTTCGCCCTGCTGGCCCGACAGCACGAGCTCGGGCTCCCGGCCTCCGCCCCCTGGGCCACCGGGGCGGCGGGCCCCCGCGTGCTGGGCAAGCGGACGCCGCCGTGAGCCCCGGAAGGGCCCTTGCACGCCGCCGGCCCCACGGGCCGCCCTCGGAGCGACCGTCGGCGTCGAACCACGGAGACGGAGCCAGATGAGCGAACCGACCCGCACCACCGATCGGATCGGCCGCCTCTTCCTCGAGGCGGTCCGGCTGGACATGGAGACCCTCGAGGACGCCCTGGAGCGGGCCCGTCGGGCGCTGGGCCACGGGGTGGGAGGGTTCATCGTCTTCGGCGGCGCCGGGCCGGACGTGGCGCGGCTGACCGAGATCCTGCGCGGGGAGGTGGATCGCCCGCTCTGGTTCGCGGCCGACCTGGAGCGCGGCGCGGGCCAGCAGTTCGAGGGGGCGGCGACCCTGCCGCCGCCCGCGGGGCTGGCGGCCCACCCGGAGCCCGAGCGCGCGGTGCGCCGGGCGGCGGAGATCACCGCCCACGAGGCCCGGGAGATGGGGATCAACTGGGTCTACGCGCCGGTCCTGGACCTGGACGTGGAGGCGGAGAACCCCATCGTGGGCACCCGCAGCTTCGGGGACGAGCCGGAGCGGGTGGCGAGCCTGGGCCGCGACTGGATCGAGGCCTGCCAGCGGGCCGGCGTCGCCGCCTGCGCCAAGCACTTCCCCGGGCACGGCCGCACCGTGGAGGACTCGCACCTGGCCTTCCCGGTGGTCCGGGCCGACCGCGAGACGCTGGAGGCGGACCTGGCGCCCTTCCGGGCGGTCGCCGACGAGGCGGCCTCGATGATGACGGCCCACGTGGGCTATCCGGCCCTGGGCGGGGAGGGGCCGGCCACCGTCGAGCCGGCGATCCTCCGGGAGCTCCTGCGCGAGGAGATGGGCTTCGGGGGGATGGTGATCTCCGACGCGCTGGTGATGGAGGGCTTCGGCGGGGGCACCGACGCCACCGAGGGCTGGCGGGCCGTCCGGGCCCTCCGGGCCGGGTGCGACCTGCTGCTCTACCCCTCGGACCTGGAGGTTTCGGTCCGGACCGTCCGCCAGGCGGCCGAGCAGGACCCGGACCTGGAGGCGTCGATCCGGGGCGCGCTGGACCGGAGCGCGGCGGCGCTGGAGCGGTTCCCGCCGGACCCCGGCCGCGGCGACGAGGGCCCGCCCACCGTCGCGGCGGCCGAGGCGGCCGAGGTGGCGGACCTGGCGCTGGGCTGCGTGAAGGCCCGGGGCCGCAGCCCCGGCCGGTCGCTGGACCGGGAGCGGCCGGTGCGCCTGCACCGGGTGAGCGACGACGCGGGGCCGGCGGCGGCCGGATCCTTCGGCGAGCTCCTGGCCGCGGAGCTGGAGGAGCGGGGCTGGGAGGTGGAGGTGGCCGGGGAGGTCCCGCCGCAGGGGGCGGAGCCGGCGGAGCAGGCGCTGGTGGCGCTGGAGGCCACGCCCCGGGCCTGGAAGGGCCGGGCGTCGCTGTCCGAGGCCTCGGCCGAGGCCGTCGAGGCGGCGCTGGAGGGCGCCGACGCCGGCTACCTCCTGCTCTTCGGCCATCCCCGCATCCTGGGACAGCTCGACCGGGAGGGCGCGGTGGCGTGGTCGTCGGAGCCGGTGATGGAGCGGGCGGCCGCCCGGTGGCTGGACGAGCGGGTGCCGTGAGGCCCGTCCGCTGATGGGGGGGCTCGACTGGGCGGTGGTGGGGGCCTACCTGGCCCTCACCCTGGGGGTGGGCGTCTGGCTCTCCCACCGGGCCGGACGCAGCCTGGTGGACTTCTTCGTCAGCGGCCGGTCGCTGCCCTGGTGGCTGGCGGGCACCTCCATGGCGGCCACCACCTTCAGCGTCGACACGCCCCTCTACGTGACCGGGCTGGTCTCCCGGCGCGGGATCGCCGGCAACTGGGAGTGGTGGTCCTTCGCGCTGGCCCACCTGCTGCTCGTCTACCTCTTCGCCCGGCTGTGGCGGCGGGCCGAGGTGGTCACCGACGCCGAGCTGACCGAGATCCGCTACGGGGGCCGCTCGGCGGCGGTCCTGCGCGGGACCCGCGCCTTCCTGTTCGCCGTGCCCATCAACTGCATCGCCATCGGCTACGCCATGCTGGCCATGCGGAAGGTCGTGGAGGCGCTGGGCCTGTTCGAGGCCGTGCCGGTGGCCCTGCCCGGCGAGCCGCGGCTCTGGATCGTGGCGGGGCTGTGCGTCTTCGTGCTGGTCTACGCGGCGCTCTCCGGCCTGTGGGGGGTGGTCGCCACCGACTTCGTCCAGTTCGCGCTGGCCATGGCGGGGGCCCTGCTGGTGGCCGGCTACGCCATCCACGACATCGGCGGCGTCGCCGAGCTGAAGGCGGGGCTGGCCTCGATGGGGCGGGGCGAGGCCACCGAGCTGGTGCCCCGGCCCGGCTCGGAGCGGCTGCCGATGGTGACCTTCCTCGCCTACCTGGGCGTGCAGTGGTGGGCGTTCCGGCGCTCCGACGGCGGCGGGGAGTTCGTCCAGCGGCTCTCGGCGTGTCGGGACGAGGGCGAGGCGGAGAAGGCGGCGTGGCTGTTCGTCTTCCTCCACTACGTGGTCCGGGCCTGGCCGTGGATCCTGGCCGGCCTGGCGGCGATGGTGATCTTTCCGGACCTGGCCGACCCGGAGCTGGGCTACCCGATGCTCATGCTGGAGTACCTGCCCACGGGCCTGCTGGGGCTGGTGGTGGCCTCCTTCCTGGCCGCGTTCATGTCCACCGTCTCCACCCAGATCAACTGGGGCGCCAGCTACCTGGTCAACGACCTCTACGCCCGCTTCGTCGAGCCGGACGCCCCGCAGGCGAAGCTGGTGGCGCTGGGGCGGGCGGCCTCGGTGCTGATCGTGGCGCTGGGCGGGGTGGCGGCGTTCCACGCCGAGGACGTGGGCACCGTCTTCCGGTTCATGATCATCGTCGGGACCGGGCCCGGGGCGGTGCTGGTGCTGCGCTGGTTCTGGTGGCGGGTGAACGCCTGGGCCGAGCTGGCCGCCATGGTGGGCGGTTTCGTCATCGGGGTGGCCAGCTATCTTCTCGGTCCGGAGATGGCCTTCGGGACCCGGCTGCAGGTGACGGCCGGGGGAGCGGCCCTCGTGTGGGTGCCGGTGATGATGGCGACCAGGCCCGAGTCCAGGGAGACGCTGGAGACCTTCTACCGGAAGGCCCGTCCGGGCGGGCCCGGGTGGCGGGCCGTCCGGGAGGCCACCGGCGTGGAGGCCGCCGTCCCGCTGGGGCCCTCGCTGGGCCGGGCGGCCTTCGGGGCGCTGCTGCTGTTCGGGGCGATGTTCCTGGTGGGGGCGGCCTCGCTGCTGGAGCCGGGGACCGCGGCGCTGGCCGGGCTGGCGGCGGCGGCCGGGGGCGCCGGGCTCTGGTGGCTGCGCGGACGGGAGCGCGGCCCGGCCGCCGGGGAGGGCGCGGCGTGA
>CAZJJO010000126.1:0-4991 GCA_964546375.1 uncultured Gemmatimonadota bacterium
CCGCGCCGGCGGCCGCTGCGCCCCCGCCCCGTCCGGCCGCCCCGGGCTCCCCCTCGCCGCCCGCGTCTCCGGAGGCGCCGCGGCGGAGCCACGCCCAGCCCGCGAGGACGGGGACCAGCGCCAGCGCGTTCTCCCGGGTCAGCACCAGCAGGCCCAGGACCGCCCCCAGGCCGAGCCACAGCCGGCGGGGGACGGGGCCGGTCGCAGGCCCCGCGGCGGCCGGTTCCCCCGGCTCCCGGGCCGCGGCGCGGGCGGTGAGCCACAGGAGCAGGGAGGTCAGGAAGAAGGCCAGGGAGGCCTTCTGGACGATCCCGTCGAAGAAGATCGCCGGGGCGTAGAGGGCCAGAAGCCCGCCCGCCGTCCACCCGGCGCGGCGGCCGAACAGCCGGAGGGCGGCCAGCGCGACCAGCCCGCAGGCGGACGCCCCCAGCAGGGCCTGGACGGCGCGGACCACCATCGGGTGGTTGCCGATCAGCGTGTAGACGGCGCCGAGGAAGTACGGATAGAGGGGGGCCTGGTAGAAGGCGCGGTCGCCGATCCAGCTCCCCTCGGCCAGCTCCAGCGCCCACGCGTGGTAGCTGGCGGCGTCGCCCATGTATAGGGGGAAGAAGGGGGCGTCCCGGACGGCCACCAGGTGGGCCGCACGGGCGGCCAGCGCCACGGCGAAGACGATCCAGAACAGGCGCTCGCGCCGGGCGGAGCCTCCGCGGTCGGGGCTGTCCGGGGGGTCGCTCATCGGACGTGCTCGTCGGCGGCGTGGCAGGACGAGGGGCGGCGGGAGGCCGGAAGCTAGCCGGCGGCGGACCGGCGCGCGACAGCCCGGCGGCGGGGGACGCCCCCGCCGCCGCGGGCCCCGGACGGATCAGAAGTGCCAGAAGACCGACGCCAGGAAGCGGGCGTCGAAGGGGTCCTCCTCCATGCCGGAGGCCAGCGGGAACCCGACGCTGGTGCCGATCCAGATCGGCTCGCCGGCGAGGGGCCGCACCTTCAGGCCGGGCGAGACCTGGACCACGTCCTCGCCGACCGCGTGGCCGCTGATCCCGCCGGTGCCGTCCAGCTCCAGCATGGGCTGGAGGCGGGAGGAGGCGTGCACCAGGGCGGAGAAGTTCCACGAGATCTCGGTGCCGACCTCCGACTGGTCGGCGTGGTTGAAGGGAATCCCGAAGACCCCCCAGCCCATCAGCTCCAGGGCGCCCGACTTCCAGCCGACGTTCAGGTACGGGCCGATCTCCCAGGTGTCGGTGCCCAGGGTGCCCCGCACCCCGGTGGCCCCGTGGAAGCGGACGGGAAACCGCTCCGAGGCCGCGCTCGTCTGGTGGGTGTGGCCGTCCTCCCCGTGCTCGTGCTCGTGGCCGCCCGTCTCGGCCCCGCCGTTGGTGGGCAGGCCGAGCTCCACGCCGTAGCCCATGATCAGGCCGTCGTCCTCGAAGGCGCGGTTCGCGAACTTGAAGAGGACCGTCGCGTTCCCGACGGCGGACGAGCTGTAGCTGTACGGCAGGGCGGCCTCGACGCTGAAGCTGGGCGAGAAGGCGTATTCCGCCTCCACCAGGCCCGAGTTCTCCCGGGTGTCGCCGGGATAGTCGAAGTGCTGGTGGTCGACGCGGACCTTGGTGTCCGGCGTCACGGTCTCGGCGATGATCGGGTGCGAGAAGTGGAGGCCGGCGTGGGCGTGTCCGTCCCCCTCCGCGCCGTGGTCGTGGTCGTGGCCGTGCTGGGCCGCCAGGCCGTGGGGGAGCGCCAGCAGGGCCACGGCCGCGACGGCCGCGACGAGGCCGGGCCCGACCCGCGCCGCGTGCGCGGCCGCAACGGGGCCGGTCCCGGGTCGGTGGTGGGCTTCTCCGCCGGTGCGCTCGGTGGTCGGATGGTCGTGTCGGTCGTGCAAAGTGTCCTCCCTATGGTCGCCCCCGCCCGGGGCCGCCGTGGTCCGGCGCGGGTCCGGGGGCTCGCCTCGAAGGAGGCGGTCCTCCGGCGCCGGCCCGCGGCGGGCGGCCGGTCGGGGGAGGGTTCGGTTCGCTCGGCTGTGCTCGGGTGCGCTGCGCGCCTCAGCCGAGCGCGGGAGGACCGTGCGGGAAGGGGAGGAAGTAGGCGGGGGGGCGACGCCGGGGTCGATGCGTGGAGGGGCGGCGGACGGACGTCCGGACGGCGGCCTCGTCCGCCACCGCCAGGTCGACGTCCGGCGACAGGGCGGTGGCCGATCCGGCGTGGCAGCTCCCCAGGCAGGTGCAGGCCCCGGGGGAGGGGCCCGGGTCGTGGCCGGCGTCGGGGATCGCGAGGAGCGGGTCGTCCGGGGAGCCGGACGCCGCGGAGGCCGGGGGCGGGTCGGCGGCCCGGCCGTCGTGGCCGTGGTGGGGACACCCGTGCCATCCGAAGGCGTTGGCGGCCAGGCTCGCCCCGAAGAGCAGGGCGAGGCCCAGCGCGGCGCTCTGTCGGAAGAGGCGTCGCATCTCGCTCGTCGGAAGGAGGCGCATCCGTCCCGCCCCGGCCGCCGCCGGCGATCGGGCGAGGACGGTATGTCCCACTGCGTACCCTGTAAAGGCCGCTCCCAGGAGCCTCAGGCCGGCCGGAAGTAGAAGCGGCGGAGCTCGTCGGTGCCGGCCCCGCCGCCCACCATGGTGAGCCGGTAGCCCCGCTCCTTCATCTCCGCCACCAGGTCGGCCTCGTGCTGGATCCCGGACAGCTCCGGCAGGTCGTCCCCGTCCTCCGGCGGCTCCCCCTCCAGCTCGAAGGTGCGGCGGTCGGCGTCCACCTGTCGGCTGGCCACCGAGATCACGTCGTCCGCTTCCGGGGGAAAATCGGGCATGGGGGAGGGGATGGAGGTGGGAGGATCGGGGGGCTCGGACGCTGTCGGGCCCCGGGCTCGTCCTGATAATATGGCGGCGCGGGCGCGCCGTTGCAGCGGGTGCGCCCCGCGGCGGCCGCCGCCCCGGGCGTCCGACGCCGGCCCCGCCCGCATCGCCCGGGCGCGGCCTCGCCGGGGCCGCGCTGCGCCGCCGACCTTTGCTCGACGACGACCGGGAGGAGACCCGTGAGCGAGATCGCCGCCGACAGCCTGCTGGAGGAGGCCCTGGAGGCCTGGTCCGACGCCCGCCGGGGCGTGATCGACGAGGCCCGCAACGTCCCCGCCGAGCGGTGGGACTTCCGGCCCACCGAGGAGGTGCGGAGCGTCGAGGAGCTGGTCGTCCACATCATGGAGGTCTCCGAGATGATGGTGGGCGAGCTGACCCGGCCCGACGGCAGCTTCGGGCGGGCGCCCTTCCCGGAGCTGATCGAGGAGCACGCCGGCGACCTGGCCGAGCTGCAGGGCCGGGACGAGCTGCTGGGCGCGCTGGAGGTCACCCTGGAGCGGGGCGTCGAGCGATTCCGCGAGGTCGGCGAGGTCCACATGCTGGGGACCGTCGAGCGGTTCGACGGCCGACGCGGGACCCGCCTGGCGTGGCTGCACCATGGGGTGGCCCAGGAGATGTACCACCGCGGCCAGCTCTGCACCTACCAGCGGCTCATGGGGCGGGTGCCGGCCCTGACCCGGAAGATCCGCGGCGAGGACTGAGGTCGCGGCCGGCGCCGCCCGTCGTCCGTGACCGGCCCGCGCCGGGGCGCCCGCGCCGGCCGGCGGGGAGGTGCCGGCCGGGCGACGTCATCCGCCCGTGTTCCCCGGGTCGGGCGACAGCTCGGGCTCGTCGCCCCGCACCCGATCGGCCGACCATCCCGTCGGCGGCTCGTCCAGCAGGCCGAGCCATCCCGCCTCCGATCCCTCCGGCGGGGCCTCGCGGGGCTCGACCACCTCCCGGCAGCGGCGGGCGTGGTCGAGGATCGCGTCCACGTCCAGCCCGAGGTAGACGGGTCGGTAGGAGTCCAGGGCCCGCCGGGCCTTCTCGAGCTGGGCGAGGACCCCGTGGCGGTTGCCCCGCCGGGCGTGGACGAACGCGCTGGCGTAGAGGATCAGGCCGTGGTAGAAGCCGCTGTCGCGTCGCCGCCAGGCGTCCTCCAGGGCCTCGTGGCTGTCCCAGTGGCGGCCGTCCTCGAAGAGCTCCAGGAAGCGCGCCAGCGGGGCCGGGGGGCGGCGGTCGGAGGCCACGGGGTCAGGCTACAGCGGATCGAGCCGGAGGCCCAGCCCCAGGAACGCCTCGTCGCGCCCGTCGAGCTGGCCCAGGGCGGTGGGGCCGGTGTGGCCGCGCGCCTCCAGCCGCAGCGTCATGCCGCGGACCCGCAGGGCGAGCCCTCCGGACGCCGTGGCGGCGACGCCGGCGGTCTCGGAGGTGACCTCCAGGTCGGCGGCCGCGAAGGGCCAGAGGTCCGCCCCGTCGCCGACCGCCCCGCCCGTCCGCTCGGGCGCCGGGTCCCACTCGACGCCCGCCCGGGCCGCGGTCCGCTCGACGCCGGGGTTCACGTGGAAGTTGAGGTCGGCGGCGCCGTAGACGCGGAGGCCCGGCCCCAGCCGCCGGGCCACGGTCAGCTCCACCCCGTCGCGGGTGACCTGCCGCCGCGGCCCCGGGCGCCCGAAGCGGGCGATGAAGTCGTCGCCCAGGTGGGAGCTCACGTGCAGCAGCGCCAGGCGGCCCGACCACGGGCCCCGGCGGAGGGAGACGGGCAGGCCGACCCGATAGTCGGTCGCGATCAGGTCCCGCTCGGACGTCTCCAGGGCGAACCGGTTGAAGGCGGCGACCTCGAAGCCGACGACGACCTCGGGTCGGCCCGGGCTCTCGGCCTGCAGCCGGACGACCCCGATCCGGTGGCCCAGGACCACCTCCGCCTCCAGGTTGGTGCCGCGGAAGTCCGCTCCCTCGGGCGCCCGGCGGTCGGCGAAGATCAGCGAGCCCCGGAGGTCGACCTCCCGGGGGGCGGCCAGCAGCGGCCGGAAGGCGGTGGAGTCGGGGAACCAGGCCGCGCCCCCGTCGGCACCGGGCGGCCCGTCCCCGGGACCCGCCTGGGCCGCCGCGGGCCCGACGCCCGCGGCCAGGGCCGCGGCCGCCAGGACCGACGCCAGGAGCCCG
>CAZJJO010000127.1:0-4887 GCA_964546375.1 uncultured Gemmatimonadota bacterium
CCCCGGGCGACGGAGCGCCGGCGCCGGCGGATGAGGCCGCCGACCGCGAGGCCGCCGCCGGCGCCCCGGCCGAGCGCGGCGACACGGACGGCTGGACGCGGCGCGTCCGGGGCATGACGGTGCTCGACTCGGCCGGGACCCCCTTCCCCTGGCCCTTCCTGGGCGGCTTCGACGTCCCCCGGCCCCAGCTCCTGGACATCGACGGCGACGGCGACGACGACCTCTTCGTCCAGGAGCGCACCGGCGAGGTGATGCTCTTCGAGCGGGTCGCGCCCTCCGAGCTGCCGCCGGGGCGCCGGGCCGCGGACGGGGCGGCGGGCGACTCCGCCGTCGTCGGCCCGCCCTTCGTGTGGCGGACCGACGCCTGGCGGGACCTGGCCGTGGGCGACTGGTACCGGTTCGGCGACGTGGACATGGACGGCGACGTCGACCTCCTGGCCGAGCGGCCCTTCAGCCACGTGCGCTACTACCGCAACGACGGCGAGCCCGGCCGGCCGGACTTCGTCGCCGCGGCCGATACCCTGCGGACCACGGGGGGCGAGGCAATCTTCTCGGACCGGCAGAATGTCCCCAACGTCGGCGACATCGACTGCGACGGCCGCCAGGACCTGCTGGTGGGCCGGCTGGACGGCACGGTGACCCGCTTCGAGGTGGCCGGGTGGCGCCGGGGGGACGCCGGCGGGCGCGTGCCCCGCTTCCGGCGCGTCACCGACCGCTTCCAGGACATCGAGATCGTGGCCGAGTTCGTGGGCACCCGCCACGGGGCCAACTCGCTGGTGGTGACCGACTTCGACGGCGACGGCGACCCCGACCTCTTCTGGGGCGACTTCTTCGAGGCCGGCCTGCTCTACATCGAGAACACCGGGAGCTGCTCCCGGCCGAACCTGCGGGGCCGCCCGGTGCCCTTCCCGCCCGACGACCCGCTGGCGTCCAGCGGCTACAACGCGGCCACCTTCGGCGACCTGGACGGCGACGGCGACCGGGACCTGCTGGTCGGGGTGATCGGGGGCGCCTACAACCCGCTCACCACCGCGGCCGACAACCTCTGGTACCTGGAGAACACCGGCGACGGCTGGGAGCGGCGCACCCGGCGCTTCCTCCCCGGCCTCGACGTCGGCAGCGAGAGCGTGCCCGCCTTCGCCGACCTGGACGGCGAGGGCGGCCCCGACCTGCTGCTCGCCCCCAAGGTCGACCCCGACGAGCGCACCAGCTCGGTCGTGCACCGCTTCGAGCGGGTCGAGGGGGACGGCGGGCCGGCCTGGCGGCAGGCCGGGACGCTGCCCATGCGGGGCTCCTACCAGTACGCGCCGGCCTTTGGCGACCTCGACGGCGACGGCCGCCCCGACCTCCTGCTGGGCGACTGGCGCGACGAGCTGGTCCTGTACCGGAACCGCGGACCCGGCGAGGACGGCCGCGTCCGCTTCGCGGTGGCCGACTCGGCGGCGGTCACCCTGCCCCGGGGCAGCCACGCCGTGCCGGCGCTGGGCGACCTCGACGGCGACGGCGACCTCGACCTGGTGGTGGGCGAGTCCGGTGGCACCCTCAACTTCTTCCGGAACGCGGGCGACGCCTCGCGGCCCGACTTCGAGCTCGTCTCCGACGCGTGGCTCGGCGTCGAGGTGGAGGGGCGGAGCGCCCCCGCCCTGGGCGACCTCGACGGCGACGGCGACCTCGATCTCCTGGTGGGCACCGCGGGTCAGGGGATCCGGCTGTACCGGAACGAGGGCACCGCCTCCGAGCCGGACTTCGTCGACGAGGGGCGCCTGGACGCCGCCACCCGCGGGCTCTCCACCCCCGCGCTGGCCGACGTGGACGGCGACGGGACCGCCGAGCTCTTCTCGGGCAGCGCCGGCGGCGGCCTTCTCTGGTTCGAGCGGGGGGACGGCGGGTAGGTGATGCCCGTGGACGCGCGGAACCGGGACCCCTCCCCCTGGGTCGACGACGGCAGCGCCGCGCTGCTGACCGACCTCTACGAGCTGACCATGCTCCAGGCCTACTGGCGCGAGGGCATGGACCGGGAGGCGGTCTTCAGCCTCTACTACCGCCGACTGCCCGACCCCCGGAACTACATGCTGGCGTGCGGCCTGGAGGACGCGCTCCGCTACCTGGAGTCGGTGAGCTTCTCCGACGACGCGCTGGATCACCTGGCCGACCGGCCGGAGTTCGAGGCCGGCTTCGTCGACTGGCTGGCGGACTTCCGGTTCACCGGCGACGTGCGGGCCCTGCCCGAGGGGACGCCCGTCTTCCCCTACGAGCCGGTGCTGGAGGTCACCGCCCCGATGCCCGAAGCCCAGCTCGCCGAGAGCTTCCTGATGAACCAGGTGCACTTCCAGACCGTGCTGGCCTCGAAGGCGGCCCGGGTGGTGGAGGCGGCCGACGGGCGGGCGGCGGTGGACTTCGGCCTCCGGCGGATGCACGGCACCGACGCCGCGATGAAGGGGGCCCGGGCCTACCACGTGGCCGGCCTCGACGCCACCAGCAACGTGCTGGCGGGCCGCGTCTACGGCGTGCCCGTCACCGGCACCATGGCCCACAGCTACGTCCAGGCCCACGACGACGAGCTGGAGGCCTTCCGGGCCTTCGCCGAGCTGTATCCCGAGACGGTGCTGCTGGTGGACACCTACGACACGCTGGAGGGCGTCCGGAGGGTGGCGGAGCTGGCCGAGGAGCTCGGCGACGACTTCCGGGTCCGCGCGATCCGCCTGGACTCGGGCGACCTGGCCGAGCTGGCCGCCCGGGCCCGAGAGATCCTGGACGGCGCCGGCCTCGGGGACGTGGAGATCTTCGTCTCCGGCGGCCTGGACGAGCACCGCATCGCCGGGCTGGTGGAGGCGGGGGCCCCCGTCGACGGCTTCGGCGTCGGCACCCGGATGGGCGTGGCCCGGGACGCCCCGGCGCTGGACATGGCCTACAAGCTCGTCGCCTACGCCGGACGGGGGCGGCTCAAGCTCTCGTCCGGCAAGAAGATCCTCCCGGGCCCCAAGCAGGTGTGGCGGCGGGAGGAGGACGGGCGGGCCGCCGGCGACGTGGTCGGACGGGCCGGGGAGGAGATCGCGGGGGCCCGGCCCCTGCTCGTCCCCGTCATGGAGGGAGGCGAGCGGCTGGACGCCGGCCGCACCGACCTGGAGGAAGCCCGGGCGCGGGCCCGGCGGGAGATCGGACGCCTGCCCGACCGGGTCCGGTCGCTCGAGCCCGCCGATCCGCCCTACCCGGTCGAGGTCTCCGACGCGCTGGAGAGCTACCACCGCCGGGTGGTCGAGCGCGTGGCCGAGGACGCGGACCGGGTGGACGGAGCCCCGCCGCCGGGCCCGGCCGGGCGCTGAGGCGTCCGGAGGCCCGCCGCCCGCGGCGCGTTCGCCGTCCCCGGACCGGGCGCGGGCGGGCGCCGAGGCGTACGGCCCGTCAGCCCCCGGGGTCGTCGGGCGGCGCCGAAGTACCGTCCGTCGGCCCCTCCGTCGGCGCCAGCGGCCCCACCACCCCGGCCCGGTCCCCCAGCAGCAGCCACACGCGGCTGGCGGAGTCGGGTCGGAAGACGGAGTGGACCAGGGCCAGCGACCCGTCCTCCCCGGCCGCCAGCCGGCGGCGGTAGAAGCCCTGCAGGCTCCCGGCGACCGCGTCTCCCTCCGGCCGGGTGCCCGGGATCACCGCCGGCGGGCCGAAGCGGCCGCCCCCGTCGACGGAGACGCCCAGGCCCATCCCCCGCGAGAAGCGCGGCCCGTCGGGGAAGAGCGCCCAGGCCGCCAGCACCGTGTCGGCGCCCACCACCGCCAGCTCCGGGTAGCCGACCCCGCCGAAGCGCCGCGCGTGGGCCCGCGCGATCCGCCGGGCCGGCCCGAAGGAGGCCCCGCCGTCGACCGAGCGGGCGTAGACCACGCGAGAGGGCCGCAGGGAGCCGTCCGGGCTCCGGCTCCAGGCCAGGTGCACCGTCCCGCCGTCGCCCACGGCCATCGTCGGCGCCCCGTCGTGGCCGGCGCCCGGGTGGACGGCCCGCGGTCGCCCGAAGGTCCGTCCGCCGTCGGCCGAGACGGCCAGCCGCAGGTCGCCCGACCCGCCCGGCCCGGCGCTCCAGGCGAGCCGGACCGTGTCGCCCGGCCCCGCCGCCAGCGAGGGGCCCCGGGCCGGCCCGGCTTCGGATCCGGCCACCCGGATCGGCGCTCCGAAGGTGGCGCCGCCGTCGGTCGAGCGGGCGAGCCACAGCGGGCCCTCGTAGGCGGTCCAGGCGGCGTAGACCCCGCCGCCCGGGGCGACGGCCAGTTCGAGGCTCCCGTTGAACCAGAGCTCCCGGCTGAGCCGCCCCTTCCCGTCGCCGGCCTCCGACTCCGACAGGTTGACGGGTTTCGAGAACGTCCGACCGCCGTCGACGGACCGGGCGTGGAAGATCTCGCCGCCGTGGGTGCCGCCGGAGAAGACGATCTCCTGCCAGAGGACGTGGATCCGGTCGGGGTCCTCCGGCGCCACCGCCACCCGGGGCAGCCAGGAGAAGATCCCGGGGCTCCGGGAGACGTCGACGGGCCCCTCCGGACGCGGCTCGCCCTCCGGCCCCCGGACCTGGAGGCGGACGGACCGTTCGGCCTGGTCCACCCAGGCCACCACGACGCCGCCGCGTCCGTCCGGCGCGGCCGTCGGGTCGTCGACGTAGCGCCAGTCGGACTCGTTCATCCGCCAGGGTCCCACCCGCCCGCCGCCCGAGTCCACCGCCAGGCGCCGGCTCCAGGGCTCCGGGTCCCCGTGGGCGGCCGCGCCGCGGTTCCTTCCGGCCCCCGGAGCCTCCCGACCGGCCGGGGACCTCGCGTCCGCCCCCGCGGGCGGCGAGGGGCGTCCGTCCGGCGATGCGGCCGGGCCGTCCGGCGCGTCGGGGGTGCCGCAGCCCGCCGCCAGCAGCCCCAC
>CAZJJO010000128.1:0-4877 GCA_964546375.1 uncultured Gemmatimonadota bacterium
GGGCCCCGCCGCCGTGTCGGCGCGCCCCCCCGGGTCGGCCTCGCGCCGCTCGCCCGGGCCGGCCGTATCGGCCGTCCGGCTCCCGGCGTCCCCGGCGCCGGTCGCGCCCGTCGTCGGCCCGTCGGTCCGCTCGGTGACGGCCGGGCGGATCCGCTCGCTCCAGAGCGCCCCGACCCGGTCGCGCAGGAACCAGCCGGCGGCCACCAGGGCCGCGGCCCCCAGGAGGACCCCGATCCGGGCCGCCCGTCCCCGGCCGGGGGCCGTCACCGCCGCCCCCGGACCCGACCGGCCACGTCAGTCCTCCTCGTCCTCGTGGCCCGTCAGCGGCACCTCCCGCTCCACCGAGTAGACCGCCCCGTCGGAGCGCAGGCGGCTGCGCATCAGGTCCAGGTGCTCGGCCGTGAAGGAGGCGTCCACGTCGATCTCCCGGGCCAGGTCCTCGAGCAGCCGGAACTCGCCGGCGTTGGCCTCGTCGTGGGCCCGGGCCACGGTGACGTGGGGCCGGAACGCCCGGGTCTCGCGGTCGATCCCCAGGCTGGCGTACCCGTGCTCGAGGTCGTGCTTCAGGGCCCGGAGCTGGGGCGTGCGCTCGACACCCACCCAGAGGACGTTGGGACGACGCAGGGAGGGGAAGGCGCCGACCTCGCCCAGGCTCAGGTCCGCCGGACGATAGGCGGAGCAGACCCGGCGGAGCACCTCCACGCACGGCTCCTCCCGGCCGGGGCGGACCTCGCCGATGAACTTCATCGTGACGTGGTAGCTGTCGGGGTCGAGCCACCGGGCCGGCAGCCCCCGCTCCTCCAGCGGCCGCACGGCCTCGCGGACGGCGGTCCGAACGTCGTCGGGGAGGTTGATGGCGACGAACAGGCGCATGGTCCTCCGTTCCGGCGTCGCGTCGAGAGCCTGCGGCCCGCCGGCCCTCCCCGGCGGGCACGGCCTCGCCGGCCCGACCGCCCGCCCGGGCGCCGGGAGCGCGACGAACCCTCCTTCCATACGCCGATCGGCCGGCGCCGTTTCGGGGCTATCGCGCACGATCCCGGCCGCCGTCGGGGCGGCGCGCCGCCGGGGGGCGGGCCGGACCCCGGGCGGTCGTCGCCGCACCCCCTTCCCCGACGGCGCCGCAACCGCCACATTCCGGGCCGTGAGCCCCGCACGGGACGGAGGGCGGCCCGGCCGGCCGCCTTCCCCGCCGACACCCCCACCGGAAGCGGACCCGACGACGATGGAGAGCTACCGGGTGCACCTGGGCCCGGAGGAGGTCGTCTTCTCCGCCGCCCACTTCATCACCTACGGCGGGGACGCCTGCGAGTCCCTGCACGGCCACAACTACCGGGTCTCGGCCACCGTCGAGGGCGAGCCGGACGAGCACGGCCTCGTGGTGGACTTCCTCCTGCTGCGGGAGATCCTGGAGCGGCTGGTGGGCCGGCTGGACCACCGGACCCTGCTGCCCGGCGACAGCGAACGCGTCGAGGTGGAGCGGGCCGGGGGGAGCGTCCGGGCGCGGCACGGCGGCGACGAGTACCGCTTCCCCGAGGCGGACGTGGTCGTGCTGCCGGTGGACAACACCACCGCCGAGCGGATCGCGGCCCACCTGGCCGGCCGGCTGGCGGAGGATCTCCGGGAGGCCGGCGCCGGGCGGATCGACCGGATCGAGCTGGAGGTGGAGGAGTCCTCCGGCCAGTCGGCCTCGGTCGTCCTGGAGCCGGAGGCGTGAACGGGGCGGCCCCGCCGGCCTCGGCCCCGCCCGCGGCCGGCCCGGGCGCCGGAGCGTCCCCGTCCCCCGACCGGGAGTCGGCGCCATGATCCTGCTGCTGGACAACTACGACTCGTTCGTCCACAACCTCGCCCGCTACCTCCGGGAGCTGGACGAGGAGGTGGCGGTCCGCCGGAACGACCGGATCGGCGTGGAGGAGGCGCGGGCCCTGGAGCCGAGCCACGTGGTGATCTCGCCCGGCCCCTGCACCCCCGCCGAGGCCGGGGTGGCCAACGGGCTGGTGGAGGCCCTGGCCGGGGAGGTGCCGATCCTGGGCGTCTGCCTGGGCCACCAGTGCGTGGGCGAGGTCTTCGGGGGCGAGGTGGTCCGGGCCCGCCGGCCCATGCACGGCAAGCGCTCCTCGATCCGCCACCGGGGCCGGGGGCTCTTCTCCGGCCTGCCCGATCCCCTGGAGGCCGTCCGCTACCACTCGCTGGTGGTGGACCGGGACTCGGTGCCCGACGCCCTGGAGGTGACCGCCTGGACGGAGGAGGACGGGGAGGTGATGGCCCTGCGCCACCGGGAGCTCCCGGTCTGGGGGGTGCAGTTCCATCCCGAGGCGGTGCTCACCGAGCACGGCCACGGCCTGCTGGCCGCCTTCCTGGCGCTGGGCCGCGGCGAGGCGCCGCCCGGACCCGACCGCGACGCCCGGGCCCGGGAGCTGTCGGCCGCCGACCGCGAGGCGGCCGTCGCCGGCCCCGCGGCGGACGGGGACTGACGGGGGAGGCGTCGAGGGCCCGGGCCGGCCGGCCCGTCCCGCCGCCGCGCCCGGTCGCCGCCGCTCCGGCCCCGGAAGGTCAGCTCCCTCCGCCGCCTCCCGGCCGCTCGATCTCGATGGTCCGCTCGGTGGCATTGTGGTCGCCGGACACTACGGTGCCGTCCGGGGCCAGCAGCTCCAGCCGGAAGGTGTGGCTGCCCTCGTCCAGGCCCAGCACGTAGTGAGGCGCCCACTCGGTCAGCTCCCAGTCCAGCGTGTCGTCGACGGTGAGCCGGACCCGGTGGCTCCCCTCGCCGGAGCCGAGCTCCGCGTTGGAGACGTAGAAGTCCACCATCACGCTGTCGGCGGCCGGGCCCGCGTAGGTCCCCTTGGGCCGGCTGTAGGTGAGCATCGGCGCCTCGGGGTCGAACGCCCCCTCGGCCGCCGCCGTGTCGCCCACCCGGAACCAGGTGAGCGCGAAGGCGCCGTCCGACTTCACGCTCTCGTGCCACTGGCGCGAGGCGAACGCCCGCAGGAGGTGGACGCCCGGCTCCAGGCCGGAGAGATCCACCGTCACCGGGGCGCCCAGGTCGTAGAGGGCCCGGTAGGGCCGGTCGTCCACGATGAAGTGGACGTGCTGGCCCCGGTCGGACATCGCCAGCCCGCGGGTCTCCGCGCCGGGCGTCGGCTCGGCCAGCGCGAAGCCCTCCAGGCTCAGCCGCGCCGCCAGGCTGTCGCCGGCCGTCGCCCCGCGCTCGGGGGCCTCGAAGGAGAGGTCCGCCTCGGCGAACGCCGGCGTGGACCGGCTGCCCTCCACCAGACGCACCCCGTCGTCTTCGGCGGGCGGCCCCTCCCCCGCGCAGGCGGCCGTCACGGCCGCGGCGAGGAGGACGGCGAGCGCTCGGGGACCTCGGGACATCGTGACCCTCCCTGCGGTGGGATCGTCGTGCTGTGCGGGCGGCCGCGGCCCGGTCGCCCCGGCCCGCGGTCGGGAGCGCCCCGCGGAGCGTCCGGACGGTCCGGTCTGGCGCGGCGGCGTCCCGGCCGGTTAGGGTAACGGCGAAGCCCCGAGATGACCACCTTCACCCGGGAACCGACCATGCGCGCGGTCCGCGACCTCGTGGCGATCCCCCTGGCCCTGACGGCGGCCGTCGCCGTCGCCTCCCCCGCGCCGGCGCCGGCGCAGACGGCGGAGGAGATCCTCGACACCGCCCTGGAGCGCTACGAGCAGCGGATGGAGGGGATCCGCACCTACCGCGTCACCCAGCGGGTGCTGGGGATGACCACCACCAACCGCTTCGTGAAGACCACCATGGACGGGCACCCGGTCTTCGTGCAGGCGGGGCGGGACTCGGCGACCGGCCGGATGCCCCGGGGCTGGGGCAACCCCTACCGGCTCTTCCCCCGACTGGCGGACCGGGCCGAGCTGGCCGGCCGGACCCCGGTGGACGGGCACGAGACCTGGCGGGTGGTGGTCACCGACTTCGAGGGCCTGGACCTCGAGGCGATGACCCCGGAGCAGGCCCCCGGCCAGTTCCGTCCCCAGCGGCTGGAGCTGTTCCTCGACGCCGACAGCCACGCCATCCGTCGGCTGACGATGGAGGGCAAGATCGCCACCGACACCGCCTCCCGGGCCCTCTCTCTGGACGCCCGCTTCCAGGACTACCGGGAGGTGGAGGGCATGCTCCATCCCTTCCGGGTCAGCCTCCGGGTGCAGGGGATGAGCGCGGCCGTGCCGCCGGACGAGCTGGAGCGGGCCCGGCGGCAGCTCGACCGCATCCGCCAGCAGCTCGAGCAGCTCCCCGAGGAGGAGCGTGAGAAGGCCCGCCAGGCGATGGGCGGCCAGCTCGAGCAGCTCCGCCAGATCGTGGAGTCCGGCGACGTGGAGACCGAGGTGGTGGTGACCGACCTGCAGGTCAACGAGGGGGCCGGCGGGGAGGGCCCGGGCGGCTGAGCGCCGGCCGCCGGGATGCCGATCAGCGCAGGTCGCCCCGGATGTAGTCCTTGAGGTAGCGGTTCTCGTGCTCGGCGTCCCGCCGGCACGCGTTCACCACGTCGCCGATGGAGACGATGCCGCGCAGGTCGGCCCCCTCCATGACCGGCAGGTGCCGGACCCGGTTCTCGGTCATCACGTCCATGCAGTAGTGGATGTCGTCGTCGGGGCTGCCCACCAGCAGGTCGTCCTCGGCCGTCATCCCCTCGGCGACGCGCGTCGCGGCCAGCGCCTCCGGCCCCCCGGCGGCGAGCCGGAGGACGTCGCGCTCGGTCAGGATGCCCAGCACCCGGTCCTCCTCGACGACCAGCACCGAGCCGATGTCGTGATCGACCAGCACCTGGACGGCGTCGGCGACGGTGTCGTCGGGGGAGACGGTGACGACGTCGGTGCCCTTGCGGGCGAGGATCTCCCGGACCTGCATGGCCGCACCT
>CAZJJO010000129.1:0-4816 GCA_964546375.1 uncultured Gemmatimonadota bacterium
GCTCGGGCTTCGCCATCGACTCGGCCGGCCACGTGCTCACCAACCACCACGTGGTGCGCGGGGCCGAGCGGATCGAGGTGGCCGACAGCCGGGGGAGGGTCTGGGAGGCGGAGCTGGTCGGGGGGGACGAGCTGACCGACGTGGCGCTGCTGAAGATCGAGCCGGGCCGGATCCCCCCGGCCCCGCTGGGCACGTCGGGCGACCTGATGGTGGGCGAGCCCGCCCTGGCCCTGGGCAACCCGTTCGGCTTCCAGCTCGCCGACACCGAGCCCACGGTCACCGTGGGGGTCGTGTCGGGCTCGGGGCGGGACGTCCGCACCGAGGGACGGCGGGGCGTCCTGTACGCCGACATGATCCAGACCGACGCCTCCATCAACCCCGGCAACAGCGGCGGCCCGCTGGTGAACGTGCTGGGCCGGGTGGTCGGGGTGAACGCCTCCATCCTGTCGGAGTCGGGCGGCTCGGTGGGCGTGGCCTTCGCCATCCCCATCGACCGGGCCCTCCGGATCGCCGACGAGCTGCGGCGCTTCGGCCGGGTCCGCCCCACCTGGGTGGGGACCGAGGTCGCGTCCGTCCCGTCCGACACCCTGCTGTCGCGGACCATGGTCCGCCGGGTCGCGCCGGGGTCGCCGGCCGAGGCGGCCGGCCTGCGGCGCGGGGACGTGGTCCTTTCGCTGGGCGGCAGCGCCGTCGACGGACCGATGGACTGGGAGGTGGCCCTGCTGGACGCCGGGGTCGGATCGACCGTGGAGCTGCGCTACCGGCGCGACGGCCGCGTCCGCACCGGCGAGCTGGAGGTCCGCGAGCCGCCCTCCGAGCAGGCCGAGCGGGTGGAGGTCCTGGAGGGCCTCCAGCTCGTCTCGGTGACCCCGCAGATCGCCGCCGAGCGCGACCTCGGGGTCGAGCAGGGGGCCCTGATCGTGGACGTCAGCGAGCGCGTGGCCCGGGCCACCCGTATGCGGGAGGGCGACGTGATCCTGGCCGTGAACCGGCGGGAGGTCGAGAGCGCCGAGGACGCCGCCGGGCTCTTCCGCGCGGCCTCGGGCCGCGTCCAGGTGTGGCTCTACCGCGACGGCTCCTCCGTCGTCACCTCCTTCGGGGTCCGATGAGCGCCCCCCCGCTTCCCGCGGCCGCGGCCCCCGTCCGGGACGAGCACCGGGACCGTCCGCCGGCCGCCGGCCGGGCCGGGCGCGGTCGGATCCCCCGGGGCCGAGGGGGGAGCCCGTGACCGACCGGCCCGAGAGCTACCCGCACCCGCTCATCGACCGCTACGCCTCGCCCGAGATGGCCGCCCTCTTCTCGCCGCGGCGCCAGGCCCTGCTGTGGCGCGACCTCTGGATCGCCCTGGCCGAGACCCAGCGCGAGCTCGGCGTGGACGTGCCCGGGGCGGCCGTCGAGGCGATGCGGGCGGCCCGCGACGAGGTGGACCTGGATCGGATCGCCGAGCTGGAGGGCGAGCTGCGGCACGACGTCATGGCCCACGTCCGCCACTTCGGCGAGGTGGCGCCCGAGGCCCGGGGCCACGTCCACCTGGGGGCCACCAGCGCCTTCGTCGGCGACAACGCGGACCTGCTGAAGCACCGGGAGGCGCTGGGGGTGCTCCGCCGGCGCCTGCTGGCCGCCGTCGACGCGCTGGCCGGCTTCGCCCGCGAGCACCGCGACCTGCCGACGCTGGGCTACACCCACGGCCAGCCGGCCCAGCCCACCACGGTGGGCAAGCGGGCCTGCCTGTGGATCCGGGACCTGCTGGAGGACCTGGAGGCGGTGGAGCGGGCGAGCGACGACCTCCGGCTCCGGGGCGCCCGGGGGACCACCGGCACCGAGGCCAGCTTCCTCCGGCTGTTCGACGGCGACGGGGAGAAGGTCGACCGGATGAACGAGCGCCTGGCCGAGCGGCTCGGCTTCCCGGCCGTCTACGACGTGGTGGGCCAGACCTATCCGCGGAAGGTGGACCAGCGCTGCCTGGCCGTCCTCTCGGGCGTCGGCGCCACCGCGGCGCGCTTCGGCCACGACGTCCGCCTGCTCCAGGCCTTCGGCGAGATCGAGGAGCCGTTCGGCGAGAAACAGGTCGGCTCGTCGGCCATGCCCTACAAGCGCAACCCGATGCGCTCGGAGCGGATCTGCGCGCTGGCGCGTCACCTCTGCACCCTGGAGCTGAACGCCGCGTGGACCGCCTCGGTGCAGTGGTTCGAGCGCACCCTGGACGACTCGGCCAACCGCCGGATCTCCCTCCCGGAGGCCTACCAGACCGCCGACGCAGTGCTGCTGCTCGTGGCCAACGTGGCCTCGGGCCTGGTGGTCCACGAGCCGGTGATCCGCCGCCGGATGGAGCGGGAGCTTCCGTTCCTGGTGGTGGAGGAAGTCCTGGTGGCCGGCGTCGAGGCCGGCGGCGACCGCCAGGAGCTCCACGAGCGGGCCCGCCGCCACGCCATGGCGGCCCGCCGGCGGCTGGACGAGGGCGCCGAGGACAACGACTTCCTCCGGCGCGTCGCCGACGACGACGCCTTCGGCCTGGACCTGGACCGCCTCCGGGAGCTGGCCCGGCCGGGCGACCTGGTGGGCCGGGCCCCCCGGCAGGTGGACCGCTTCCTGCGAGACCGGGTAGAGCCGGTCCTCGACGCCGCCGACGGGGTCGCCGAGCCCGGGGACCTGCGGGTGTGACCCGACCGACCCCGCCCGGGAGGACCGGCCCGATCCCCGCACCGCGACCGGCGGCCGCCCGTCCCGGCCCCGGGGACCGCCGCTCCGCCGCACGAGCTCCGATCCCGCACGAGGAGGAGACATGAGCGAGACCGTCCGCGAGACCTCCCTGCCCCTCCCCCTCCACCACCAGGGGAAAGTCCGCGAGATGTACGAGGTGGGCGACCACCACCTGCTGATGGTGGCCAGCGACCGGATCAGCGCCTTCGACGTCGTCCTCCCTGACATCGTGCCCCGCAAGGGCGCGGTGCTGACCCAGATCTCGGCCTTCTGGTTCGACCGCACCGCCGGGCTGGTCCGCAACCACTTCCGCAGCGCCGACCCGGACCGGATCGAGGAGCTGCATCCGGAGCTGGGCGCGACGCGGGACGGCTGGGCGGGCCGGGGGATGCTGGTCGAGCGCACCGAGCCCTTCCCGGTCGAGTGCGTCGTGCGCGGCTACCTGGCCGGCTCCGGCTGGCGCGAGTACCGGGACCGGGGCACCCTGGCCGGCGAGCCGCTGCCCGACGGCCTCGAGGAGGGCGAGCGGCTGCCCGAGCCCCGCTTCACCCCGGCCACCAAGGCCGAGGAGGGCCACGACGAGAACATCACCTTCGAGCAGATGAAGGAGATCGTCGGCATCAAGACGGCCGAGGTCCTCCGCGAGCGGAGCCTCGACCTCTACGAGCGGGGCCACGAGCACGCCCGGGAGCGGGGCGTGATCATCGCCGACACGAAGTTCGAGTTCGGCACCTCGCTCCGGACGGGCGAGATCCAGCTCATCGACGAGGTGCTGACGCCGGACTCCTCCCGCTTCTGGCCGGTGGACCGCTACGAGCCGGGCGGGAGCCAGCCCTCCCTCGACAAGCAGCCGGTCCGGGACTACCTGGACGAGCTGGTCGAGGCCGGCGAGTGGGACAAGACGCCGCCGGCCCCGGACCTGCCGGCGGAGGTGGTGGAGAACACCACCGAGCGCTACCTGGAGGCCTACCGGCGCATCACCGGCCGGGAGCTGCCCGAGTACTGAGCCGGAACGTCCTGGGGACGGACGACGACATCCGACGACGGGAGGGAGCCATCCCCGACTACCGAGCCGAGATCCGGGTGACGCCCCGCGAGGGGGTCCTGGACCCGGAGGGGCAGACCATCGGACGCGCGCTCCGGGACCTGGGCTGGGACGGGGTCCGCGACGTCCGGGCGGGCCGCCTGATCCACCTCCGCCTGGCGGCCGAGGACGCCGGGGCGGCCGAGGAGGAAGTGCGCCGGATGTGCGAGGAGCTGATCGCCAACCCGGTGATCGAGGACTACGAGGTCCGGATCGACCGGGCCGGGACGGACACGGACGGCCGGGGCGCCGCGGCCGAAGCCGGCGGGGAGGCCGACGGACGGTGAGGATCGGGATCGTCGTCTTCCCCGGCACCAACTGCGAGCGCGACTGCCGGCGGGCGGTCGAGGCGGCCGGCGACGAGCCGGTGATGCTCTGGCACCGGGACCGCGACCTGGCCGGCGCCGAGGCGGTCGTCCTGCCGGGCGGGTTCTCCTACGGCGACTACCTGCGCGCGGGCGCCATCGCACGCTTCAGCCCCGTCATGGAGGAGGTGGCCGCCTTCGCCGCGGACGGAGGGCCGGTGGTGGGCATCTGCAACGGCTTCCAGGTGCTCTGCGAGGCCCACCTCCTGCCCGGCGCCCTGGTCCGGAACGAGGAGCTCCGCTTCCGGTCGCACGGCTGCCGGCTCCGGGTCGAGGCCGTCGACACCCCCTTCACCGCCGCCTACCGGGAGGGCCAGGTCCTGCGGATGCCGCTCTCCCACGGCGAGGGCCAGTACTTCGCCGACCGGGAGACCGTCGATCGGCTGGAACGGGAGGAACGGGTGGTCTTCCGCTACGTGGACGCCGGGGGGCGGGCCACCGACGAGGCCAACCCCAACGGCTCGGTGGCCAACATCGCCGGCGTCTGCAGCGAGGAGCGCAACGTGGTCGGCGTCATGCCCCATCCCGACCGGGCCTTCGACGAGCTGCTGGGCTCGACCGACGGGCTCGGCCTCTTCCGGTCGCCGGCGGCGGCCGGCGGCGTCGCACCGGCGGCGGGGGCGGCCCCGTGAGCGGCGAGGGCACGGACCCCTCCGGCGCCGGGGAC
>CAZJJO010000130.1:0-4803 GCA_964546375.1 uncultured Gemmatimonadota bacterium
GTCCCCCGTCGCCGGCGCGCCGCTCGGCTCCGCCGCGTCCGCGCCGGTCGGCCCGGCCGCGGGGGTGCCCTCCGGGGGACGGGCCGGCAGGAGCACGCGGAAGAGACCGCCGCCGGCCGCGCTCTCCTCGACCCAGATCGCGCCCCCGTGGGCCTCCACGATCTCCCGGCAGAGGGTGAGGCCGAGCCCCGTCCCGCCGCGGCCGGCCTGGCGGAAGCGGTCGAAGACGGCCTCCCGCTCGTCGGGGTCCACGCCGGGCCCGTCGTCGGCCACCGAGAGGAGGACCCAGGGAGGACGGCCCTCGGGCTCGGCCCGCCCGGGCGGATCGGATCCCTCGTCCAGCTCCTCGACGCGCACCCGGATGGTGCCGCCGCCGGGGCCGGCGCCCAGCCCGTGCTCCAGGGCGTTGTCCAGCAGGTTCTCGAGGACCTGGACCACCCGGCCGCGGTCCACGACGGCGACGGGTCCCGCCGGCCCGTCGGTCCCGCCCGGTCCGGCTCCGTCCCCGCCGGAGGCCTCTCCGCGGTCGGCTCCCCCGTCGGCCCGGTCGGCGCCCTCCACCTCGAGCTCCAGGGTGCCGGAGCCCTGCCGCAGGCGGGGCCGGAACTCGTCGGTCACCGCGCGGGCCAGCGCCCCGAGGTCCACGGGCTCGGTCTCGTAGGCGGCCGCGCCGGCCTCCATGCGCGAGAGGTCGAGCAGGCGGTCGATCATCGTCGAGAGCCGCCCGCTCGACCGCAGGCTCATCTCCAGTAGGCGCCGCTGGTCCGCGTTCAGCTCGCCGGGCACCTCGTCCAGCAGGAGGCGGACGGTCTCGCGCACCGAGGCCAGGGGGCTCTTCAGGTCGTGGGAGACCTGGGAGAGGAAGCCCCGCTTGAGCCGGTCGACCTCGTCCAGCCGGACGGTCATCGCGTTGAACGCGCCGGCCAGCTCGGCGAACTCGTCGTCGCCGGCCGCGGGGATCCGGTGCTCGAAGTCCCCCTCGGCCACGGCCCGGGTGCCCTCGCGGAGGCGGCCCAGCCCCCGGAGGATGGACCGGACGACCCACCAGGAGACGCCCGCCGCCGCCAGCAGGCCGGCCACCAGGGCGATCCAGGAGACCGTCTCGGCCCGCTCCACCGCATCGGCCGCGTCCTCGACCCGGCGGCGGACGGCGGCCCGGGCGGCGCGGTTCACCGCCCGGGTCCGCTCGCGCAGCAGGCCCACCCGCTCCCGGAGGGCCCCGGTGGTGTCGGCGGCCGCGCCGCCGGCGATCTCCCCGAGCCGCCCGGGCAGGCGCCGGGGCAGGCTCGCCTCCGACGTCCAGGCGGCCTGCAGACGGCGGACGGGCGTCCGCTCGGGGCCGGTGAGGGGGGCGTCCCCCAGCTCGCGGATCATCCGGTCGAGGCTGTCCCGGGCGTCCGCGTAGCGGGCGGCGTAGCCCGAGTCGCGGGTCACCCGGTACTTGAGGGCGGACTCCTCGAGCCGGTCCAGCAGCCGCGCCTGCCGCGCCGAGGTGGCCTCCAGCCGGTCGCCCAGGCCCCGGAGCTCCCGGCTGACGCGGGCCGACTCGCGGATCACCGAGAGGTGGTAGGCGGCCAGGGCGACGAAGACCGCCGTCACGACCGCGAAGCCGACCACCAGCTTCCGTCGGACGGTCACCGGGGGACCTCGCTCCGGGGCCGACGCCGGACCCGGGGCCGACCTGTCGCCACGGCGCGCACGAGCATCCGATCGCTCGCGACCATCACATCTCGCCGTAGCGCTTGAGCTTGTTGCGGACCGTCTTCGGGTCCACGCCCAGCCGCCGGGCGGCCTCGGCCTTGTTGTTGTCGACGTGCTCCAGGGTGCGGAGGATCAGCTCCCGCTCGGCGTCCTCGATGCTGGTGCCCACGGGGATCTCCACGCTGGGCTCGCCCCGCTCCCGGCCCTCGGCCACGTAGGGGGGCAGGTCCTGGGCGTCGATCCAGCCGGAGGCGGCCACGATGGTGGCGCGCTCGATCACGTTGCGCAGCTCCCGGACGTTGCCGGGCCAGGGGTAGTCGGACAGCCGGTCCAGCGCCCCGGGCCGGACGCCGCGGACCTCGGTCCCGTGCTTCTCGTTGAAGGTGCGCACGAAGTGCTGGGCCAGCAGCGGGATGTCCTCGGGCCGCTGGCGCAGGGGGGGCACCGAGACGCGGAAGACGTTCAGCCGGTAGAAGAGGTCCTCGCGCAGCTCCCCGTCCTCGACGGCCTCGGCCGGGTCGCTGTTGGTGGCCGCCAGGATGCGGACGTCGAACCGGATCTCCTCCTCGCCGCCCACCCGCCGGGCCGATTCCTCCTCCAGGACCCGCAGCAGCTTGGGCTGGAGCTGCAGCGGCATCTCGGTGATCTCGTCCAGCAGGAGGGTGCCGCCGTCGGCCTGCTCGAAGCAGCCCCGGCGCGTGTCGGTGGCGCCGGTGAAGGCGCCCTCCTCGTGGCCGAACAGCTCGCTCTCGATCAGCCCCTCCGGGATGGCTGAGGCGTTGACCGCCACGAAGGGGCCGTCGGCGCGGGCGCTCAGGTCGTGGACGGTCCGGGCCACCAGCTCCTTGCCCGTGCCGCTCTCGCCGGTGATGAAGGCGGAGGCGTCGCTCTCGGACAGCACCTGCACGGTCTCGAACAGCTCCCGCATCCGGCCGCTGGCCCCGACCAGACGGCCCAGGCCCGCCTCCTCCTCCAGCGAGTCCTCGATCCGACGGACGCGGCCCTGCAGCTCCACCTCCTCGGCGGCCGCCTCGAGCAGGCTGCGGACCTGGTCGGCGTCCAGGGGCTTGGTGAGGAAGTCCATGGCCCCGGCCTTCATGGCGTCCACCGCGCGGTCGACGCTGCCGTGGGCGGTCATCAGGATGATCTGCCGCCGCTCGTCCCGCCCGCTCAGCCCCTCGAGCAGCTCCAGGCCCGACGCGTCCGGCAGGACCACGTCGGCCAGCACCACGTCGGGGTCCCGCTCGCGGATCGTCTCCGCCGCCTCCCCGGCGGTGGCCGCCGTGCAGGCGCGGTAGCCCCAGCTCTCGACCCGCATGGAGAGCGCCTCGCGGATCGACGGCTCGTCGTCGACCACCAGGACGAGGAGTTCTTCCCCGGTCATCGCTCGCCTCCGTGTTCGGGCTCTCGGGCCGACGCCGGCCCGCCGGCCGCCCGGCCGCTCCGGGCGCCGCCGACGGGCGGGCGTACCCGCGGACCGGAAAAATTTTCCGGCCCGGAGCGGGCCGGTCAAGGAAAATTTACCGGAATCGTGCCGTGAGCCGCCCCCTCGCGGATCGGTGTCGATCGCATCTAAGGTGTTATTTCAAATGAACTTGTCGTACACAACACCTGTCGCGTACGGGCGTTGCGCCCTCTCGGGGGTCCGGCCGGGCGATCCGTCCCGGACGAGCGCCGGACGACCCGAACGCGAGGAAGGCGGTCGAGCATGGACGACCGAGACCGAGGGCACGGCGGACGGTCCGACCCGAGGAGCGACGCCGAGCTGGTGGCGGCCACGCTGGAGGGCGACGACGAGGCCTACGGCGTCCTGGCCCGCCGCCACCAGGACGACCTCTACCGGCACGCGGTCGGGATGGTGGGCGAGGGCGACGCCGAGGACCTGGTGCAGGAGGCGCTGGTGCGGGGGTACCGCAGGCTGGACGACTGCCGCCATCCCGACCGCGTGGGCGGGTGGCTCTTCCGCATCGTCTCCAGCATCTGCAAGGACCACCTGAAGTCGCCGCGGGAGAGCCGTCCCCGGGTGCCGCTGGACGCCGACGCCTCTCCCACCCTGGTGGACGCCGACGCCGACGGCGGCCTGCTGGCGGACCGGGCCCTCCTGCGGGACGACCTGCGGGCGGCCCTGGCGGCCCTGGGCCCCGAGAAGCGGGAGGCCTTCCTGCTGAAGCACCTGGAGGAGTACACCTACCGCGAGATGGCCGACCGGCTGGACTCGACCGTGCCGGCGCTGAAGATGCGGGTCCACCGGGCGCGGCTGGAGCTGCGGGAGCGGCTGGGCGAGCAGGGGACGTACGGCGAGCCGACGGCGCCCGACCGGACCCGCCCCGCCGCCGGCGCGGCCGGGGCCGCGGTGGCCGCCGGAACGGGCTGACCGCCGGGGGGCCGGCCGGCCGACCGGCCGTCGCCCGGGGACGCGTCAGCCCCCGCTCTCCTCCCCGAGCTCCCCGAGGCCCTCCCGGACCAGCGCCGCGGCCTCCTCGCGGATCGCCAGGAAGGCCTCCACCACACGCGGGTCGAACTGCCCGCCGGCGCCGTCGCGCAGCTCGCCGATCGCCTTCTCCACCGGCCAGGCCGGCTTGTAGGGGCGGCGGTGGGTCATGGCGTCGAAGGCGTCCACCACCGCCACCATCCGTCCCGCCAGCGGGATCGCCTCGCCCTCGAGGCCCCGGGGGTACCCGCGGCCGTCCCAGCGCTCGTGGTGGGAGCGGGCGATGGTCTCGGCCTGCACGGCCAGGTCCGAGGAGCCCCCGGCCAGCAGGTCGGCGCCGATGACCGTGTGACGCTTCATCACCTCGAACTCCTCGTCGGTCAGCGGCCCCTCCTTCAGGAGGATGTCGTCCGGGATCCCGATCTTCCCCAGGTCGTGCAGGGGAGCCACTTCGCCCAGCAGGCTCGCCTCGTCCTCCGGCAGGTCCAGCGCACGGGCCAGCCGTGCCGTCAGACGGCCCACCCGACGGGTGTGCTCCCCGGTCTCGTCGTCCCGGTACTCGGCCGCCCGGGCGAGCCGCTCCAGCACCTCCCGCCGGGCCCGCTCCAGGTCGCGAGTGCGCTCGGCCACGGCCTCCTCCAGCCGCTCCCGGTAGCGGCGCTGCTCGGTGA
>CAZJJO010000131.1:0-4765 GCA_964546375.1 uncultured Gemmatimonadota bacterium
TGCGGGCCCAGCGCTACCTGGTGGAGTGGTTCGAGAAGAAGGGCGAGATCGAGGGGCTGACGGTCCCGAAGGGGGAGGAGGACGGGGAGTAGACGCGGGCCGCTTCACGGATCGGGGTGCGTCGTCCGCTTCTTGCACCCCGGGGCGGGGCGCCCCCGAGCCGAACCTCGCCCCCCGCCGCGACCATGCCCCGGACGCCCGACACGACGGCCGCCGACACCGGGACCGAGCCCCCGCCCGGGGCGGAGGTCGGGAGCGCGGCGGGCGCGCCCTCGGGCCGCGAGGGGTCGGGCGATGGAGGGGACGGGGCCTGGATCGACGGCCTCCGCGACCGGCTGGGCGCCAACCCCACCGTCATGGCCCTGTCGCTGGCCCGGCTGGGCGACGGGGTGGGCAACAGCCTCCTGCTCATCGCCCTGCCGCTCTACGTGGCCGAGGTGGCGGGCCCCTCGGCGTGGTCCCGGTCCGTGCTGGTGGGGGTCCTGGTCTCGCTCTTCGGCCTGGCCAACGTGGCGGCCCAGCCCGTGGCGGCCACCCTGGTGGACCGCCTCGGCCACCGGAAGCGCTGGATCCAGGCCGGCCTGGCGGTCATGGGGGTGGGGACGGCGGCCTTCCTGTTCGCCTCCAGCTACCCGGCCCTCCTGGGGATCCGGGCCTTCCAGGCGGTGGGCTTCGCCCTGACCCTGCCCGCCTCGATGGCGCTGATCACGGTCACCACCGAGCGCCGCAACCGGGGCGGGGCCATGGGGATCTTCGCCACCTTCCGGATGGTGGGGTTCGCGGTGGGTCCGCTGCTGGGGGGCTGGCTGCACGTGGTCCACGGCTTCGACGCCGTCTTCCTGGTGGGGGCGGCCACGATCCTGTCGGCCATCCTCTTCGTCGAGGCCTGGGTGGAGGAGCCGGCCGAGGGAGGGCGAGGGATCGAGGGGAGCGCCGATCCCGGGCCGGAGGCCGGGTCCCGGGACGCGGCCGACGACCTGGACGAGGAGGGCCCCGGGAGCGGAGACGGCAGCGGGGAGGGCGAGGACCCTGCCGGGGCGGCGTCGCGACGCTACCGGTTCTTCGACCGCGAGCTGATGACCGGCGACATCCTCAGCCTCGGGGCGGCCACCCTGGTGATGGCCACCGCCATCTCGATGATGACCACCCTGGAGAACGAGTTCAACGCGCGTCTGAACCAGACCGCGCTCGGCTTCGGCGTGGCCTTCAGCGCCCTCACGATCACCCGGCTCGTCTTCCAGGTGCCGCTGGGCTCGCTCTCGGACCGGATCGGCCGGAAGCCGCTGGTGATCGCCGGCCTGGTCCTGCTGGCGCCGGCCACCGCCTGGCTGGGCGTGGTCGAGAGCACGCTCGAGCTGACCGGCGCACGGCTGGTGCAGGGGCTGGCCACCGCCGGCGTGGCCTCGCCCGCCTTCGCCCTGGCCGGCGACCTCTCCAGCGAGCACGGGGTCGGCCGCCAGCTCAGCGTCCTGACCATGGGCTTCGCGCTCGGACTGGCCGTGGGCCCCCTGCTGGCCGGCCTGCTGGCGGTGGTGGACTTCCGGCTCCCCTTCCTGGTGGGCGGGGCGATGACGCTGGCGGCGGCGGCGCTGGTGGGGGTTCGGGTCGAGGACACGGTTCGGGCCTGACGGCCCACGCGCCGCCCGCGACAGCCCGCCCCTTCACGCGGGTCCGGTCGGTGGTATCTTCAGGGCGTCCGACGAGATGCTCCGTTCCCCCGGGGATGAGCCCCGGCCGGGGACGATCCATAGACGGGGAGGGAACCGTGCGGACGGAGAACGTGGTTCGGAGCGCAGGAGCGGCCACGGCGGCGGCCGTGCTGGCGGCGGGGCTGCTCCTCGCCGGCGCCGGGGAGGCCCGGGCCCAGGGCATCGGGGTGGACGCCGGAGTCGGCGCCTCGATCCCGATGGCCGCGATGCAGGACGCCTGGCAGATCGGGCCGTCCTTCGGCCTGGGGCTGGTGGGCCGGGTGAGCGACCGGCTGGCGCTGCGGGCCGACGGCGAGCTCGGCCTCAACGCGGGCGCCCGCTTCGCCAACGACGAACAGGGGCCCGACCTGACCGACTTTCGCTATACCGCCGGGGTGGAGATGCGCTTCACCAACCCCGAGGTGGAGGACTGGTACACGGTCGTCGGCGTGGGCGCGGGCGGCGCCTCGATGACCACCGACGAGTTCCGGCGGCCGAACGGCGTTCTCGACGAGATCGCCGAGACCTACTTCACCGCCTACGGGGCTCTCCGGGTCGGCTACCGGGTGAACCCGCACGTGGCGTTCTCGCTGCGGTCCCGCCTCTACCTGACGGTGATGGACCCGGAGGACTCGGAGGGTCTGGTTGCCCTGAGCGACGGCGAGGCCGGCGGCTTCGAGGAGGAGTGGACGCTGCCGACCCAGCTCCGGGCCGAGTTCAGCTTCTAGCCCGACCCGGGGTCGGTACCGGAAGGGCGGAAGGAAGAGCCGGCGCCCGGCGACGGCGGCGGTTCCGCCCGGGGGAGTGGGCGTTGCGCCGACGCCGACGGGACGCCGGGCTCGCCCTCAGGAGCCGTCGCCGCTGCAGCTCGCCGCGGTGACGGTGTAGTCGGCCGTCGACTCGGCGCCGGCCTCGACGGTCACCGTCTCCGCGGACACGTCGGCGTCGAAGGTGAGCACGTCGCCGTTCTCGAAGTCGACCTCCGACGTGAACCCCATGGTCCAGTCGCCGGGCGCCACGGCGTCGATGGCGTAGGAGCCGTCCCCGGCCACCTCGCCGCTCTTCACCGTCTCGGTGTCCCCGACCAGGGTGGCGGTGGGCACGAAGTCCTCCACCGACCGGGCGTTGCCGCCGCACTCGGGGATCGACACGCCCTCGGCGAGGGTCACGGTGCCGGCGATGCTGCCGGCCTCCGACGCCTCGGACGCCACGATCACCGGGTGCATCACCCACATCCCGGACATGCCGGCCTGCCGGCCGAAGCTCTGCGAGACGTCGAAGTCCAGGATCACGTCGGCGTCGGCGCTCTCGAGCTGCAGGTTGCCGTCGGGCAGCTTCACCTTGATGCCGGTCTGGGGGCAGCTCGGGCAGAGGAGGTTGCCCACCACGTTCGACTCGGTCACGCCCTCGGGCAGGGCCGGGTCGCCCATGACGTAGGCGTCGCCGCCCGTGCCGTCTCCGGCCTCGACCTGCAGGACGGCGTCGCCGACGATCACCCGCACCTCGGTGTAGGTGCCGGAGGGGACCTCGGCCTCGTTCACGAGGGTCCGGGTGGTGCCGACCAGGTCGGTGAGGCGGATCAGGTCGGTGGGCTCGTCCAGCAGGGAGAGCGGCCCGCCGGCCCCGTCCGGGGGACCGTTCCCGTCGCCGTTCTCCCCGTCCCCGTTCTCGCCGTCCTCCTCGTCGGCCGGGCCGCCCACGAGCTGGAGGTCGGTGATCTCGACCCAGACGGCGTGGACGTCGCCCGGGGCGTCGGTGAGCTGGACCGAGAGCGACGTGTCGCCGCCCGGTCCGGTCATCCCGTCGTCGCCGCAGGCGGAGAGCCCCAGCGCCAGGCCCGCGGCCAGCAGGCCCGTCGCCAGGCGGGTGCTCCAGGATCGGACGTGTCTTCGCAGCATGCTCGCCTCCCGCTCTCGTTGGACGTTCCGCTCGCGCCCGGGGCCGCGTCGGCAGCCCGGGGCGATCCCTCTCGTGTCCCGGAGACGAGGAGGGTGCGGAGAGCGTCACGGCGGCGGGGACCGCCGCGCGGGGCCCGGCGGCGTCCTTCCCCCGGGCGAGGGGCGGCCTCAGCGCCGGCGGAGCCGGTCGATCAGCTCGTCGACCAGGACCCGCGGATCGCGGCCCTCGGCGGCCAGGTAGCGGTCGGCGACCCGGAAGACGGGGTTCTCCACGCTCCCGCGCTGACCGACGAAGATCCGGGTGCCTTCCGGCTCCCGCTCCAGGCGGATCACGCGCCGACCCCGGTAGGAGGGCCAGTCCTCGCGGACCCGCAGCACCAGCCTCCCGGGGGGAGCGGTCTCGACGACCCGGAGCTGGAGCCGCGAGCCCAGGGGGTCCTCCTCCACCCAGCCGGCCGGCGGCCGCTCCGGCTCGCCGTCGGATCCGGGGACGCTCCGGGCCGGTCCGGCCGAGGGCGTCAGCGGCAGGACCCGCTCGACCGTCGGCCGCCAGGCGGGGTAGTCCTGGACCCGGGCCAGCAGCGACCAGACCGCTCCCGGGCTCGCCTCGACCCGCGCCGAGGCCGACCGGGTCCGCGTCTCGGGCACCAGCGCGGACGCCAGGGGGAGCGCCAGGGCCACCAGCAGCAGCACGAGCGCGGCGTACGCGCCCAGGACCGGGAGCGGATGGGCGTGGGGCGAGTGGGGCTCGTCCGGCGGCAGCGGGCTCACGTCGGGTCTCCGCGGCGGTGGTGGATCGGCCGGGCTCGCTCCGGTCGCGGGGGCTCGCCGGGGTCGGGGCGCCCGCCCCGGTCGGTCCGGCTCGATGCCGCGTCCGGCTCGTTTCCGCTCCGGGGGACGTCCCGTACCTTCGGGGCGACCCGGGTCAAGATAGGGGCCGGGCCGACCCCGGGTCACCGGGCTCGCGCGGGCGTCCGACCCCGACCGGCCGGCGAGGCCGGCGAGAGCCCCGCGGCGGCGACGAGACGAGCGACGAGTGTCACCGGGCAGCGAGGACTCCGATGACCGACGGGATCGCCACAGCGGCCGCACCCGGGGAAGACGGGTCCCCGCCGCCGAGCGCGCCCGGGGAGGACCGGCCCCGGCCGGGAGCCGCCCGCGACGGGGCGGCGGCCGTCC
>CAZJJO010000132.1:0-4757 GCA_964546375.1 uncultured Gemmatimonadota bacterium
CCTCGTAGACCAGCTCCAGGGAGGCGCCGTCCAGCTTCGGCTCGACGGTGAAGGCCGGGGCGTCGCCGTCCGCGCCGCCGCCCGCCGGTCCCTCGCCGTCGGCGAGCCCGAGCCCCCGGAGGACCCGGTCGTGGAACTCCCGCAGGTCTTCCGGCTCCCGGCCCGAGTCCAGGCTGAGCATCGGCGCCGTGTGCTCGACGGTGGACAGCTCGTCCAGGGGCTCGGCGCCCACGCGCCGGGTGGGCGAATCCGGGGTACGGAGCCCGGGGAAGGCCTCCTCGATGACGACCAGCTCCTCGAAGAGCCGATCGTACGCGGCGTCGGAGATCTCCGGGTCGTTCTCGACGTAGTAGAGCCGGTCGTGGCGCCGGATCTCCTCGCGCAGTTCGGCGGCCCGGGCCTCCGCCTCCTCCCGGCCCATCGCCCCGACCTCCTCGCGGATCGCCTCGCTCGCCATGGCTCCTTCCGTGGTGCGGTGGCGCCTCTCCCGTGCGCCAGCCGCGTGCAAGATCACGGCCGGGATCCGCCCGGGCGCCGCCCCTCGCCCGCCCGGTCGGGACTCCGTGGCCCGGGGGCGGCGCCGGCCGCCCCCGCCCTCGCCGCCTTCCCGCCCCCGGAACATTCCCTTACAATGGTGTTCCACTCGGCGAGAGGCGGCGCCGAGGTCCTCCGAGCGAGGGCGCCGCCCGTCCCCGGCCCGACGGCCGAGGTGGGGCCGTCCGCGCCGGTCGAGCCCGCCGGCCGGATCGACTCCGGTCCGCCCGGCCTCCTGACACCCCAACCCCCGATCCCCATGCCCGCCGTCGACGCGCTGGAGTACACCGACGAGGTGGCCGAGGCCACCGAGCACATCTGGCCGAAGGTGAAGGGGTCGATCCCACGCTTCGAGTGGGAGATGAAGGCCCCGCTCATCGCCGAGATCAACCGGCTCAAGGCCGAGCGGAACGCCGTCATCCTGGGCCACAACTACCAGGTGCCGGAGATCTTCCACGGCGTCGCGGACTACACGGGCGACTCCCTGGGTCTGGCCCGCCAGGCCGCCGAGGCCGACGCCGACTACATCGTCTTCTGCGGCGTCCACTTCATGGCCGAGACGGCCAAGCTGGTGAACCCGGGCCGCACGGTCCTCATCCCCGACCTGGAGGCCGGCTGCTCGCTGTCGGAGTCCATCACCGTCGAGGACGTACGGCTCCTGAAGGAGCGCTTCCCGGACCTGCCGGTGGTCACCTACATGAACACGCCGGCGGCCATCAAGGCCGAGTCGGACGTCTGCTGCACCAGCGCCAACGCGAAGGCGGTGGTGGAGCACGCGGCCCGTGAGGCGGGCACCGACCGGGTGATCTTCCTGCCCGACCAGTACCTGGCCGAGAACGTGGCGGCCGACACCGACGTGGAGGTCCTCACCTGGCACGGCAAGTGTATCGTCCACGAGCAGTTCACGGCCGACCAGATCCAGTCCTACCGCGACCAGTACCCGGGCATCGAGGTCATCGCCCACCCGGAGTGCTCGCCCGAGGTCTGCGAGGCGTCGGACTTCGTGGGCTCCACCAGCGGGATGATCGGCTACCTGGACGACGCCCGCTCGGACCGGGTGATCATGATCACCGAGTGCTCGATGTCCGACAACGTGCAGGAGGCCCACCCCGATCTGGACCTGGTCAAGCCCTGCACGCTCTGCCCCCACATGAAGAAGATCACCCTGGAGAAGACCCTCGACTCGCTCCGGCACATCCGGCACGAGGTGGACGTCCCGGAGGAGATCCGCGAGCCGGCGCTGGAGGCCGTCCGCCGGATGCTGGCCATCGGCCGGGACGAGGGCTGACGCTCCCCGCCGCGGCACTGCCTCTCCGCCCCGGCACCGCCCCTCCGCGGGAACATCCGCCCCCTGAACCTTCGTCGCTGCCCCGGGGCGGTTGTCGTGCCTTTCAAGGTCCTTTATCGTCCGCCGTCGCTTTCGACGGCGTGACGCATAGCTCTCTCCGCTCGTCTCCGGCTTCCCATGCAAGAGACCGACTGGCCACAGCGGATCCGATGGATCGCCCGGCGCTTCGAGGACGGCAACCTGCGGGCGCTGGGTCGCCGGATCGGCGTCACCGGCCAGGCGGTGAGCGCCTGGACCCGGGGCGAGGCCACCCCCTCCGGGGAGGCCCTGGCCACCCTGGCGCGCCGCTACCCCCGCCTCTCCTGCAGCTGGCTGCTCACCGGCGAGGGAAACCCGCTCGAAGGATCGGACGTCGGTCGGTCGGACTGACCGACGCCGTACGGGGCAGCCGTCAGTTGAAAGCCGGGGGCCGGCGACGCTATATTCGGATCGGATGTTAAAAGGCTGACAGGGAGGAGCGGTCTTCCCGTCGCGCGAGGCTATCGACCGAAGCACGAGCCCGCCGGCCCGGCGCACCCTCATCGCCGGGCCTCTTTTTTTCACCGCCGGGGGACAAATTGTTTTGCCTCCGGCGGCGCGCCGGCCCGGCCCCGCGGTCGCGGGGCAGGCCCAGACGGAAAGGCAACGACGATGTCGCGGAACCGTGAGGCCCCGGAGTGGCAGGAGCGTGTCCTCGAGCGGCTCCTGTCCCTGAAGCGCGACGCCGAGTCGGACGCCGCCTTCGCCCGCCGGCTGGGGCTCCAGCCCCAGCACCTGAGCAACTACCGGAGCGGACGCCACGGGCTCTCGATCCGGACCGCGCTCCGGATCGCCCGCAACACCGGGCTGTCGCTGGACTGGCTCCTCCGCGGGGAGGGTCGGCCGTTCCGCGGCGGGGCCGACGGCCCGGAGGGACGCCACCCGGACGGGCGGGAGGAGAGCCCGGTCCCGATCGACGAGGTGAAGGAGCACTCGGCCGCCCTGCTCCGGAAGCTGGACGAGCTGCGCCGGGGCGGTCGGATCCCCGACGAACGGGTGGACCGCGTCGAGAAGAGCCTGGACGAGCTCCTGGAGCCGCTCACGCTCTGAGCCGGCCCGCTAGCCGGCCCGGCTCCGGACGAAGGGGCCGAGCCGGCGCCCTTCAGCCGCCCTCGCCGCCGCACGGAGAGGCCCGTCGACCGGGCCCCTCTCAGCCGCCCTCGTCGCCCTCCGGCGGCCCGCCGGCCAGCTCCGCGGCCCGCTCCCAGACGGCGTCGAACATCTCCTCGGTGAGCGTGCCGGTGAAGGTGTTCTGCTGGCTGGGATGGTAGGAGGTCAGCAGGTGGAGCCGGCGTCCCCCCGGCCCGCCGGCGCCCCCACGATCCGCCCCGTCCGCGGTCGTCCCGCCGCCGACGCGCCCCCCCACCGCGGCCGGCCCCTCCGCCCACCGGCCCTCGGCCGGCGGCCGGCCCGCCGCCTCCAGCGCCACCTCCAGCCCGTGGCCGAAGTCCGGCATGGGCGAGGGCCCCGCCCAGCCCCGGTCCCGGAAGCCGCGCAGCAGGGGCCGGTAGGCGGAGCCGCCCAGCGCCACCGCCACCCGGACCCGGTCCAGCAGCTCGACCTCCCGCTCCAGCCAGGGCCGGCACCGCTTCCGCTCGGCGGGCTGGGGGCGGTTGTCGGGCGGCGCGCAGCGAACGGGGGCGGTCACCCAGACGCCGTCGAGCCGGAGCCCGTCGCCCCGGCGCTCCGACCCCGGCCGCGAGGCCAGGCCCGCCCGGTGGAGGGCCCGGTAGAGCCAGTCGCCCGAGCGGTCCCCGGTGAACATCCGTCCCGTCCGGTTGGCGCCGTGGGCCGCCGGGGCCAGCCCCACCGCCAGGATCCGCGCCTCCGGGTCGCCGAAGCCGGGGACGGGCCGTCCCCAGTAGGCCTCCCCGGCGAAGGCGGCCCGCTTCTCGGCGGCCACCTCCTCGCGCCAGTCCACCAGCCGGGGACAGCGCCGGCAGGCGACCTCGCGCCGGCCCAGCTCGGCCAGCGCCTCCGCCGCCGGCCCCTCGCCCTGCACCATCTCCTCGGCCGCCCGGCGGGCCTCCCCGTCCCCCGCCACGTGGTCGGGGAAGTCTCCCCCGGGGTCCGCGGGGTCGCCCCCGGCCGGGGTCCCCCCCTCAGCCATCGTCCCCGTCCAGCCCCTCGGTGACGTCGACGTCGCCGCCCTCCTTGTGCACCTCCAGCACCACCGAGGTGTTGGTCCCCTCGACGCCGTCCACGCCCAGGAGCCGCTTGATCTCGCGGTTCATCTCCTCGTCGTCGCGGAAGCGGCCGATGGCCAGAACGTCGAAGTCGCCCGTGATCTCGTAGACGTGGGTCAGGCGGCTGTCGGCCTCGAGGTCCTCGACGATGCCCGGGATCGCCTCGCCCCGCGCCTTGATCCGCGTGATCGTCACCAGGGTGTAGCCCAGCTCGGCGTAGTCGACCACCGGCCGGTAGCCCCGGACGATCCCCCGGTCCTCCAGGTCGGCCAGGTGGTTCCGGACGGTGCTCGTGGAGACGTCCAGCTCCTCCGCCAGGGCCCGGAGGGAGCGGCGGGCGTCCTCCTGCAGGGCCCGGATCAGGCGGCGGTCCAGGTGCTCGTAGGTCATCGCTCCTCCTCGCCGGTCAGGCGGTCGTCCGCGTGCTCGCCCCGGGCCGGGCGGCGTTGTGCCCCCCGGCCCGAGGCCGTCAGATTGACGCCGGCATCCGGGGCCGGCCGGGGGCCGGCCCGGCTCCCGGCCGCCGTCGCCGCGCCAGGATGAATCTAGCCGAGGAGGTCCCGTGGAGCCCAGGCCGCGAACGTCCCGCGGAGCGACGACCACCGACGGCCGGACCCCGCCCGCCCGTTCCCGGCCCCCCGCCGCGGGCCCCGCCGCCGGGCTCCTGGCGG
>CAZJJO010000133.1:0-4589 GCA_964546375.1 uncultured Gemmatimonadota bacterium
CCCCGCGGCGGCCGGGGCCGGTCCGGACGTCCGGCCGGCCGCCGGGCCCTCGACGCCGGGAGCGGCGTTCGCCGACACCGCCCCCGACCCCTCGCCCGGCTTCGACGTGCTGTCCTACCGGCTGGACCTCTCCCTGTGGGCGGGAGCCGACACGATCCGGGCCGGCCAGCGGGTCGAGCTGATGGCCACCCGCGACGGGCTCGAGGCGGTCCGGCTCCACCTGGCCGGGCTCACCGTGGACTCGGCCCGTCTCCGGGGCGTCGCGGGCGGAGACGCGCCGCCGGGCGGCCGGGCGGCGGGCGCGGTGCGGGGATCGGACGGCGCCGTCGCGGAGACGGGCGGCGGGTCCCCGGAGCCCGACCCGATCCGGGTCGAGGTCCGCCGATCGGGCGATCGGCTGACCCTGCCCGTCCCCCGACCCGCCGCGGTGGAGGCCGGCGACACCCTGGCCGCGGAGATCTTCTACCGGGGCGCGCCCGACGACGGGCTGATCCTGCGCCGTAACCTCCACGGCGACGGGACGGTCTTCGCCGACAACTGGCCCGACCGCGCCCGGCACTGGTTCGCCTCGGTCGATCATCCGGCCGACAAGGCCCGGGTGCGCTACCGGCTGGAGGTCCCCGACGACTGGAGCACGGTGGCCAACGGCCGCCGGGTGCTGGAGCGGCCGCTGCCCGACGACCGGCGCCGCGTGGTCTGGGCCATGGACCGGGCCATCCCGGTCTACACGATGGTGGTGGGCGCCGGCCGGCTGGCCGAGCGGCGGCTGGGCACGGCCGAGCGGCCGGGCGACGACGCGCCGCTGGTGTCGGTGACCTTCCCCGGGGACGTGGAGAAGGGGCGGCGCCAGTTCGGCGGGGCCGTCGCCACCACCCGACACTTCGCCCGCCTGCTGGGGCCGCTGCCCTATCCGCGCCTGGCCCTGGTCCAGGCGGCGACCCGCTTCGGGGGGATGGAGAACGCGGGCGCCATCTACTTCCCCGAGGAGCCGGTGGCCGACGGGACGCTGGGCGACCGGATCGTGGCCCACGAGGTGGCCCACATGTGGTTCGGCGACGACGTCACCGAGGCCCGCTGGGGCCACCTGTGGCTGAGCGAGGGCTTCGCCACGTGGCTGGCCGCGGTGGACGCCGGCCGGCGGGACGGCGAGGCGGGCTACCGCCGGGAGATGGCCCGGCTGGAGGAGGCGTACCTGGGCTCGGAGGTGACCGACCGGCCGGTGGTGGCGGCCCCGGACGTGCCGCCCATGGAGCTGCTCAACGAGAACAGCTACGAGAAGGGCGCCTGGGTGCTGCACATGCTGCGCCGGGCCGTCGGCGACTCGGCGTACTGGGACGGCCTGCGCCGCTACCTGGACCGCCACCGCGCCGGGACGGCCCTGACCGACGACCTGCGGCGGGCCGTGGAGGACGCCTCGGGCCGGGAGCTGGAGTGGTTCTTCGACCAGTGGCTCCGCCGTCCCGGCCACCCCGAGGTCGCGGTCCGCTGGCGCTGGGAGCCGGGGGTCGACGGGGCGGCGACAGGGGCCGGCTCCGCCGCGCGCGGCCGCCTGGTCCTCGAGGTGCGGCAGACACAGGAGGGCGAGCCCTTCCGGCTGGCCTTCCCGGTGGAGGTGGAGGCGGGCGGCCGGACGGTCCGCCGGGAGGTGCGGATCCGGGACCGCGAGGCGACGGTCCGCGTGCCCCTGCCCGCCGCGCCCGACCGGGTGGAGGCGGATCCGGACAACCGGGTCCTGGGGCCCGTGCGGGCGGAGCGGGCCGGCACGGGGGCCGGGACGCCGTCCGGCATGCGCTGAAGACGCACACCGCGATCAGAGGACGCCCGTCCCGGGTTTCCGTCCCGGGCGGGGTCGAATCCGTGACGGGAGGCGACGATGAGCGGAGGACCGAAGAGCGGCGATCCGTCCGACGACCGCGCGGCCGGGGGGAGCTCCGGCGAGGGCGGGGGCCGGACGTTCGGGGAGAAGCTCAGGCTGGCCGCCGCGGCGGCCATCGGGGCGCTGGTGGTGGTCCTGGTCCTCCAGAACCAGGAACCCACGCAGACGCGCTTCCTGGGCTGGAGCCTGGAGATGCCGCGGTTCGCGCTCCTGGGGTTCGTCTACCTGCTGGGGGCCGCCACCGGCTGGTTCCTGCGGCGACGCCGGGGCTGAAGCGGACCGGTCAGGCGGCCGCGTCGCCGCCGGCCGGCCCGTCGGCGGGCGACGCCCGCCCGGGCGACCCGCTCCCGGCCAGCAGGCCCCACCCGAGCAGGCCCGAGGCGAGCGAGGCGCCCAGGACGGCCAGACGGGCCCCGTCGGCGGCCGGCGAGGGCGGGAACGCCAGCCCGGTGACGAAGAGCGACATGGTGAAGCCGATGCCGCACAGGCAGGCGACCCCGTGGATCTGCCGCCAGCTCACCCCCGGCGGACGGTCGGCCCACCCGAGGCGGACGGCGGCCCACGCGAAGCCGGTGACCCCGATCTGCTTGCCCAGGAACAGGCCGGCGGCGATCCCCAGGCCGGCCGGGCCCGTGACGGCGGAGAGGGCCCCTCCCTCCAGGGCCACGCCGGCGTTGGCCAGGGCGAACACGGGCATGATCAGGTAGGCCGACCAGGGATGGAGGCCGTGCTCCAGGCGCGCCAGGGGCGTGTCCACGTCCGAGCAGGCGACCTCCAGCCCGTGGACCGCGTCCATGGCCTCGCGCGAGGGCCGTCCGCCCTCGCCGCCGCGGGCCTCGTCCCGGATCAGGTCCAGCGCCTCCCGGGCCCGCCGCGCGAAGGCGGCCAGGTCGCTCCGCCGGCGGGCGGGCACCGCCATCGCCAGCAGCACCCCGGCCACGGTGGCGTGGACGCCGGACTTCAGCACCGCCAGCCACAGGAGCGCGCCCACCGCGAGGTAGATCGCCAGGTGGCGGACGCCGAGCCGGTTGAGGAGGACGAGCACGGCCACGAGGCCGGCCGCCGCGGCCAGCGGGAGGAGGGCCAGCTTCGAGGTGTAGAAGAGGGCGATCACGGTCACCGCGCCCAGGTCGTCGGCGATGGCCAGCGCCGCCAGGAAGACCTTGAGCGACGTGGGCGCCCGGGAGCCCAGCAGGGTAAGCACGCCCAGGGCGAAGGCGATGTCGGTGGCCATGGGGATCGCCCAGCCGCCCGCCGTGGGCGTCCCGGCGTTGAAGGCGACGTAGAGGGCCGCCGGCACGGCCATCCCCCCCACGGCGGCGGCCAGCGGGAGCGCCGCGGTGCGGGGCGAGGAGAGCTCGCCCACCAGCACCTCGCGCTTGATCTCGAGCCCCACCAGCAGGAAGAACAGCGCCATCAGCCCGTCGTTGATCCACAGCCGCAGGGGCTTGGAGAGCGCGGCGTCGCCCACCCCGACGGTCAGGGGGGTCTCCCACAGCGCGAAGTAGCTCCCGGCGAAGGGGGAGTTCGCCCAGGCCAGGGCCAGCACCGCGGCCGCCATCAGCAGGACGCCGCCGGTGGCCTCGGTGCGGACGAAGGCCCGGAAGGGGCTCACCAGCCAGCCGGGGGCCATGGCCTTCAGCCGATCGGTGGACACGGGGGCTCCTCGCTTCCGTCCCTCGCTTCAGCGGTCGGGTTCGCCGTCGCCGTCCGGGGCGGGACCGCCGGCCTCCGCGGTGTCGGCCCGCGCCTCCGTGCCGCCGCCGGCCCCGGTCGGCTCGCCGGAGCTCTCGGTGGGGGTGTCGGGGGCCGGGGCGGCCCTCGCCTCCTCCACCGGCGGCAGGGTCAGGACCACCTCGATCCGGCGGTTGCGCTTCCGCCCGGCCTCGGTGTCGTTGGAGGCCACCGGCCGCGTCTCCCCCCGCCCCACCGCGTCGATGCGGTCCGCGCTGATGGACAGGTGCAGCAGCAGGTGGTCGCGGACGGCGATGGCCCGCTGGTGGCTGAGCGCGCGGTTCCGGGCCTCCTCGCCCCGGGCGTCGGTGTGGCCCTCGACCACGATCCCGGCCCGCGGGAAGGCGCGGATCGCCGAGCGGACCTTCGTCAGCAGGGGCTCGGCGCCGTCCGGCAGCTCGGTCTCGCCGGCGTCGAAGGTGAGCCCGGTGAGCCGCAGCTCGACCGTGTCGCCGGCGACCACCACTGAGCCCTCCTCGTCCGAGAAGAGGGCCCGGACCTCGCGGATCCTCCGCTCCCGCTCCAGCCGCCGCTCCAGCCGCCCGGCCACGCTGTCCAGCCGGGCCCGGAGCGTGTCCGCGCGGCGGGCGATCGAGTCGACCCGGCCGGCGGCCGCCCGGGCGGCGGCCCGGGCCGAGTCGAGCCGGGCGCGGAGGGCCGCCGCCGTGTCCGCCCGGCGCCCCAGGGCCGAGAGGATGCCCTCGACCTCGTCGTCGACGCCGTCGGCGAGGTCGACGGGCACCTCCAGCCGGCGGGCGATCCGGGCCACGGCCCGTTCGCGGGCCAGGGCCGCCGCCTCGAAGGCGCCGTCCTCGCCGCGGACGCCCTCGGCCTCGGCCGCCAGGCGGAGGGCGCGGCGGTAGAGCCCCGCCGCCGAGTCGGCCGACGACCGGGCCCGGGCGAGGGCCCCGGCGTGGTCGGCGACGACCTCGCCGCCGCCCGACGAGCCGGCGACCGCCCGGTCCGGCGCGCCGCCGGC
>CAZJJO010000134.1:0-4505 GCA_964546375.1 uncultured Gemmatimonadota bacterium
GGCCGGCTCCGGCGCCGGCTCCGCCCGCCGGCTCGGCCCCAGGTCGATCATGGCCGCGGCCGCGTAGAGGACCACGGCCGCGAAGGCCAGGTAGAGCAGCGCCTCGGGCACCAGGTGGGCCGCCAGGCCGGCGGCCACCGCGCCGGCCACGGCCGGGGTCTCCAGGCGCAGGGCCAGAGGGACGTCCACCCGCCCGGCGTCCAGGTAGTTGGCGGCCGCCGCGGCCGAGGTGGCGGCGATCCCCACCAGGCTCACGGCCACCGCCTCGCGCAGCGGCAGGCCGAACAGGAGGGTCAGCCCGGGCACCAGCACGACGCCGCCGCCCAGCCCCAGGACGCTGCCCAGGAACCCGCCCGCCGCCCCCAGGCCGAGCAGGCCCGCCACGCTCACGCGGCGCCCCTACAGGATGTAGCGGCGGAGGTCCTCGTCCTCCAGCACCTCCTGCAGCTCGTCGCGGACGAAGTCCGCGTCGATCTCGATCCGCCGCTCCCCGCCTTCCGGCAGCTCGAACATCACGTCCTCCAGCAGGGTCGTCAGGACCGTGTGGAGCCGGCGGGCGCCGATGTTCTCGGTGGTCCGGTTCACCTCGGCCGCGATCCGGGCCAGCTCGCGGATGGCCTCGTCGGTGAAGGTCAGGTCGGCGTCCTCGGTCTCCACCAGCGCCCGGTACTGGAGCAGGAGCGCGTTGCGGGGCTCCTGGAGGATCCGGACGAAGTCCTCCTCGTCCAGGCTGTGCAGCTCCACCCGGATGGGGAACCGCCCCTGCAGCTCGGGGATCAGGTCGGACGGGCTGGTCCCGTGGAAGGCGCCGGCGGCGACGAAGAGCACGTGGTCGGTGTCGACCATGCCGTACTTCGTGGGCACCGACGAGCCCTCGACGATGGGCAGGAGGTCCCGCTGGACGCCCTGGCGGGAGACGTCGGCCCCGCCGGCGGAGCCGCTCCGGTCGTCGGCCACCTTGTCGATCTCGTCCAGGAAGACGATCCCCATGTTCTCGACGCGCTCGAGGGCCTCGTCGACGACCTCGTCCTCGTCCACCATCCGCTCGAGCTCCTGGTTGAGCAGGATCCGGCGGGCCTCGGCGACGGTGACCTCGCGGCGCTTGGTCTGCTGGGGCATCATCTCCTGGAGCATCTCCCCGACGCTCCAGTCGACCCCCTCCATCCCCGGCGCGTCGAAGTCCAGCATGGGCATGGAGCTCTGGGTGACCTCCACCTCCACGGTGCGGTCCTCCAGCTCGCCGTCCCGCAGCAGCGACCGGAGCTTCTCGCGGGTGCGGCGCCGGCGGTCCTCGGAGGCGGCCCCGTCCTCCTCCCCGTCCCGGGCCTCGTCCTCGGGCCGGGCCTCGCCCCGGGAGGAGACCACGAAGGTCCGGTCCCCGCCGCCCGAGGCGCCCCCGCCCCCGCGGCCGTCCGGCCCGCGGCGGCCGCCCTCCGGCGCCACCGGCGGCAGCAGCAGGTCCAGCAGGCGCTCCTCCACCCGCTCCTCGGCCTCCTCGCGCACCCGCTCCTGGCGCTCGCTCCGGACCATGTCGATGGCGATGTCCACCAGGTCGCGGACCATCGACTCCACGTCCCGGCCCACGTAGCCGACCTCGGTGAACTTCGAGGCCTCCACCTTGAGGAAGGGGGCGCCGGCCAGCCTGGCCAGCCGCCGGGCGATCTCGGTCTTCCCGACGCCGGTGGGACCGATCATGATGATGTTGGCCGGGAAGATCTCGTCCCTCAGCTCGGGCCCCACGTTCCGCCGCCGCCAGCGGTTGCGCAGGGCGACCGCCACGGCCCGCTTCGCGTCGTCCTGGCCGATGATGTACTGGTCCAGCTCCTCGACGATCTGTCGGGGCGTCAGCTCGCGCAGGCCGCCCTCCTCGCCGGCCCCGGCGGGGGCGACGGCGTCGGGCGCTCCGGCTCCGGGGGTCGTCCTCGGGATGTCAGCCATCGTCGTCCTCGTCCAGCTCCAGCACGGTGATCTCTCGATTGCTGTAGACGCAGATGTCGGCGGCGATCTCCAGGGCGCGCCGGACCAGATCCGGGGCGGAGAGGTCCGAGTCGCCGGCCAGCGCCCGGGCCGCGGCCAGCGCGTAGGGCCCGCCGGAGCCCAGGGCCAGGATGCCGTCGTCGGGCTCGATGACCTCGCCGTTGCCGGAGACCAGGAAGCTGTGCTCGGCGTCGGCCACCGCCAGCAGGGCCTCCAGGCGACGGAGGACCTCCTCGCTCCGCCACTCCTTGGCCAGCTCCACCGCGGCGCGGGTCAGGTTGCCCGGATGCCGATCCAGCTTCTCCTCGAACTTCTCGAACAGGGTGAAGGCGTCGGCGACGCCCCCGGCGAACCCCGCCAGCACCCGGCCGTCCGCCAGGCTCCGGACCTTCCGGGCCCGGGCCTTCATCACGGTCTCCTCCAGGGTCACCTGGCCGTCGCCGCCCAGGGCCACCTCGCCGTCCCGCCGGACGCAGAGGATCGTCGTGCCCCGGAACCGCGGCGCCTCCGCTGCTCGCTCGCTCACCGTCGCTCGCCTCGCCTTCCGCTTCGATGGCGGGCCGTCGCGGGTCCGGCCGGCGCCGGCCCCGACGCGGCCCTCACTCGGCCCGGGGGTGCGCCCGGCGGTAGACTCGCTGCAGGCGCTCCCGGGAGGTGTGGGTGTAGATCCTCGTCGTCGACAGGCTGGCGTGGCCCAGCAGCTCCTTCACCGCCATCAGGTCCGCCCCCTGGTCCAGCAGGTGGGTGGCGAAGGTGTGCCGGAGCGCGTGCGTCGACAGCCCCTCCCCCTCGGCCACCGCGTCCAGCAGCTTGCGGACCGTGCGCTGGATCTGCCGGCGCGAGAGCCGGCGCCCCCGGACCGACACGAAGACCGGCGCCTCGGGCGGGCCCGACCCCGCCTCCGGCCCGGGCGGACCGGTCGCCGGGACCGGGGAGCGCCGGGCCGCCTCCCGGCGCCGCTCCAGCAGCTCCCCCCGCCGGGGCAGGTAGGCCCGGAGCGCGTCGGCGGCGGCCCCGCCCAGGGGGACGATCCGCTCCTTCTCCCCCTTGCCGGTGACCCGGACCTGTCCGGCCGAGAGGTCCACGTCCGGGAGGTCGAGCCCCCGGACCTCGGCCAGGCGCAGGCCGCTCGAGTAGAGCGTCTCCAGCAGGGCCCGGTTGCGGAGCGCCAGGAAGCCGCCGTCGGCCTCGGCGCGCTCGCGGAGCCGCTCGAACAGCTCCTCCGTCTCCCCGGCCGACAGGTAGCCCGGCAGGGACGTCTCCCCCTTCGGGCTGCGGACCCGGCGGGCGGGGTTGGCGGGCACCCGCCCCTCGCGGTGGAGGAACCGGTAGAAGACGCGGACCGCCGACAGCTTCCGGGCCATGGTGCTCGGCTCGAGGCCGCGCTCCTCCAGCGCGCCCAGGAACGATCGGACCGCCAGCCGGTCGGCGTCCTCCCAGCCCCAGCCCGCCTCGCCCGACCATTCCTCCAGGAAGCGCCCGAACTCGCGGACGTCACGCCCGTAGGCCTCCACGGTGTTCGGGGAGAGCATCCGCTCCTTCTCCACGTGGCGGAGGAAGTCCTCCAGGTCGGCCTCGGGCGAGGGGGTCACGTCGGCCTCATCCCTGCTTGGCCCGCTTTCGGTCCACCAGCTCCACGGCCTCCTCCAGGGTCACCTCTTCGGGGTCGGTCCCGTCCGGAAGCGAGGCGTTGGTGCCGTCGTGCTTCACGTAGGGGCCGTAGCGGCCGTCGAAGACGGCGACCTCGCCGCCCCCCTCCGGGTGCTCGCCCAGCTCCCGGAGCTTCTTCGAGCTGCGCCGGCGCCCCTTCTTCGGCTCGGAGAGGAGCTCGAGGGCCCGGTCGAGCTCGATCTCCAGGACGTCGTCGTCCTTCTTCAGCGATCGGTAGTCGCCCTCGTGGACCACGTAGGGGCCGTAGCGGCCGATGCCGGCCTTCACCGGCTTCCCGGTGTCGGGATGCTCGCCCAGGGCGAGGGGCATGGAGGCCAGGCGCCGGGCGATCTCCGGCGTCACGTCCTCGAACGCCAGCCCCTCGGGCAGGGACGTCCGCTTCGGCTTGCCCTCCCCGTCGGACTCGCCGACCTGGACGTAGGGGCCGTATCGCCCCGTCATCAGGTAGATGGGCTCGCCCGTCTCGGGGTCCTCGGCCACCTCGCGCGGCCCCTCGGCCTTGCGCTCCAGCAGGGTGACCGCCTCCTCGTCCGACAGGTCGGCCGGCGCCACGCCCTCGGGGACCGAGGCGGTGACCCGCTCGCCGTCGATCTCGGCCTCCAGGTAGGGCCCGTACTTTCCGATCCGCACCCGGGGGCTCAGGTCCCCCAGCCGGACCGTCGACGCGTCCCGCGGGTCGATCTCCTCCTCCCGCGCCTCCAGCCGCTCCTCGAAGCCGTCGTCCCGGGCGTAGAACTCCTCCAGGTACGAGCGCCAGTCCACCTCGCCCACGGCGATCCGGTCCAGCGTGTCCTCCATCTCGGCGGTGAAGCCCACGTCCACCAGGTCCGGGAAGTGGTCCTCCAGGAGCTGGGTCA
>CAZJJO010000135.1:0-4494 GCA_964546375.1 uncultured Gemmatimonadota bacterium
ACTGGTCGCCCCGGGCCCGCTCGTAGCCGCAGTGGGGACAGGTGCCGATGACGTACCGGTCCGGCAGGAAGCGCCCGTCCTCGGGCGAGTAGAGCTGGGTGAGCGTCTTCTCGGAGATGAAGCCGGCCTCGTCCAGGCGCTCGAACAGGTGCCGGGTCAGCTCGTGGTTGTGGCGGGAGGAGCTCCGCCCGAAGTGGTCGAAGGAGAGGTTGAACCGACGGTAGACGTCCGCCTGCAGCTCGTACTGCTCGTCGCAGTAGTCGGCCACGTCGCGGTCCGCCTCCAGCGCCGCGATCTCGGCCGGCGCGCCGTGCTCGTCGGTGGCGCAGATGTAGAGGACCTCCTCGCCCTCCTGGCGGAGGAAGCGGGCGTAGACGTCGGCCGGCAGCATGGAGCCGACCAGGTTCCCCAGGTGCTTGATCCCGTTGATGTACGGGAGCGCCGACGTGATGAGGTGCCTCATGGATCCGTCCGTTCGGCTTCGGGGCCCGCTCTTCGCCGCGAGAACCCGCACGCAAGGGCCACGCCCAGGGCCGCCAGGGCCGCCGCCCATCCGGCCAGGTCCCCGTGGCGGGCGTAGAAGGTCGTCCCCTCCGAGGTCCGGACCGTGGCCGTGAAGGCCGCCGGCCGGAACAGCTCGGTCCGGTGGTGGACGCGGCCCCGCGGATCGATGGTCATCGAGATGCCCGTGTTCGCCGGGCGGGCCACCCCCATGCGGTTCTCCACCGCCCGCATCACCATGTGCGCCGGGTGCTGCCACAGGGCGCTGGTCCGGCTCCAGAAGGGCTCCTCCCGGCCGTACCACGCGTCGTTGGTGGCGTTGACCAGGAAGTCCGCCCCGGCCGTCCGATACTCGCGCGCCAGGCCGGCGAAGATGGACTCGTAGCAGATCAGCACCCCGAAGCTCGCCCCGCCGGCGCGCATCGGCTCCGGCGGGGGGCCGACCGCGTAGCCGCCGAAGTAGTCGCCCAGGGCCTCGGCCACCGATCCCTGGAACCAGGCGGGGTCGACGAACGGCACCCGCTCGACCACCGGCACGAGCTCCCGCTTGTGGTAGGCGCCCAGCCGGCGTCCCGTCGAGTCGCGGAGGAAGGCCGAGTTGTAGTACCGGACCTCCCCGTCGGCCGTCTCCTCCAGGCCGATGGCCCCGTAGAGGACGGGCGCCCCGGCGCGCCGGGCGGTGGCCTCGACGAAGCCCCGCACGTCGGGCCCGCCCCGCCACCGCAGGGGGAGCGGCGGGTCGAGGGGGATCGCCGTGGGGAACGTGGTCTCGGGCAGCAGGACCACCTCCGGCGGAGGGGCGCCCGAGGCCCGCTCCCGGTCCACCAGCGTCCGGACCGAGGACATGGCGCTGTCGATCCCGGCCAGGCGGTCCAGCTTGAGGTCCTCGGGCACGCTGGGCTGGACCACGCTCACCCGGGCGGCGGGACGGGTCTCCAGCGCGTGCCAGCGCCACAGCGAGTAGGAGGTGGGGATCAGCAGGGCCGCCAGCAGGCCGACCGCGATCGGGCGGATCCGGACCCCCGACGCCCCCGGCGGCGGATCCTCCCCTTCCCCGGCCGCCGCCCGGCCCGGCTCCGGGGCGCCGGCGTCCGGCAGCCATCGCTCCGCCCACGCCGGCCGCGCCCGCAGGGCCGCCTCGGCCAGGAGGCCGGCCACCAGCGCGAGCCACAGGCTCAGCCCCCGGGCGCCCACCAGGTCGGCCGCGCCGATGAGCCGCGGATACCCGGTGAGGCTCTCCCCCAGCCCCATCCAGGGGAAGGAGACGTCGCCCAGGTGGGCCCGCAGCCACTCCAGGGCCGTCCAGAACACCGGCACCGCCGCCCAGACCGGCAGGCCGAGCCGGCGCACGGACTGGTGGACCCCGAGGGTGGCCACGGCCAGGAACCCCGACAGGATCAGCACCGGCAGGGCGAAGGCCAGCACGGCCAGGGGCGTGTAGAAGATCAGCGCCACCACGAGCCAGTAGAGCACGAGGCTGAAGCAGATCAGCCCCGTCAGGAAGCCACCGCGGAGGGCGGCCGACCGGCCTTCCGGACCGGAAGGCAGGCGCGCCGTCCAGACCGCCCACGGGACCAGCGCCAGGAACGAGGGGCCCAGCAGGTGGAAGGGGGGAAAGGCGAGGGCCAGCAGGACCCCGGTCAGCAGCAGCGGGGCCGCCGGCCGGGGCGGCCGGAGGAGGTCCGGGAGGCTCAAACCTCCACCTCGCGGGCCTCCTCGGCCGACCGGTAGCACGCCTCCACCGCCTCCATCAGGTGCACCTGCTCGCGCTGGGTCTCCACGGGACGCTCCCCCCGGACGCGGCGCAGGAAGGCCGCCCACTCCTGCCGGTAGGAGGCCGTGTACCGCTCCCCCGCGTCGACGTCCAGGGGCGGCGTGACGTCGGTCAGCCCCGTCTCCAGCTCCCGCAGCACCCGGAACGGGGAGGTGCTCGCCGAGCCCTCCGTGGCCAGGACGTAGGTGCTCTGGCGGTCGCGCTCCTCCATCAGCTCCCAGGTGACCTCCACGCTCAGCGTGGCGCCGTCCTCCAGGCTCAGCAGCGCCGTGGCCGAGTCCTCGACCCGGCGCCGCCGGTGGAAGCGGGCGCTCACCCGCTCGACCCGGGGGAAGCCGAGGATCCAGAGGGCCATGTCCACCGCCTGGACGCCCAGGTCCATCATCACGCCGCCGCCCGCCCGGTCGGGGTCGCGGCGCCAGCCCTCCCGCGGGCGCCGCTCCCGCTGGTTCAGCAGCGAGGAGCGCACGAAGAAGATCTCGCCGAGCTCGCCGCTCTGGACGAACTGGCGGATGGAGCGGACGTCGTAGCGGAACCGCTGGTTCATGGCCACCATGAGCTGGCGCCCGGCCTCCTCGGCCGCCTCGAGCATCCGCTCGACCGAGTCGGCGGAGGTGGAGAGGGGACGCTCGCAGAGGACGTGGAGGCCCCGCTCCAGGCAGGCGGTGACCACGTCCTCGTGCGTGTCGTTCGGGGTGCAGACGACGACGGCGTCCACCCCGAGCCCGTCCAGCTCGTCGACGTGCTCCCGCGCCTCGTCCACCCCGAACCGGTCGGCGATGGTCCGCGCCTTCTCCTCGTGGAGGTCCACCACCGCCGCGACCTCCAGGTCCGGGAGGCGCTTGAGGATCGGCAGGTGGACCACCTGCGCGGCGCCTCCCGCCCCGATCACCGCCACCCTCACGTCCCTGGCCACGCTCGCTCCTTTCTCTCGCCCGCGGCGCATCCGTCCGCGCCGCGGCGTCTCGACAGGTCGCTCAGTACGCGTCCCGGAGCTCCGTCCCCGGGTAGTAGTGCAACAGGATCTCCCGGTAGCCCTGTCCGGCCCGGGCGCGGCCGATGGCCCCCCACTGGCACATCCCGACCCCGTGTCCGTACCCCCGTCCCTCGAGCCGGAGGCCGTCCGCCCCGTCCGGCCCCGACGCGATCCGGAAGCGGGTCGAGCGCAGGCCCCGCCCGTCCGGCGTCCTGAGGGTGAACCGGATGTCGTCCTTCGTCAGGATCCACCGCCCCCCTTCGGTGCGGACCTCCAGGACCGTGACCCGGCCGCCCCCCGTGCGGTCCAGGACCTCGAGCGCCCGGACCGGGCCGACCTCGGCCGGGGCGACCCCGAACTCCTCGGTCAGCCCGCGCCGGGCCGACGAGTCCAGCTCGGCCGCCGTCCACCGCTCGCTCCAGCGGAAGCGGGGCGACGCCTCGCAGTACCAACCGCCCTCCGGCCGACGGTCGGAGACCCGCCGGAGGTACGGCTCGTCGGGACGGTTCCAGACGTCGGAGACCCGGGCCGTCGTCCCGCCCCCGGTGGAATGATAGTAAGCCCGGATCGGCCGGCCGCCGTGGACCAGGATCTCCCCCTCGGTGGCCTCCACCGCCCGGGTGACCCGTTCGCGCTCGGCGCCCCGGCCGCCGTAGACCTGGTCCTCCACCCCGCCGAAGAGGTCGAAGCCCAGCGAGTCCCGGCGCCCCAGGTTGGCCAGCGCGTAGGTTCGGGCGGCCACCGCCTGGGCGCGGACCGCCGCGACCTCGTCCGGACGTCGGGGACCGATCTCCAGCGGGACGACCCCCCGCAGGTAGGTCTCCAGGTCGAGCTGGTTCACCACCACCAGGCCGTGGCCGGGCGCCGTGTAGACGTCCACCAGCCCCCGGTAGCGGCGGCCGTCCACGGTCACCGCCTCCCCGTCGCCGCGCGGCCGGAGGCGGAGGCGCCGCCCCCCCTCCCCGCCCGGGGCGGCCACCCGGCGTCCGTCGGACCGGAGGAGCCAGCCCGTCTCCCCGTCCGGCGGCTCCAGCTCCCGGTCCGCCCTCAGGTCGGTCACCCGGAGCCCGCCCGGCGCGTCGGCGCGGACCGAGTCGGCGCCCACCTCGACCCCCACCCGGACGGAGGGCTCCCGGTCCGGGATCCCCGGGGACCCGGGCGGCGCCGGCTCCTCGGGCCGGGGGCCGGTCCCGCAGGCCCCGGCGGCCACGGCCGCGGCCAGGACGGCCGTCGCCGCCGACCG
>CAZJJO010000136.1:0-4422 GCA_964546375.1 uncultured Gemmatimonadota bacterium
CCGCCGCCTGACGGGCGGGCCGGGACTGCCGGTCCCCGGGCCGCGGCCGGCCGCTCGCCCGCCCGCCCGTGCGCCCGCTTTGACGGCCCGTTGGGGCCGGGGTAGGATGGTGGACCGGGGCCCACGCCCCGTCGCTTCCCCCCGAAACCTGCAGGAGGTCGCTTCCATGGCCCGCGGCACCGTGAAGTGGTTCAACGAGTCCAAGGGGTACGGCTTCATCGAGCAGCCGGACGAGGCCGACGACGACGTCTTCGTCCACTTCAGCGCCATCCAGATGGACGGCTTCAAGACCCTGTCCGAGGGACAGGAGGTGGAGTTCGAGCTCGAGACGGGCGACGAGGGCCCGCGCGCCACCAACGTCGTGACCGTCTGAGCCCTCTCTCCGCCGTCCGGGGGCCGACGCTGGCCTCCCCCTTGCACCGGTGAGGGACCGCCCGGCCGCGTCGCCGGGCCGGCGCCCGGGCCGCCCCGCCGGACGGGCGCCGACGCGTGCCTCCCGTCCCCGATCCCCATGCCCGGATCCGTCCCCGACAGCGAGGCGGTGGACCTCGACCGCCCCACCCTCTACCTGATCGACGGCTACGCGCTGATCTACCGGGCGTTCTACGCCATGATCAGCCGCCCGCTCACCACCTCCAGCGGGGAGAACACCTCGGCCCCCTACGGGCTGGCCCACTTCCTCATCGACGTCCTCGAGGAGCACCGGCCCGACTACGTGGGGGTGGTCTTCGACGCCGGCCACAGCTTCCGCGAGGAGAAGCACCCGGAGTACAAGGCCACCCGCGAGAAGATGCCCGAGGAGCTGGAGGCGTCGCTGCCCCGGTGCCGCGAGCTGGTGGAGGCCTTCCGGGTCCCGGTGGTGGAGGCCGAGGACTGGGAGGCCGACGACGTCATCGGGACCCTGGCCGAGCAGGCCGCCGGAGAGGGCCTGCAGACGGTCATCGTCTCCGGCGACAAGGACTTCCACCAGCTCGTCGACGAGCACACCTGGCTGCTCAACCCCGGCCGCGGCGGGCACGCCCCGGTGGAGGGGGAGTGGGTGAGGCCGGAGAACGCCGACGAGCGGCTGGGGGTGCCGCCCGACCGGGTCACCGACTACCTGGCGCTGATCGGCGACAGCTCCGACAACGTCCCGGGGGTGCGGGGCATCGGCGAGAAGACGGCGCCGAAGCTGCTCGAGCGCTTCCCGTCGGTCGAGGAGGTCCTCGACCGCCTGGACGAGGTCGAGTCGACCCGGGCCCGGAACGCCCTGGAGGAGCACGGCGAGGACGCCCTCCTCTCGAAGGAGCTGGTGACGATCCGCACCGACGCCCCGGTGGAGCTCGACCTGGAGCGGTTCCGCCGCGAGGAGCCCGACCGCCGCCGCCTCCGGGACCTCTTCCTCGAGCTGGAGTTCCACAGCCTGGTCCGCGAGTTCGCCCCCGAGGGCGAGGAGGTCGAGGAGGACTACGAGCTGGTGCTCGACCCCGACCGGGCCCGCGAGGTGGTCGAGGAGATGCGCGGGGCGGGGCGCTGCGCGGTGGACACCGAGACCACCTCGCTGGACCCGATGCGGGCGGAGCTGGTGGGGGTGTCGCTCTGCGCCGAGCCGGGCCGCGCCTACTACCTGCCCTTCGGCCACGAGCCGCCCGAGGTGGCCCGGGACGAGGACGGCAACCCGACGCTGGCGCTGGAGGAGGCGGACGAGGTGGACAACCTCCCGCCCTTCACCGGCGAGGAGATGGAGCCCCTGCGCGAGCTGCTGGCCGACCCGGAGGTCGCCAAGATCGGCCACAACCTGAAGTACGACCGGATCGTGCTGGAGCGGGCCGGCGGGGCGCTCGAGGGGATCGACTTCGACACCTCGCTGGCCTCCTACTGCCTGGACCCCGGCAAGCGGGACCACTCGCTGGACCTGCTGGTGATGGAGAAGCTGGGCGCGCAGCTCACCTCCTGGGAGGAGGTGGCGGGCAGCGGCGCCTCGGAGGTCCTCTTCAGCCGGGTCCCCCTGGAGGAGGCCCTCCAGTACGCCGGCGAGGACGCCGACTACTGCCTGCGGCTGGCGGAGTTGCTGGCCGACGAGCTGGAGGAGCATCGCCTGCTGGAGCTGATGCGGAGGATCGAGATCCCCCTGGTCCCGGTGCTGGCGGCCATGGAGCAGCGGGGGATCGCCCTCGACCTGGACTTCTTCGGGGAGCTCTCCGGGCGGGTCGACCGCGAGCTGGCCCAGGTGGAGGAGGAGATCCGGAAGATCGCCGGCGAGGAGGTCAACCTGCGCTCGGTGCCCCAGCTCCGGGAGCTGCTCTTCGAGGAGCTGGACCTGCCGGTGCTCAAGCGCACCAAGACCGGGCCCTCCACCGACGAGAGCGTGCTCACGGAGCTGGCCGCGCGGGGCCACGAGGTGCCCCGGCTGATCCTGGACTACCGCGAGCTGGACAAGCTGCGCTCCACCTACATCGATCCGCTGCCGGAGCTGGTGCACCCGGGGACCGGCCGCGTCCACACGAGCTTCAACCAGACCGTCGCGGCCACCGGCCGCCTCTCCTCCTCCGAGCCCAACCTGCAGAACATCCCGGTCCGCTCGGCGCTGGGCAGGGAGATCCGCAGGGGCTTCGTGGCCGAGGAGGGCTGGACCTTCGTCGGCGCCGACTACTCGCAGGTGGAGCTGCGCGTCCTGGCCCACCTGTCCGAGGATCCCGCCTTCGTCGAGGCGTTCCGGGCCGGGCGGGACGTCCACCGGGAGACGGCGGCCCGGATCTTCGGCGTCGACGCGGACGACGTCTCCGGTGGGATGCGGGAGCGGGCGAAGACCATCAACTACGCGACCATCTACGGGCAGGGCCCCGGGGCGCTGGCCTCCCAGCTCGGGGTCTCGCGGGAGGAGGCCGAGGCGTTCATCGAGGACTACTTCGAGCGCTTCTCGGAGGTGCGGGCCTACATCGACCGGATGCAGGAGAAGGCCCGCGAGGACGGCTACGTGGAGACGCTGACCGGCCGGCGCCGCTACATTCCGGAGATCCGCTCCCGCAACCCGGGCGTGCGGGGCTTCGGCGAGCGGACCGCGGCCAACACCCCCATCCAGGGGACGGCGGCCGACCTGATCAAGCGGGCCATGATCGAGCTGGAGGAGCGGCTCGACCCCGACCGGGCCCGCATGCTGCTGCAGGTCCACGACGAGCTGCTCTTCGAGGTGCGGGAGGGCGAGGTCGACGGGGTCCTCCCCGTGGTGCGCGGGGAGATGGAGGGGGCGATGGAGCTGGACGTCCCCCTCACCGTCGACGTCGGCGTGGGCGACACCTGGTACGACTGCAAGCCCGACTGACGGGGACGCTCCTCACCAGGGCCACCAGCTCGGGGGCCACCAGCCTCCGTCGTCCTCCCCCTCCTCCTCGTCCTCCAGGCATCCCTCGTCGGACCCGGCGTCCTGCTCGGGGTTCGCCTCGTCCGGGTAGTCCCACCGGTAGTGGATGCCGTAGTCCCGGTGCCGGAGGCGGATCTCGAGGTCGCCCTCCTCCTGGTCGACCGCGAGGTCCGTCACGCAGACGCCCTGGCTGGTCCGGAAGCCGGCGGCGGTCAGCTCCTCCAGGTCCGAGGGCAGGTCGGCGTGGCCGGCGCGGTGGGTCTCCACGGCGGCCGGGACCTTCCTGATGTCGGCCAGCACCGTCGAGGCCGCGGCCTTCCGCTTGAGCCCGCCGTAGGCCTCGGCCCCGATGGCCGCCAGGATGCCGATGATCACCGTCACGATCATCAGCTCCAGCAGGGTGAAGCCCTCGGCGGGGCGGCGACCCCGGCCCTCGGCCTCGGTCCGCACGCTACAGCACCTCCCGGATTCGCGGGTCCACGCCCACCGCCCACTCCCACCGGCCGCCGTCCAGGCCGCGCACCAGGTCCACCCGGACCAGGCCGTCCAGCAGGCCGACCCCGACGCCGGCCGCGGGCCGGACGCCGGCCGTGCCCGCCAGGGCGCCCTCCCGGGCCCCGCCGAAGCGGGCGGCCGCCGGGAGGCCGGGGCCGGCCAGGGCGGCCCATCCGACGGCGGCCACGGCCCGGGCCGAGATCCAGGGACCCGCCAGCTCGCGGGAGGCCTCCAGTCGCAGCCAGGCGGCCCGGTCGCCGCCCCAGCGCCGGAAGGCGTAGCCGGGCACGGTGCCCCGTCCCCCCAGCAGGAGCAGCCGCTGGGGCGGGGGCTCGCCCCCCAGTATCCCGGCCGCGCCGTCCAGCCGCCAGCCCCAGGGGGCGAGCGCGGGCCCGGAGCGGGCCCGCAGCCGGGCCGCCAGGCGGGTGAAGCCGAAGTCGCCGACGCCGTCGGCCGCGGCCTCGCCCTCCAGGTCCAGCGACCAGTCGGCCCCCGCCGCGCGCCCCAGGGGACGGCGCCAGCCGGCCGCGAGCCAGGCCAGCTCGCCCTCGTCCACGGGCCGGACCCGCCGGGTCGGGTCGTCGCCC
>CAZJJO010000137.1:0-4347 GCA_964546375.1 uncultured Gemmatimonadota bacterium
GGTACTCGGGCGGAGACGCCCCGGGAGAGTAGGTCGCCGCCGGCACCCCCACCCCGAGCCCCTCCCCCCACGGGAGGGGCTCTTTTTTTGTCACGCGCCGCCCCGGCGCCCCCTCCGGGCGGCGTCCAGCAGCCGGCGGACCACGGCGGCCGGCTCCGGCGCGTCCATCACGGCGCCCAGGACGGCCACCCCCGCGCCGGCCCGGTAGACCGGCCCGGCGTTGTCCGGGGTGATCCCGCCGATCCCGACCCCCGGCAGCCCGGCGGCCTCCAGCACCTCGCCCACCCGCTCCGGGCCGACGGCCTCGTCCTCGAGCCCCTCCTTCGACCGGGTGCCGTAGACGGCCCCGACGCCCAGGTAGTCGGCGCCCTCCTCGGCCGCCCGCCGGGCGCGCTCGGGCTCGTCGGTCGAGAAGCCGAGCACGAAGTCGTCGGGCACGGCGTCCCGGGCCGCGGCCAGGGGCAGGTCCTCCGGCCCCAGGTGGGCGCCGTCGGCGCCGGCGGCCAGCGCGACGTCGATCCGGTCGTTCACCAGGAAGAGGGCGCCGTGCCGGCGGGCGACGGGGCGCAGCTCCCGCGCCTCCCGGAACAGCGCCTCGCCGGCCGCCCCCTCGTGGCGGAGCTGGAGGGCGGTGGCCCCCGCCTCCAGGCACGCGTCGACGACGTCGGGAAGAGGGCCGGCCGCCGGGTCGGGACGGGTGAGCACCATCAGGCGGAGCCGGTCGGCCAGCGGCGGGGCGTCCCCCGGCTCCCCGCTCCCGGCCGGTTCGTTCGCGGTCGGCCCGTCCGGCGGGCGGCTCACGGTCCCTCCCGCCGCCCCTCACCGGCGGGCTCCCCGGCCCCGGAGGTGTCCTCCCGGCCGGACCGTTCCCCGGAGGGGGCGGGCTCGCCCCGGCGGATCCGGTCGCGGGCCCGGTTGTGCTCCGAGAGGGTGCGGCTGAAGACGTGGGTGCCGTCGGGCCGGGCCACGAAGTAGAGGTAGGGGACGTCGGCGGGACGGAGGACCGCCCGGAGGGACGCCTCCCCCGGCGAGCCGATGGGCCCCGGCGGGAGGCCGGGGTTCGTGTAGGTGTTGTAGGGATCGTCGGACACCCGCCGGATGTGGCCGTAGAAGAGGCGGGGCACCGGCTCGTCGAGGGCGTACTGGACGGTGGGGTCGGCCTGCAGGAGCATCCCGCGCTCGATCCGGTTCAGGTAGACGGCCGCGATGACCGGCCGTTCCCGGTCCCACCGGGCCTCGGCCTCCACGATGCTGGCCAGCGTCACGACCTCCCGCTCGGTCAGCCCCATCGAGTCGGCGCGGGCGCGCCGCTCGGACGTCCAGAAGGACCGGTACCGGCGCGCCATCGCGGCCAGGGCCCGCCGCGGATCGGCCCCCTCGGCGAAGCGATAGGTCTCCGGGAACAGGTAGCCCTCGAGCGTCGGGCCGGGCACCCCGAGCCGGTCGACGAAGGCGCTGTCCCGGGCCAGCGCCCGGACGGAGTCGGCGGACACCCCGGCCAGCTCCGCGATCCGGGGCGCGATCTCCCGCAGCGTGAAGCCCTCCGGGATCGTGACGGCCACCGTCTCCACGGCGCCCCGCTCCAGGGCCGACACGAAGCCGCCCCACCCGGCGTCCGGGTCCAGCCGGTAGCGCCCGGCCTTCAGCCTGCCCTCCGCGCCGTGGAGGCCCACGTAGAGGGCGAACAGCCGCGGACGGTCCACGAGCCCGGCCGCCCGGAGCCGACGGGCCACCTCCATGGTGCTGGCCCCCGGCGGGATCCGGACGGAGACCGAGTCCGGAGCCCCCGTCCGCGGCGCCCCGTCCGGGGGACCGGGGGCGCAGGCCTCGCCCACGACCGCCGCGCCCAGGAGGACGGCGGCCGCCAGCGCCGCGCCGATCCCGAGCACGGGCCGTCCCGGGGCCGGGGGGGGGCGGCCGGACGGGCTCATCCGGACCGGGAGGCCAGCCAGGCCTTGAGGACCAGCGTGGCGGCCATGGCGTCGACGCGGCCCTTCTCGCGCCGCTTGCCGCGGGGGACCCCCGTCTCGACCAGGGTCCGCCGGGCGGCCTCCGAGCTGAGGCGCTCGTCCCAGGTCTCGACCGGCACGCCGGTGGCCTCGCCCAGGGCCGAGGCGAAGGCGCGGCACTCGGCGGCCATCTCCCCCTCGGACCCGTCCATGTGCCGGGGCATCCCGACCACGATCCGGGCCGGCGACAGCTCGGCCATCAGCGCGGTCAGCTCGTCGGGCGGCCGCTCGGGATCGCCGTCGTGGCGGACGACCCCGTGGGGGGAGGCGATGGTGGCCGTGGGGTCGGAGACCGCCACGCCGATGCGGCGGCGCCCCCAGTCCAGCCCGACGACCCGCCCGTCCGGAGCGCTCAGGACGCCCCCAGCGCCTCCCGGACGGAGGCGCCCTCCGCCAGGCGGTCCCGGACCTCCTCCAGCGACGAGGCCGGCCCGGCCAGCCAGCGGCAGCCCGCCCCGCCGTCGGCCCCGCAGGCCACCTCGAGCACGCCCACGGGGGCGTCGGCGGCGGCGGTCAGGAGGCCGGCCAGCAGGCCGGTGGTGAGCGGACAGCCGCGGCGGTCGTCGCCGTCCGCCCCGTCGGCCGACGCCTCGGGCCCCCCGGTCAGCCGGAGCTCCGCCAGCGAGGAGGTCCGGAGCTCCACCTCCAGGTCGCCGAGCCCGCGCTCGGACAGGAGCCCGGCGACGGCCTCCCAGAACGCTCCCGGGGCCGCCCGGGCCGGGTCGTGCCGCTCCGGCAGCTCCCGGACCAGCCGCTCGCCGAGCTCCCGTCCCGACTCCCGCAGGGCGGACTCGGCCTCCGGGCCGGCCCGACCGCAGCGCCGGGAGAGGGAGGCGAGGAACCGGGGGGGGAGGCGGACGGCGGCGGGGTCTTCGGTCACGCGCTGCTCCTGGCCGGAAGGGGCGGCTCACGGCTCCCGATCGCGGGCCCGCGACGGTCGGGGCCGCCGGGCGGAGCCGCGGGGGCGCGGCGGCACCGCGAAGCTAGAGCCGGCGCGGCGGGCCTACAACCGTGCCGGCGGCCGCGGGCCGGCGCCCCCGGCCGGATCCTCCGTCCCTCCCGCGGCCCGGGACGGCACGGCGGTTGCACTTCGTTTCCGGTGCGACGTCCGGACCCGGCAGGGCGCCGGGGACGGACGCGCCAGGACGGGCGGTGCCGGCGTCGGCCGGCGGCCCGGAGGGCTCCCGGCGGCACCGTGCGGGGCCCGGCTCACGAGCGACACCGATGGAGGGAACCATGGCTGCACAGGACGAGGGCAAGATCGTCGCGTTCACCGCGGGCGCGATCCTGGGAGGACTGATCGGGGCCGGCACGGCCCTGCTGTTCGCGCCGAGCAGCGGCCGCCGGACCCGCCGACGCCTGCGGCGCACCGCCGAGGAGATCGGCGACCGGGCCGGCGAGAGCCTGGAGCACGCCGTCGACGACGCCCGCGAGGCCGCGGACGAGGCGCGCAGGACCGCCGAGCGGAAGGGCGACCGGGTGCGGGAGAAGCTGGAGGAGGGCCGGAGCCGCCTGGAGCTCTGAGCGGGCGCCTCCCCGGAGCGGCCGGCCCCGAGCGGGGGCCCGCCGCGGGACCGGGGGATCGCGGCCGGACCGGCTCGCCGGAGGGGGGGAGCCGGTCGGACCGGAGGGGCTCAGCCCCCCATCTCGTCCAGCAGCCGTCGCGCCTCGGCCCTGTACCGGCAGTCGTGGAAGTCGGCCGGCGGGAGGTCGGCGACCTTCTCCAGCTCGCGGCGGGCGGCCTCCGGCTTCTCGTTCTCCCGGTAGACCTTGCCCAGCTCCAGGTGGTGGAGGATGCGGCCCTCCTCCAGCTCGGCCGCGCGGGCGAGGAAGCGCTCGGCGTTCTCCCAGCTCGCCTCCCCCAGCACCTCCCCGCCGAGGAACGTCCGGGCGAACATCCGGGCGATCCCGCTCAGCTCCATGACGCCCTTGTGCCACCGGCCCAGCACGTGCCAGCCGCCGGCGTAGGAGCTGTCGGCCTCGATGGCGGCCCGGGCCTCGGCGCGGATCTCCTCGGACATGCGCACCCGCTCCCGGGGGCCGGCGTCCAGGGCCACCAGGCCCAGGGCCCGGGCCAGCTCGAGGTGGCCCTCCGGCGCGTCCGGGTTCGCCTCGACCGCCTCCCGGGCGTACGATTCGGCCCGCTCGTACCAGGCATCGGCGGCGTCCTCGCCGGCGTCCTGGCCGACGTCGGTGGCGGCGCGGGACGCCCGCCACAGCGCCCCGTACCCGCCGCCGGCGTCGACGGCGGCCGAGTAGGCCGCGTAGGCCAGGGTGTGGTGGCCGGCGGCCGCGGCCCGGTCGCCGCGCCGCAGCAGCGAGTCCGCCGGGGCCTCGG
>CAZJJO010000138.1:0-4312 GCA_964546375.1 uncultured Gemmatimonadota bacterium
GGCCGGAGGCTGGCACGCGCGATGCGACCCGATGGAGGCCCCGCGGCGCGGTGTCGCAACGAATCCGGAACGGCGAGCACGGGAGGCGATCGTGAGCATCGAGTGGCGGAAGGACGCCGACGAGGCGCTGGAGGAGGCGCGGAGCTCGGACCGGCCGGCCCTGTTCGACTTCAACGCCGCCCCCGATTGAGGCGGGTGCGCTCGGCTGGACGCCGAGGTGTACGCACGGGAGGACGTCGAGGACTTCGTCACCGAGCACTTCGTGCCCGTCAAGATCCACATCGCCGAGCAGCCCCGGGAGTTCGACCGCTTCGGCGCGGTCTGGACCCCGACGCTGGCGGTGCTGGACCCGGACGGCGAGGAGCACGACCGCTTCGTGGGCTACCTCCCCGGCGACGACTTCCTCGCCCGGCTGAGCCTGGGCCTCGCCCACCGGGCGGTCGGCCGGAAGCGCTGGGAGGAGGCCGAGGAGCTCTTCCGCCAGGTGGCCGACGAGCGCCCGGACTCGGTGGCCGCCCCCGAGGCGCTCTACTGGGCGGGCGTCGCCCGCTACCAGGGCCGGGACGACGCGTCGGCGCTCGGCGCCACCGCCGGGGCCCTCGAGGAGCGCTACCCCGACAGCGAGTGGGCGACGAAGGCCTCCGTGTGGGCTGATTGACCGGGCGCCGGGGGCGCGGCGCCCCCCGGCTCACCGGCTCGACCAGTGGATGTGGCGGATCCGCCAGCCGGCCGGCGTACGGAGGAGCACGATCGTCTCCGCCCCGCGGGCGTCCACCTCCTCGCCCCGGAAGGTGCCGGCCATCCGGTACTCGCTGAGGTAGACGGCGCGCCCGCCTCCCCCGAACACCCGCTCCTCGAGGACCTGCCGCTCCACGGCGGCCGAGAACGTCATGTCCGCTGCCAGGTGGCCGCTCCGGTACTGGGCCAGGGTCTCCGCGTGGCCGCCCTCGAAGACCCGGACGTCCGGATGCAGCAGCTCGAGGGCGCGGGCCGAGTCGCCGGCGGCGAGGGCGTCGTGGAACGCGCCGACGGCGGCCTTCACGGCCGCGGCGTCCACCGAGTCCCCGGGGGCGACCTGGCCGCCCGCGGCCGCCGGGGCGGCCCCCAGGAAGACCAGGGCCACGGTCACCACGAGCCCGCCGCTCCGGATGGGTCTGTCGCGCATGGAACCTCCCGCCTGATGCGTCACGTCCGTCGACTCGATTGCGGAGGTCTCCGCCGCCGGTGCGGGCTCCCGGGTGCGCGGGACCGCCCGTCGCCGGCCTCCCCCGACAGTCGGCGTCTACGCGGCGGCCGGCGAGCCGGCTCCCCGCGAGGACCGCCCCCGACCCAGCAGACGCGCGTTGACCGCGACGATCACGGTCGAGACCGACATCAGCGCCGCCCCCACCGCCGGCGACAGCAGGATCCCGGCTCCGACGAGCACCCCCGCCGCCAGGGGGATGGCCACGACGTTGTAGCCGGTGGCCCAGGCCAGGTTCTGCAGCATCTTCCGGTAGGTGGCCCGGGCCAGGTCCACCAGCTCGGTCACGTCCCGCGGATCGGACTTCACCAGCACGATGTCGGCCGACTCGATGGCCACGTCCGTGCCGGCGCCGATGGCGATGCCCACGTCGGCCTCCACCAGCGCCGGGGCGTCGTTCACCCCGTCGCCCGTCATGGCCACCTTCCATCCGCGCTCCCGCAGCTCGCGGATCCGGGCCGACTTCTCGTCGGGGAGCACCTCGGCGAAGTACTCGTCCAGCCCCAGCTCGTCGGCCACCCAGCGGGCCACCTCCTCGGCGTCGCCGGTGAGCATCACGACCCTGATCCCCATCTCCTTCAGCCGGTCCACCGCCTCCCGGGACTCGGGCCGGATCACGTCGGCCAGGGCCAGGGCGCCGACGGGCTCGCCGTCGACGAGCAGGTGGACGACGGTCTTGCCCTGGGCGGCCAGCTCGTCCACCCGCCCGTCCTCGACCTCGAGCCCGTGCTCCTCGAGGTAGCCGGGGCTGACGACGGCCACCTCCCGGCCGTCGACCCGCGCCCGGGCCCCCTTGCCGGGGATCGCCTCGAAGCCCTCGGGGGCGCCGAAGGCGACGCCGCGCTCCTCGGCGCCCCGCACGATGCCGGCGGCGATGGGATGCTCGGAGCGGGACTCCAGCGACGCCGCCAGCCGCAGGATCTCCTCCTCGGGAAGGGGATCGGCCGAGCCCCGCGCCAGCGGCACCACGTCGGCCACCCCGAAGCGGCCCTCGGTCAGCGTCCCCGTCTTGTCGAAGACCACCGCGTCCAGCTCCCGGGCCCGCTCGAAGGCGGAGCGGTCCCGCACGAGAAGCCCCTCCCGGGCCGAGATCGCCGTCGATACCGCCACCACCAGCGGGATGGCGAGTCCCAGGGCGTGGGGGCAGGTGATCACCATCACGGTGACCATCCGCTCCAGGGCGAAGGAGAAGGCATGGCCCGCGCCCAGCCACGCGGTCAGCGTCGCTCCGCCGGCGACCAGGGCGATCACCGTGAGCCACATCGCCGCCCGGTCGGCCAGGTCCTGGGTGCGGGACCGCGTCCGCTGGGCCGCCCGCACCAGCTCGACGACCTGGGACAGGTACGTCTCGTCCCCGGTCTTCCGGACCTCGACCGCGATCGCCGCCTCGCCGTTCACCGACCCGCCGATGACCCGGTCGCTCTCGCCCTTCTCCACGGGTCGGCTCTCGCCGGTGAGCATCGCCTCGTTCAGCGACGAGCGGCCCTCGACGATCTCGCCGTCGGTGGGCACCTTCTCGCCGGGCTTGACCAGCACCCGGTCGCCGGGCCGGAGCTCCTCCAGCGGGACGTCCTCGGTGGAGCCGTCCTCCCGCAGGCGGTGCGCCTCGGCCGGCATCAGCTCCACCAGCTTCTCCAGGGCCCGGGAGGCGCCCATCACCGAGCGCATCTCGATCCAGTGGCCCAGGAGCATCACGTCCACCAGGGTGGCCAGCTCCCAGAAGAAGATCTCTCCCGGGACCCCGAAGGTGACCGCCGAGCTGTACCCGTAGGCCACGCCGATGGCCAGGGCCACGAGCGTCATCATCCCCGGCCGCCGGTCGCCCAGCTCGTCCACCAGTCCCGTCAGGAAGGGCCAGCCCCCGTAGAGGAAGACGGCGGAGGAGAGCACGAACTGCACGAGGCGGTCGCCGGGGAAGCGGAGAGCCTCCTCCAGCCCCAGCCAGCCCTGGATCAGCGGGGCGAGCAGGAGGATCGGGACGGTGAGGGCCAGCGAGACCCAGAACCGGCGCCGGAAGTCGGCCACCATGCGGGCGTGGTGGGCCCGGTGGCCGCCGTGTTCCCCGTGGTCTCCCGTCACCTCGCTCCCCCCTCGCTGCCTTCGGCCGGTCCCGCTCCCGACCCCATCCCTCGACGTTCGGATCCGGGCGGGCGGGCACCGTACGGGGCCCGGAGCCCGGTCGCGCGGCAGCGTCCTGCCGCGCGGTGGCCTGCCCGGCCCTCCCGCCGCCCTGTATGATAACCGTCCCGAGTCGGACGCCGCAGGCGGCCGGCGGAGCGGACCACGCTTTCCGGACGCCGTCCACAGCCCCGTTCGCGCCACGAGGCGGATCGCCGTGACCGCGCTCTTCCACAGTCTCCTCGAGGCCCTGAGGATCGGCACCGGCTTCCTGTGGACGGCCGGGTGGGCGATCATCATGGGGCTGGTGATCACCAGCTGGGTGCAGGTCTACGTCTCCAAGGAGCGGATCGCCGGCCTGCTGGGCGAGCCGGACCTGCCCGCGCTGGCGAAGGCCACCGCCTTCGGGGCGGCCAGCAGCGGGTGCAGCTTCGGGGCGGCGGCCATCGCCAGGGGGCTGTTCAGGAAGGGCGCGCACGCGGTGAACACGCTGGCCTTCATGTTCGCCTCGACGAACCTGATCGTCGAGCTGGGCCTGATGATCCTCATCCTGTTCGGCTGGGAGTTCCTGGCGGCCGAGATCCTCGGCGGGCTGGTCCTGATCCTGATCATGGCGCTGGTGGTTCGGCTCACGCTGCCGGAAGAACTCTTCGAGGCGGCCCGGGAGCGGCTGGCCGAGGCGGACCGGCGGAAGGGCGACGGCGACGACCCCGTCTGCGGGATGGAGGGCTCGGAGGACCACACCCTGGAGGTGGACGGCCGCACGCTGCAGTTCTGCTCGGCGGGCTGCCGGGAGACCTTCGAGCAGGAGCGGGCCGGCCGCGGGGGCTGGCGCGACGTCGTCTTCTCCCGGAGCGGCTGGTACCGGCTGGGCAACCGGTACCGGAAGGAGTGGTCGATGATCTGGAAGGACGTGGTGGCGGGCTTCCTGATCTCGGGCTTCGTCATCGT
>CAZJJO010000139.1:0-4220 GCA_964546375.1 uncultured Gemmatimonadota bacterium
GGATCTCCCGGGCCTCCCGGATCTCGGGGACCTCGTCGACGGGCCCGCGGACCACCAGCCCGCCGGCCATGCCGCTCACCGCCTGCACCGCCGTCGACCCGTGGTGATGCGGATGGTACCAGAAGAGGCCGTCGGGCTGGTCGTCGGGGATGCGGAGGCGGTAGTCGAGGTGCTCGCCCGGCCCGATCGCGATCATCTCGGCCAGCGGGTCCGAGGTGCCCACCGGGTCGAACAGGTGGGGCACGATCTCGAGCCCGTGGAGGTGGACGTTGGTGGTGTTCAGCCGGTGGGGGACGTTGCGGTCGCCGGTCCAGTCGCTGGAGTCGTAGGGGGTGAGCTCGTTGCGGAGCGTCACGCGCAGCTCCTCGCCCCGTCCGATCTCCAGCAGGGGTCCCGGCACCTGCCCGTCGTAGGTCCGCAGGCGGACCCGCCGGCCGTCGATCTCCCGCTCCGTCCAGCCGGCCGTCAGCTCGATCTCCCGGCGCCGTCCCCCGGACACCGCCGGCGGGCGGTCGGCGGCCCGGAGGGCCTCGGCGGCGGCCCCGCCCTCGCCGGAGCCCGCGTCTTCGCCGACCAGCGGCCCGGACCGCAGCAGCCCCGCCTCGGCGACCGCCGCCCCGCCCATCGCCAGGAAGCCCCGGCGGCTGAGCTCACGACCGTCCCCGCCCCCCGCCGGCTCCCCTCCGCCCGGCGTCCCCGGGGCCTGCGCCTCCGAGGCCGGTTCCTCCGGCACCCTCTCCTCCTCGTCCGTCATCGTCGTCTCCTTCGCGCGGGCTCGGCCGACGTCAGAACTGGTTCGGGTTCGTGCAGGCCTTCGGCTCGCCCTCGGTGGCGTAGATCCCGTACTGCTGGAAGGCGACCCACATCTGCAGCGAGGTGTCCAGGTTCAGCGTGCCCGGGTACTGGCCGCCCGGGTAGCCCTGGGGCGCCACCGTGTTCTGGAAGTAGCGGGCGTTCTCCGCCGAGTACTGGCTGCAGACGCCCTCGAAGCCGAAGGACGGCGGCACGTTCACGCCCATCACCGACTCGGTCCCGGCCGGGGCCGCGAAGCTCGATCCGTGGCAGGAGAGGCAGGAGGACTTCGCGTTGTCCACGGGGCCGGCCAGCCGGCCGTTGCAGCCGAAGTGCTCGTAGATGTCGAGGCCGGTGTTGAGGACGCTCTGGCGGGCCGGGACGCTCTCGTCGGAGGGGACGGCCGGGAAGGTCCACGGGTCCGAGCCCCACTGCAGGCCCACCGGGACCAGCCGGTCCCAGACGTCGTCCGACTCCACGGTGCCGTCGTAGGCGAAGGTCCCGTACACCCAGCGGGTGGGCGACCGGCTGTCCACCACCGCCACGTCCACCTGCACCAGCCGGGAGGTCTGGACCTCCCGCTCACACCGGTACGCCCCGGTCTCGGGGTCCACGCTGTGGCGGTGCACCCGCCACTCCGGCGCGCCCTCCAGGAAGGGCACGCAGCGCGGCGGCGCGTTGGTGGTCAGGAACTTGGCCACCACCGTCCCCTCCGGGAACGGCAGCCCCTCGGGCATCGGCCGGCCCAGGTGCTCGCCGACCCGGGGCTCGCCCGCGTCGGGGCCCGTCCGCGGCCAGGCCCGGCCCAGCGACCATCCGCCCCAGGGGTTGTAGACGCCCACCGCCCAGGTCTCGAACCCGTGCGGGAACTCCTCCTCGCACCGGCGCTCGCCGGCGATCAGGCTGGTGCCGACCCCGCCCTGGGGACCCACCAGGTCGCCCAGGTGGGCGGTCCGCTCGTTGGTGGTGCCGTGGACGAACTCCCGGCCGGTGGTCTCGTCGTAGGCCATCCAGGGCACGTGGAACCAGCGGGTCTCGCCGTCCACCTTCACCCGGAAGCCCTCCGGGCCGTCGAGGTCCGGGCCCTGGCCCTCCTTCACGTAGTCGAGGACCCGGCCGATGTACTCCGCCCACACCGTGTCCTTCCAGGTCGGCGGCGGGCCCTCGAGGTCGGCCGAGAAGTCGACGTCCAGGGCCAGCCAGGTGCAGACGGCCTCCGGGCACTCGCCGGGGTGCTCCTCGGGATAGTCGTCGCTCAGCTCGAAGACCGGCCCCTCCCACCCGGGCGGCGGCTCGTCCAGGGCGTCGCGGAAAGCCCGGTCGGCGGCCGACTCCTGCGCCGACAGGGCGGCGACCGACGCCAGCAGGAGGGCCAACCCGAGGACCGGGACCGCCGCGGGCGACGGCGCCGTCGGCGGGCCGGCCACGGAGTCCGGGCGGCGGGAGACGCGGGCGGCGGGAAGCGACGGTCGGGGCATGGGGAGGCCTTTCCTGGTTCGGAGGGAAGCACGGCGCGCGGGCCTCGCGGAGGACCCGTCGCCGTCGTCCGGCCATCCGACGCGGCCGGGACGGCCGGCCCGCTACACGCCCGAAAAAGTATTTTTACCAGCGTAGAGAGGCGGCCCGTCCCGCGCAACCCCGCCCCGCGGCCCTCCCGCCCGACCGCGGCCTCCCCGCGAGCCCGATCGAGGCCGGTCGGCGCCCCCGGAGCTCCCGGTCGGCAGGACGCCGGCGCCCCGGGCCGGGCGGCCGGCTACCGGTCGATGGCGTGGACGACCAGGCGCTCGACGTCCAGCCGGTCCCGCGTCAGGCCCAGGAGACGGTCGCCCCGGAGGTCCAGGGGGACGACCCCGTCCGGCACGCTCACCTCCGCCACGGTCTCCCCGCGGGGGGTGACGACCCGCCACACGCCCCCCGGTCCCGGCGGGGGCCCCTCCACGTAGACCCCGTCGGCGGCGGGATCGTAGGCCTTGACCCAGAGGAGGCCGCGGTCGTCGGCGAGCAGGCCGGCGATCGCCGGGGTCCGCTCGCGTCGTCGGCGCGGGCGGAGCCGACCGAGGCGGTCGGCCTCCCCCCCGGCCCGGAGCGCCTCGGCCAGCCGGGACCAGCCGCGGGCGGCGTCGCCGGGGGCGAGCGGGAGCTCCAGGGTGCGGACGACGCCGCCGCCCCGCGGGCCGAGCACGTCCACCTCGGCCGCGTCGCCGTCCGTGAAGTAGACGGAATCGCGCAGGACCGCCGCGTGCGGGTAGGGGCTGAAGACGACGGGGGAGCCCCGGTACCGCTCCAGCCCCGTCCCCTCGCCCAGCAGGCCCTCGAAGGCCCCGTCGGGGCCGAAGCGCCCCAGGACGATGCGGTCGGTCGTCCGCCGCGGCTCGGAAGAGACCCGGCCGACGGTCCAGCCGAGCGTGAGGTCGCCGCCCGAGAACCGGCCCGCGGCCACGTCCGGGAAGCCGCGGGCGTCCCCGGGCGGGGTCGCCTCGAGGCGGGTCGTCCCGACCAGCGTCCCGTCGGCCAGGAACGTGGTCACGCCCGGCCGCGCCGGGTCCAGCGCCTGGATCGTGTCGGGCGGCACGACCCACATGGCGGCCAGGGCCCGGAACTCCCCCGGCCCGTCGCCCTCGCCCCCCATCGCGGCCGCCAGATCCCCGTTCCGGCCGAAGACGCGGATCGAGCGGCCGTCCCGGTCGGCCACCACGACCCGACCGTCCGGCAGCAAGCGCGCCGACCGGACCGACCCGAAGACGTGGTCGGGATCGCCCTCCACGGCCCCCAGCTCCAGGAGCGGCTCGGGCGAGACGGTCCAGGCCTCCGTCGCCTGGCCCGCCGCCGGGGCCGGCACGAGGGCGAGCAGGAGACCGACGAGGACGGCCACGGCGCTCCCGATCCTCGCTAGAGCGAGCGGGGGTCCTCGGCGACGTCGACCGACCCGCCGGCGTCCGGGCGGTCGAGGGTGGGCGCCCGGTCGCGCCGCTGGAGGGCCCACAGCTCCGCGTAGCGGCCCTCCCGCGCCAGCAGCTCGTCGTGCGTGCCCGACTCGACCAGCCGCCCGTCCTCCAGCACGAAGATCCGGTCCGCGTCCTCGATCGTGCTCAGCCGATGGGCGATGACCACCGAGGTGAGCCGCTCGCCGCGGGCGAAGAGCCCGTCGAGGGCGTCCTGGATCACCGCCTCCGATTCGCTGTCCAGGTCCGAGGTCGCCTCGTCCAGCAGCAGCACCCGGGCGTCGGCCAGGATGGCGCGGGCGATGGCCACCCGCTGCTTCTGGCCGCCGGAGAGCCGCACCCCCCGCTCGCCGATCTCGGTCGCGTAGCCGTCGGGCAGCCGCCGGACGAAGGCGTGGGCGTTGGCCATGCGGGCCGCCCGCCGGACCGCCTCGTCCGGGGCGTCGGGCTCGGCGTAGCGGATGTTGTCGGCCACGGTGCCCGAGA
>CAZJJO010000140.1:0-4209 GCA_964546375.1 uncultured Gemmatimonadota bacterium
GCATCGCCTCCCGCCAGGAGAAGTCGGGCCGGATCCGGATCTCGTCGCGGAACCGCAGGCGGTTGCCGGCCACGTTGTGGCCCACCGCCAGCGGCGCGTCGGCCTCCACCTTCGCGATCAAATCGTCCAGCTCCAGCCCGGCGAAGGCGCCCACCCGCCGCAGCTCGGCGGCGGGCCCAGTGGCCAGGTCCTCGTAGCGGACCCGGAGCACGCGGTCGGGACCGAGCCGGCGGCGGATCCACTCGCAGGCCAGGTTCGCCGCCGTCCAGGCCGCCCCGGCGCGGGCCGCCTTGAGCGGCCGGGGCCACCGCACCTCCGGCCGCTCGGGGCTGCCGGCCCGCTTCAGGACGGACCAGGCCACCGCCCGCCCGTCCCGCACCAGGTGGATCACCCGGACGTCGGCGCCGGTGTGCCGGGCCAGCGCGTAGGCGCGGCCGGTGCTGCGGGCGCCGCTGCCCGAGGAGTCGACCACGGCGGGGCCGTCGGTCCGGACCCCGATCTCGGCCAGCAGGCCCCCGACCCCCTCCCGGTAGCGGGCCAGCAGCCCGTCGGGCAGGCGGCCGGCCAGCAGGCGCGGCAGGCGCGAGCGCCGCTCGACGGCCTCCTGGACCTCGTTCCAGCCGGCCGGGCCCCGGTTCGAGAGCCGGCCCTCCAGGCCGGCGACGACCTCGCCCCAGAAGGGACAGTCCGGCAGGGGCTCGCCGCAGGCGCAGGGCCGGCCCTCGGCGAGCCAGGTCCACCAGTGGCCGAGCGCCCCGAGGCCGGTGACGGCGGCGGCGTTGTTCAGCAGGACGTCGAAGAAGGTCGACCCGCTCCGGCCGTAGCCCATCAGGAAGAGCACCTTCGGCCCGTCGCCTCCGGCCGCGCCGCCCGCGGCGCCGGCCCCGGGATCCGCGGCGGCCGGGCTCATCGGCCGCCCCCCGGCCGGCCCTCCAGCAGCTCGCGGTAGAGCGCCAGGTAGGTGCCGGCCGACCGGTCCAGCGAGAAGCGCGCCTCCGCCCGCTCCCGCAGGGCCGTCCCCGTCCTCCGCCGCTCCTCCGCCGGCCGCGAGAGGACGTCGGCCATGGCGTCGGCGATGTCCCGCGGCGAGCGCGGGTCGCAGTAGCGGCCGGCCTCGCCGACCACCTCCCGGAGCGCGGGGACGTCGGACGCCACCACCGGCAGGCCCGCCGCCATCGCCTCCGCGGCGGCGTTGCAGAAGCCCTCCGACAGCGACGGGAGGACGAAGAGGTCGGCGGCCCACAGCCGCGCGTAGACCTCCGCGCGGTCGATCTCCCCCGTGAACGTCACCCGGTCCGCCAGCCCCAGCTCCGACGCCCGTGCCTCGAGGCTCGACCGGATCGGCCCGTCGCCGACCAGCGTCAGCCGCACCGGCGTCCCGCGGTCCTCCACCAGCCGGCGGGTCGCGTCGAGCAGCCGCGCGTGGTTCTTCCCGTCCACCAGCCGGGCGACGCAGAGGACGACCGGCTCCCCGTCGGGCGCACCGTCGCCGGGCGGGGCGCGGTCCCGGGCCGAGCCGATCGCGGCCAGGTCCACCCCGTTGTGGATCCGGGTCCGCCTGCCCCGGGTGACCCACCGCTCCCACGGTCGGAACGAGCGCAGGGTGGCGTCGGAGTTGGCCACCACGGCGTCGGCCCGGGCCATCGTGAGCAGGTCGAGCGCCGACTGGCCCGGCCCCTTCCGCGCCCGGTCCCCGTGCTCGGTCTTGACCACCACCGGCCCTCCCCTCCCCCCGGCGGCCAGCGCGCCGGCGGCGGCCGAGGCGGTGTGGTGGAGGTGGAGCACGTCGGGGCACCGGTCCGCGAGCAGGCCGCGCAGGCGGCGCCAGGCCCCGACGTCGCACCATCGGGCGGCTCCCAGCCCCTCCGTCCCGTCCCCGGCGGCCGGCCGGCGGGCCCCGTACCAGCTCGCCGTCGTCACCTCGGCCGCCCCTTCGCGCTGGCGGTCGGCGAGCCGGGCCGGCACCGTGGTCGGGCCGGTCCCGTTGACGAGGTGGAGCACGCGCGGGGCGTCGGTCACGGCTCCCCGCCCCCGTCGAGCCCCCGGTAGAGGCGCCGCAGGGCCGGAGCGACGGCCTCGGGCGCGAAGCGGCGGGCCGCCTCCCGGGCCGCCCGCGAGCGGGCCGCCAGCCGGGAGGGCTCGAGCGCCTCGGCCGCCGCCGCGGCCAGCGCCCCGGCCGACGGGTCGACGACGACGCCCCCGTCGCCGACGATCTCGGCCACCGCCCCGACGTCGGTGCCGACGACGGGCGTCCCGGCGGCCAGCGCCTCCAGCAGCACGCGGCCGAACGGCTCGTCCCACAGCCCCGGGTAGAGGAACAGGTCGTGGGCCGCGTAGACGCCGGGCAGATCGCGGTGGGGGACGGCTCCGGCCAGCTCCAGGCGGTCGCCCACGCCGCGGTCCTCCGCCTCCGCCCGCAGACGGTCCCGGGCGCCGCCCTCGCCGACGACGGTCATCCGGCAGGGCGGCAGGTCGTCCCGGCGCGCGAGCCGCTCGAGGACCTCCGGCAGGAGGAGCACCCCCTTGCGGGCCTCGAGCGCGCCGACGTAGAGCAGCCGCCAGGGCGGCTCGAATTCCCCGGTCCGTTCGACCAGGAACCTCTCGTCGAGGATATTGGGGACGACATGGATGTGATCGGACGCGTACCCGAACGCCGCGTGGGCCCGCCGGACGTGACCGGAGAGGGCGTGGAAGCGGTCGACGCCCGCCCCCCGCCCGGGGGACGGCGATCGTCGGATCAGGAGCAGGTTGCCCACCCGGCCCATCAGCCGGTGGAGCCGGTCGCCGCCGCCGTCCGGACCGCCCGCCGTGGCGGCGCAGCAGCGCAGGCAGCGGAGCGGACCGTTCTCGCGGCACGGCTCCCGGTCGAGGTAGCGGAGGTCGTTCTTGGGACAGACGGCACCGTAGGCGTTGAGCGTCACCACCGTGGCGGCCGAGGTGCACCGGCCGAGCTCGGCCATCGCCGGCAGGGAGCGGGGCAGGTAGCTGTGGACCGCGTCGAAGGCGTCCAGCTCCTCGGCCCGGCCCCGGAGCTCGGCGTTCAGCCGGGCGGCGGAGTGGTAGGGGAAGCCGTCGAGGTCGAGCGTCCGGCACCGGTACCGCCCGGCCGCGTCGGCGGACGGAGGCGTACGGCAGTAGACGGTCACCTCGGCCCCCAGCTCGCCCAGCAGGTCGACGAGGAGGGTCGCGCTGTGGGCCGCGCCCGTGCCCTCGGCGTCGGGCGCCCGGGGGTGGACGAAAGCGACGTTCACGGAAGGGGCCGGTCCCGGAGCGCCTCGAACAGCGTCGCGAGCCGGCGCTCGTAGCTGTGCTCCTCCCGGACGCGCCGCGACCATTCCCGGCAACGCTCGAGCACCGGCTCGGGACGGTCCCGGATCCGGCGCACGAGGGCCCTCGTCTCTTCGGCGGAAGCCGCCTGGAGCGGATACTCGAAGCCGAGCGTCTCCTCGATCCCGTCGTGGCGGGAGCACACGAGGGGGGTGCCGCTGGCCAGCGCCTCGAACACCCGGTTGTTCACCATCCCCCACGCCCGCTGGCCCGGCAGCGTCGTGCCGAAGGTCACCAGCCTGGTGTTGTACCAGAGGTTGAGCCCGGCCGGGGTCTTGATGTCGGAGACCCAGTCCAGCCCGCCGCTCCCCAGCCAGGGTCCGAGAATCCGCTCCCGTTCGGCGTCGCGCTTGTGGCCCGGGGTTCCGGCGTAGCCCAGACCCGACCGCTCGAGCCCGAGGGGACGGAAGTCGGGCCCCGCGCCCAGCGGCAGGTGGACGGCCTCGAACCCGGCCTCCCGCGCCGCATCGAGCGTCCGTCGAGAGGGACAGAGGATCACGTCCGGCGGCACGTCCACCGCGTCGAGGTAGTGGTCCAGCCACCGGCCCGGCTGGTCGTCCATCGGACCGAACGACCACCACCAGTAGAGGTTGACGTCGCCCCGCACCGGGCTCGATCCGTAGCCTCCGCAGCTCAGGACGAGCCGCCCCAGGTCGGGATCGCCCCGCCGCTCGAGATGCCGAGCGAAGGCCTGACCGATCTGCCGCCCGATCATCCGGTCGCCCCGCCCTGCCAGGTACAGCTCGAGGGTCGTCTCCGACCCCCGGAAGACGTGAGCGGGTCGGCTCTCCGCCCCGGACAGGGAGAATTCCAGTCGACGGGCGCCCCGACGGAGCGCTGCCGCCAGCTTGCGGCGGAGCATCGGGCCTCCGGGGATCAGCG
>CAZJJO010000141.1:0-4114 GCA_964546375.1 uncultured Gemmatimonadota bacterium
GTACGGTCGGGGCGGTCGCCCGTCGGGCCGGGGCCGACGCCGAGGCGCGCCGGGCTCCGCGGGGCCGCCCCGTCCTCCGCCGCTCGCCGTCCAGGAACCCCGTCCCGGGAGGTCGCCGTGAACGATCCCGACGCGCCCGCTCTCGCCTCCGTCTCCGCCCCCGCGCGGCCCGCCGTGGCCGCCGTGCTCGGGCTGGTCCTGGCCCTGGCCGCGGCCGCGGCGGCCGTCGCGCCGGTCGCCGCCCAGGAGGAGATGGAGGACGTCGAGATCGACGTCACCCACGTCTCCGGCGACGTCTACCTGCTGGAGGGGCGGGGGGGCAACATCGCCGTGTCGGCGGGCCCCGACGGCGCGGTGATGGTGGACGACCAGTTCGAGGCCCTGGCGCCGAAGATCCGGACGGCCGTGGACACGCTGCCCGGCTCCGGGATCGCGTTCGTGCTGAACACCCACTGGCACGGCGACCACACGGGCGGCAACTCGGCCTTCGGCCCGGACGCCCCCATCGTGGCCCACGAGAACGTCCGCCGGCGGCTGGCCGGTCGGCAGGTGGTCCGCGGCGACACCGTCCCCCCGGAGCCCGACGAGGCCCTGCCGGTCCTGACGTTCGGCACCTCGGTCACCCTCCACCTCAACGGCGGGCCGATCCGGGTCGAGCACTTCCCCGAGGGCCACACCGACGGCGACGCGGTCGTCTTCTTCGAGGACGACGGGGTGGTCCACATGGGCGACCACATGTTCGCCGGCCGCTTCCCGTTCGTGGACCTGGCCACCGGCGGGAGCGTGCAGGGCTACACGGAGAACGTGGCCGAGGTGCTCGAGAGGGTCCCGGAGGGCTGGGACGTGATCCCCGGCCACGGCCCGCTCACCGACGTCGACGGGCTGCGGGCCTTCCACGACATGCTGGTCGAGACCACCGACATCGTCCGCCGCCGCATGGAGCGGGGGATGAGCCTCGAGGCGGTCCGGGAGGCCGGCCTCCCGGAGGCGTGGTCCTCCTGGGGGCAGGGCTTCATCTCGACCGGACAGTGGCTGGAGACCGTCTACCGGAGCCTCGAGCGCGAGGCCCCGGCCGGGGAGGACGGCTCGCCCGGGACGGCGGCCGGACCGGCGTCCTGGCATCCCCACGGCCACGGGGACGACCACGCCCACGGCGACGACCGCGCCGGCGCCCCGGATCGCCCCCGGTAAGCTCCTTGCAGCCGGAACCAGCGTGAAGCCTCTCATCCCAGACCGCGAGACGGGACCGTGAGCGACGAACCGAAGGACGTCGAGCGCCCGGCGGGCCTCCGGGCCGACGGCTACAACGCCGGATTCGCCGAACAGCTCGCCGAGCGCGAGATGCGCGAGCGGGGCGTCGTCCCCCCCTCGCTCTCGGAGGTGTCGGGCGACGGCGGGGCCCCGCCGTCGCCCGCGCCGGAGCGGGCGGCGGCCGCCCGCGTGCCGGAGGACCAGCTCCGGGTGGCAGCCGCGGCCGGCTCGCTGGTGGCCGCCTACCGGGACCACGGCCACCTGGCCGCGCGCCTCGATCCGCTGGATCGGCGCGAGCCCCAGATCCACCCCCTCCTCCAGCCCTCCACGTACGGGATCGACGAGGAGCAGCTCGAGGGGGTCCCGGCCTCGCTGGTGGACCTGGGACACCTGGGCGACACCCTGGCCGACGCCCTGGGCCGTCTGCGGGAGATCTACTGCGGTCCGCTGGGCTACGAGCTGGACCAGCTCGACGATCCGGCCAAGCGCGACTGGCTGGTGGAGCGGATCGAGGGCGACGCCTACCGGGACCCCCTGGACGGGCCCGAGGCCGTCGAGGTGCTGGAGCGGCTCAGCCAGGTCGAGGGCATGGAGCGGTTCCTCCACCGGGCCTACCTCGGCAAGAAGCGCTTCTCCATCGAGGGCCTGGACATGATGGTCCCGATGCTGGACGAGGCGCTGCAGCGGGGGGCCGAGGCCGGCGTGCGCGAGGTGGTGCTGGGCATGGCCCACCGCGGCCGGCTCAACGTCCTGGCCCACATCATCGGGCGGCCCTACCGGGCCATCCTGGCCGAGTTCGAGGGCGAGCACGACCAGGGCGTCAGCACGATGGTGCCCGAGGAGGGGGCCGGGGACGTCAAGTACCACCTGGGCGCCGCCGGCGTCGTCGAGACCGGGGCCGGGCCGGTGGACGTCTACCTGGCGCCCAACCCCAGCCACCTGGAGCACGTCAACCCGGTGGTCGAGGGCATGGCCCGGGCCGCCCGCGACCTGCGGAACCGGGGCGAGCGGGGCCGCGGGAACGGGCCGGGGGGACGGCAGTCGGTGCTGCCCGTCCTGATCCACGGCGACGCCGCCTTCATGGGCGAGGGGGTGGTGGCCGAGACGCTCAACCTGTCCGACCTGGCGGCCTACGAGACCGGCGGCACGGTCCACCTGATCGCCAACAACCAGCTCGGCTTCACCACCGAGCCCGGCCAGGGGCGGTCCACGCGCTACGCCAGCGACCTGGCCCTGGCCTTCCGGATCCCGGTGGTCCACGTCAACGCCGACGACCCGGAGGCCTGCCTGGCGGCGATCCGGCTGGCCTTCGACTTCCGCCGCGAGTTCGGCCACGACATCGTCGTCGACCTGGTGGGCTACCGCCGGCACGGCCACAACGAGGGCGACGAGCCGGCCTACACCCAGCCGGCCCTCTACGACGTCATCGACGACCACCCGACGGTGCGCGAGCAGTGGGAGCGGGAGCTCACCGAGCGCGGCGTGATCGACGCCGACCGCGCCGGGGCCCTGCAGGACGAGGTGAGCGAGCGGCTCACCGAGGCCCGGTCGTCGCTCTCCGAGGGTGAGGACGAGGACGACGAGCCCGCCGAGGTGGGCGACGCCCGGGAGCGCGCGCTCCGGGCGGGCCTGACTGAGCTCACCGAGGCCGAGGAGGGGACGGAGACGGCGGTCGCCGAGGACCGGCTCCGGGAGCTGCACGAGGCGATGCTCACCTGGCCCGACGGGCTCGACCCCCTGGACAAGCTGGCCGACCAGATGGAGAAGCGCCGGGCCTCGCTGGAGGAGGGCGAGCCGCTGGACTGGGCCCGCGGCGAGATGCTGGCCTTCGCCACCCTGGTGACCGAGGGGACCCCGGTGCGGCTCACCGGCGAGGACGCCGAGCGCGGGACCTTCAGCCAGCGCCACCTCGTCCTCCACGACGAGAGCGGCGAGGAGAGCTGGACGCCCCTCGAGCACCTGCCGGGGATGGAGGCCCCCTTCGAGGTCCACAACACCCCGCTCTCGGAGGTCGCCACGCTGGGCTTCGAGTACGGCTACAGCACCATCGCCACCGAGGCCCTGGTGGCGTGGGAGGCCCAGTTCGGCGACTTCGCCAACGTGGGTCAGGCCATCTTCGACCAGTTCATCGCGGCCGGCCGCTCGAAGTGGGGCCAGGAGTCGAGGCTGGTCATGCTGCTGCCCCACGGCCACGAGGGCCAGGGCCCCGAGCACTCCAGCGCCCGCCCGGAGCGCTACCTCCAGCTCTGCGCCGAGGGGAACCTGCGGGTGGCCTATCCCACGACCCCGGCCCAGCACTTCCATCTCCTCCGGCTGCAGGCCCTGCGGCCGGACCGCCGGCCGCTGGTGGTGATGACGCCCAAGAGCCTGCTGCGCCACCCGCGGGCCCGGTCGCCGCTCTCCGAGCTGGCCGGCGGCGGCTTCCGGCCGGTGATCGGGGACCCCGAGCGCGGGGACGCCGACCGGGTGCTGCTGTGCTCGGGCAAGGTCTACTACGACCTGGTGGGCTCGGACGACCGGGAGGAGCACCCGGAGACGGCCGTCCTGCGGGTGGAGCGCCTCTATCCCTTCCCCGGCGAGGAGCTGGAGCGCGTCCTCGACGCCCACGGCTCGCCCGACCGCGTGGCCTGGGTCCAGGAGGAGCCGCGGAACATGGGCGCCTGGCGCCACGTCGAGCCCTATCTCCGCGAGCTGCTGCCGGACGCGGCCGACCTGCGCTACGTGGGCCGGCGCCCGATGGCCAGCCCCGCGGAGGGATACAAGAGGGAGCACGAGGAGGAGCAGCTCCGCATCGTGCGGGAGGCCTTCGGGGCCGGCGGCTGAGCTGAGGGACGGCGCCGGCGCGGGCGGCCGAGCCGGCGGA
>CAZJJO010000142.1:0-4107 GCA_964546375.1 uncultured Gemmatimonadota bacterium
ACGGCCCCGCCAGAAACGGACGAGCGGGGACCCGGAGGGCGCCCGCTCGGAGACCTCCATCCTACGTCCGACACCCGGGTCCGTCAACCCGAGCGGGCCCGGCGAGCCGGGCGCCGAGGGCGCCGCTCCGCCCCGTCCGCGGCTCCTTCTAACCCGCCCGCCGGGGGCTGGTTCCGCGCCCGTGCTCGCCCTTTCATCGGTCGCGTCGCCCGCGCCTCCTTGTTGCGTCGGTCGCCGCTCGTGATACCTTGTGCGCGACCTGACGGGCCGGAGCGGTGCCGGCCCCGCCGTCCCCGCCCGAGCGGCCCCGGGGACGGGCTTCATCATCTCCTCCAGACGACCCGGATGCGGAAACGTTCAGCGACAGCGAGCGTCGTCGCGCTCCTCGCGGGCGCGGCCGTCGCCTGGCCCCTGCTGGGCGGCGGAGAGGCCCCGGGCACCGCCCGGGCCCAGGACGCCGCGGCCGGGTCCGACACGCTGGACCCCGCCGAGCGGGCGATCCAGCGGCACCGCGACGCCCCGCGGGGCAAGTCCCAGCCCCTGCCCTTCAGCCACCGGTTCCACGTCTCCGAGATCCAGATCGAGTGCCGGTACTGCCACACGGGGAGCGGGGAGCGGGCGGTGGCGACGATGCCCCCGGTGGACGTCTGCATGGGCTGTCACCAGGCGGTGGGCTCGGGCCTGCCGGCCATCGACTCCCTGCGGGCCTACGCCTCGCGGGAGGAGCCGATCCCCTGGAACCGCGTCTACAAGGTCCCCGAGTTCGTGCAGTTCAGCCACCAGGCGCACCTGCGCAACGCGCTCGCGTGCCAGGACTGCCACGGCCCGGTGGAGGAGATGGACCGCCTCTACAAGGCCCAGCGGCTGACCATGGGGTGGTGCCTGGAGTGCCACCGCGGCGAGCCGCAGCCCGGGGACGTGGCCACCACCGCGAAGCTGGTGGAGGCGGCCGACGTCCCCGAGACGCCGGAGGGCCGCCAGCCCATCGGGCTCTACCCGCGGGCCATCAGCTCCGGCTACGCGGCCCAGCGGGCGCCCGACGACTGTGCCACCTGCCACTACTGACGGCGAGATGAGCGAGACTTCCCGGCGCGACTTCCTGAAGATCCTGGGCATCAGCGGGGCCGGCGCCGCCACGGCGGCGTGCACGCCCCCGGAGACCACCGACAGGCTGATGCCCCAGCTCGTCACCGAGGCGGACGTCACGCCGGGCGAGAACGTCCACTACTCCACCGTCCTGGCCCGGGGCGGCCCCGAGCCGCTCGGCCTCCGCGCCTGGGTGCGCGACGGGCGCCTCATCAACGTCGAGGGCAACCCCGACTTCCCCACCAACGGCGAGCGGATCTCCGCCCTGGGGCTGTCGGCCCTGCAGGACCTCTACGACCCGGACCGGTTCCGGGGGCCCGGCCGGCGCTCCGGGGGCGAACTCTCCGACGCCTCGTGGGAGGACGCCCTCGGCGGCGTCTCGCAGGCGGTCGGACAGGGGGACGCGGTCCTGCTCACCGGTCCCGCCTCGGGCACCCGGGAGCGATTCCTCCGGGAGTGGGCCGAGGCCACGGGCGTGGAGCACGTCGCCTGGGAGCCGCTCCATCACGAGGTCCAGCGTGAGGCCAACCGCCGGGTCTTCGGGCGGGCGGAGATCCCCGACTACGCCCTGGAGCGGGCCGACCGGATCGTCTCGTTCGGCGCCGACTTCCTGGGCACCTGGCTGGCCCCCGTCGAGCTCTCGGGGCGGTTCGCCCGCGCCCGCGAGGTGGACGAGGGCCGCTACGCCGAGCTGACCTTCGTCGGCCCGCGGGTCTCGGTCACCGGGACCAGCGCCGACGAGTGGCTCCAGGCCCGGAGCGGCTCCGAGGGGCTGGTGGCGCTGGCCGTGGCCCGGCTGGTGGCCGAGGCCCGGGGCGGCGCCGAGGCCCGGCGCGTCCGCGAGCTGCTGGTGCCCTTCGCCCTCGACCGGGTGGCGGAGCGCTCCGGCGTGCCGGCCGAGAAGCTGCGGGCGCTGGCCGAGGCCTTCGCCTCCGCCGAGAGCCCGGTGGCCCTGCCGCCGGGGCCCGAGGGCCGCGGGCCGGCGGCCACCGACGCCCACGTGGCGGTGGCCCTGCTGAACCGCGTGGCCGGCGCCGTGGGCGAGACCGTCCGCTTCGGCGCGGGCCCCCTCCGCGGCCGCCCGGCCACCCTGGAGGCGATGTCGGACCTGGCCGAGCGGATGCGCTCGGGCGAGGTCTCGACCCTGCTGGTGGCCGACGCCGACCCGGCCCACGCGGTCCCCGCCCCGGTGGGCTTCGCCGAGGCGATGGAGAGCGCCGAGGTGGTGGCCCTGGACGGCCACCCCACCGACACGGCCGCGGCGGCCGACTGGGTGCTCCCGGTCCACCACGAGCTGGAGTCGTGGGGCGACGCCGAGGTCCGGCCGGGCGTGTGGGCGCTGGCCCAGCCCGCCATGCGGCCGGTCTTCGACACCCGCGGGCTGGAGGACGTGCTGATGGCCCTGGCCGCCGAGGGCGGCGCGGACCCGGCCGAGACGTTCGGCGCCGAGAGCTGGTCGGCCTACCTGCAGGAGGCCTGGCGCGAGAAGCACGACAGCGTCGGGGCTTCGGGGAGCTTCGAGGACTGGTGGGAGGAGGCCCTCAAGCGCGGCGGCTGGTGGGAGGCCGCGCCCTCGCCCGGCGGCGCGGCGGAGCTGGCCGACGGGGTGACGGGCCACGAGTTCTCCTTCCCCGACGACGACGGCGACGGCTTCGACCTGGTGGTCTTCCCCACCCCCCAGCTCTACGACGGCCGCGGCGCCAACCGGGGCTGGATGCAGGAGCTGCCCGACCCGGTGAGCAAGGTGGTCTGGAACTCCTGGGTCGAGATGCACCCCGAGACCGCCGAGCCGCTGGGGCTGGAGGACGGCGACGTCGTCGAGCTCCGCTCCGGCGCGGGCACCGTCCGGGCCGCGGTGAAGCTCTACCGCGGCGTCCGGCCCGACACGGTCGCCGTCCCCCTGGGCCAGGGCCACGAGGCCTACGGCCGCAACGCCGAGGGGCGGGGGATCAACGCCCTCGACCTGCTCGAGGGCGACACCGACGCCCGCACCGGGGCCCTGGCGCTGGCCGGGACCACGGTCCGGGTCACCGCCACCGGCGAGCGCGAGCGGCTGGTGGACGCCCAGGGCAGCGACGACGACCTCGGCCGCGACGTGGCCGAGATGCTCGGGCTGGAGGAGGCCCGCGACCGGGTGGAGGCCCACGAGGTGGACCTGGCCGAGATGGTCGAGGCCGCCTGGGACTCCGACCCGAAGAGCCCCTACCGGTGGGGCATGACCATCGACCTGAACGCCTGCACCGGCTGCGGGGCCTGCGTCACGGCCTGCTACGCCGAGAACAACCTGCCGGTGGTGGGCGAGGAGAAGTTCGACCAGGGCCGTGAGATGTCCTGGCTCCGGGTCGAGCGCTACTTCCAGGAGACGGCCGACGGGGGCTTCCAGACCACCCACGAGCCGATGCTCTGCCAGCACTGCGGCGACGCCCCCTGCGAGCCGGTCTGCCCGGTCTACGCCACCTACCACAACCCGGAGGGCCTGAACGTCCAGGTCTACAACCGGTGCGTGGGCACCCGGTACTGCAGCAACAACTGCCCCTACAAGGTCCGGCGGTTCAACTGGTTCGAGTACGACTTCCCCTACCCGCTGGACATGCAGCTCAACCCGGACGTGACGGTCCGCGAGAAGGGCGTGATGGAGAAGTGCACCTTCTGCGTCCAGCGGATCAACCGGGCCAAGATCGAGGCGAAGGAGCAGGGCCGGCTGGTGCGCGACGGCGAGGTCACCACCGCCTGCCAGGGGGCCTGCCCCACCGACGCCATCGTGTTCGGGAACCTGAAGGACCCCACCAGCCGGGTGTCGCAGGTGGCCAAGGGCGCCCGCTCCTACCACGTGCTGGAGGAGCTCCACACCCGGCCCGCGGTCACCTACCTGAAGGACGTCACCGCCGCCGACCTGCCGGAGGAGGGCGGCCACGGCGGCGGACACGGCGCGGAGGGTGAGGACGGCGGCCACGACGGGGGCGGCGGCTCCGGCGACGGCGCCGACGGACACGGCGGCGGAGCCTCCACGAACGGCGGCGG
>CAZJJO010000143.1:0-3994 GCA_964546375.1 uncultured Gemmatimonadota bacterium
CCGCGACGGGCGGGACGGCGGACCCGGCCCCGGCGCCGGACCGGTCGGCGGAGGAGACGCCGGCCGGGGAGGACGCCGCCGGGACGGCCGGTGCGGACGGGGCCGAGGCCGGGCCGGCCGAGGACCTCCACGAGGTCGAGTCGCCCATGGTGGGCACCTTCTACCGGGCCCCGGCCCCCGACGCCCCTCCCTACGTGGAGGTCGGCGACCGGGTCGGCGAGGGCGAAACCCTGTGCATCCTCGAGGCCATGAAGCTCATGAACGAGCTGGAGTCCGAGGTGAGCGGGGAGGTCCGCGAGATCTGCGTGCAGAACGCCGAGCCCGTGGAGTACGGCCAGGTGCTCTTCCGGATCGACACCGACGGCTGAGCGCGGTCGGATCCCCTGGACCCGTGTTCGAGAAGATCCTCGTCGCCAACCGCGGCGAAATCGCGCTCCGGGTCATCCGGGCCTGCCGCGAGCTGGGCGTCCGGACCGTGGCCATCTATTCCGAGGCCGATCGGGACTCGCTGCACGTCCGGTTCGCCGACGAAGAGGTGTGCGTCGGTCCGCCTCCCAGCCGCGAGAGCTACCTGAACATCCCGCGGATCATCGCGGCGGCCGAGATCACCGGCGCCGAGGCCATCCATCCCGGCTACGGCTTCCTGTCCGAGAACGCCGAGTTCGCCGAGGTGTGCGAGCGTTCGGGCTTCGTCTTCATCGGCCCGGAGGCCGAGCAGATCCGCAAGATGGGCAACAAGGCCGAGGCCCGCCGCACCATGGAGGACGCCGGCGTGCCGGTGGTCCCGGGCACCGAGGGCCGGGTGGACGAGCTGGAGGAGGCCCGGGCGGCGGCCGACGAGATCGGCTTTCCGCTGATGATCAAGGCGGCTTCCGGCGGCGGGGGCAAGGGGATGCGGATCGCGGAGTCGGCCGAGGCGTTCGAGCGGGCGTTCTCGATGGCCCGCAGCGAGGCCGACGCGGCCTTCGACGACCCGTCGGTCTACCTGGAGCGGTACGTCCAGGACCCCCGCCACGTGGAGATCCAGATCCTGGCGGACCACCACGGGGAGGTGGCCCACCTGGGCGAGCGCGACTGCTCGGTCCAGCGCCGCCACCAGAAGCTCATCGAGGAGGCGCCGAGCCCCATCCTGGACCCGGAGGTCCGGCGATCCATGGGGGAGGCCGCGATCCGGGGGGCCGAGGCCATCGGCTACCGGAACGCCGGCACCGTCGAGTTCCTGGTCGGCGCCGGGGGCGACTTCTTCTTCATGGAGATGAACACCCGGATCCAGGTGGAGCATCCCGTGACCGAGTGGGTGACCGGGGTCGACCTGGTGAGGGAGCAGATCCGGGTGGCGGCCGGCCGGGAGCTGGACGTCCGCCAGCCGCCGGAGATCGAGGGCCACGCCATCGAGTGCCGGATCAACGCCGAGGATCCGGAGAAGGACTTCCGGCCGGGGCCGGGGACGATCAGCGCCTACCACGCCCCGGGAGGCCTCGGCGTGCGGGTGGACAGCCACGTCCACCAGGACTACCGGATCCCGCCGCACTACGACTCGCTGCTGGGCAAGCTCGTCGTCCACGGCCGCGACCGGGAGGAGGCCCTGACCCGGGCCTGGCACGCGCTGGACGAGTTCGTGATCGAGGGAGTGCCCACCACGATCCCCTTCCTGCAGCGGGTGCTGCGCCATCCCGAGTTCGAGGCGGGCACCATCGACACCCGGTTCGTCGAGCGGATGAAGGCGGAGGAGGGATGAGGCCCGTCCCCCGCACCCGGACCGCCCGGGGAGGCTGATCCGGATGGGCGAGGAGCGCCGACGGCGGGAGGCCCTGGGCGTCGGGCTGCTGGCCCTCGCCGTGCTGGTGGCCCTGGCGCTGGGGTCCGGTTGGACGGGCGGCGAGGGAAACCTCGTCGGCCCCGCCGGGGCCGCCCTGGAGGACGGGCTCCGGCTCGCGCTCGGCCCGCTGGCGGCCACGCTGGTGCTGGTCCTGGCGGTGTGGGGCCTCCGGTGCTTCGAGCTGCTCTCGGAGGGGGCGGCGGTTCGGGGGTCCGTCTTCCTCGCCGTCCTCCTGGCGACGGGGCCGCCCGGCCTGCTGCTGGCCGGAGCGGAGCCCGCCGCCGCGGGCTGGTGGGGCCGGTGGGCGGGCGAGCTGCTCCGGGCCGGCTTCGGGACCGTGGGGGGCGCCCTGATCGCCGCCGCCGCCCTGGTCGTCGCCTCGGTCCTCACCCTCGGGTGGTCCCCCGCCCGGGGCGTCGGCGGCCTCCTGGGCGCGGTGGGCCGGGCCGGGTCGGTCCTGGCGTCGGCCGGCCGGCGGGGCTTCGGCGCCGTCCGCCGGGGCCTCGGGGTCGCGGCCCGGCGGGTGCGGTCCGCGGGCGGCCCCTCCAACCCCTGGGCCGACGCCGGCGAGGACCGGAAGGCCGAGCCGGCGGTCGGAGCGTCGGCGGCCGACGGGGAGGAGGACGCCGACGGTGACGGGCCCGCGGCCGGGGTGAGCGCCGGCGGGGCCGTCGAGGTCGGCGACGGGGAGGGCGCGCCCCTCCCGGACCCGGGTGATCCGGCCCGGACCGACCTGCCGCCCCTGGAGCTGCTCCAGCGGCCGGTGAAGAGCTCCAGCGGCCTGGAGGCGTCGGAGCTCGAGGAGCTGAGCCAGGTCCTCATCGACAAGCTCGAGAGCTTCCGCGTCGAGGGGGAGATCCAGGGCTGGACCACCGGCCCGGTGGTCACGCAGTTCGAGGTGGTCCCGGCCTCCGGCGTCAAGGTGGGCCAGATCGCGGCCCGGTCCGACGACCTGGCGCTGGCCCTGAAGGCCCCGTCGGTCCGCATCGTGGCCCCGATCCCGGGCAAGGGGGCCGTCGGGGTGGAGGTGCCCAACCCCGAGCCCGAGGTGGTCTACCTGCGGGAGGTGCTGGAGTCGGAGGCCTACCGCCAGTTCCGCGGGGCGCTCCCGCTGGCGCTGGGCCGCGACCTGGCCGGCGACCCCTACTGCACCGACCTGGCCCGCATGCCGCACCTGCTCATCGCCGGCGCCACCGGCTCCGGCAAGTCGGTGTGCATCAACACGATCATCACCAGCCTCATCTATCGGTACACGCCGCGGGAGCTCCGCCTGCTGATGATCGATCCCAAGATGGTGGAGCTCAGCGTCTACGAGGGGCTGCCTCACCTGCGACATCCCGTGGTGACGGACAACGAGGACGCGGCGTCGGTGCTGAAGTGGCTGAAGCACGAGATGAACCGCCGCTACGAGCTGCTGTCGGCGAACGCGGCCCGCAGCCTCCCGGAGTTCAACCAGCGGGTGCAGGACGGCCGCGAGATCCGGGTGCCCGGCGACGAGGACGCGGAGTACGAGGGGGGCGAGCTGCCCTACCTGGTCCTGCTGATCGACGAGCTGGCCGACCTGATGATGACGGTGCAGTCCGAGGTGGAGGGCCCCCTGGCGATGCTCGCCCAGAAGGCCCGCGCGGTGGGGATCCACCTGGTCATCGCGACCCAGCGGCCCTCGGTGAACGTCATCACGGGGCTCATCAAGGCGAACTTCCCGAGCCGGATCGCCTTCCGGGTGGCGTCCAAGACCGACAGCCGGACGATCCTCGACCAGAACGGGGCCGAGAGCCTGCTGGGCAACGGGGACATGCTCTTCCTGCCGCCGGGCGAGGCGGACCCGGTGCGCGTCCAGGGCGCCTTCGTCTCGGGCGAGGACACCGAGCGCCTGGTCGCCTGGTACCGGGAGCAGGTGGCCGAGCCGGAGGAGGTGCGCCCGTCGGAGGACGACATCCTCGACGTCGTCGACCGGCTGGAGCAGGAGGAGGCCCGCGTCGACGTCCAGCAGGAGGTGCTGGAGGACCGGGACGAGCTGTTCCGCCAGGCCGCCGAGGTGGTGGTGGCCAACGACTCGGGCTCCACCAGTCTCCTGCAGCGGCGCCTCCGGATCGGGTACGGGCGGGCCGCCCGGATCATCGACCAGCTCCACCACGCGGGGATCGTGGGGCCCTCGGAGGGGTCTCAACCCCG
>CAZJJO010000144.1:0-3994 GCA_964546375.1 uncultured Gemmatimonadota bacterium
CGCGGGCCGGGCGACGCCGGGGCCGACGCCCGGGGGGCGGACCCGGGCGAGCCGGAGGCCGACGGCCGGGCCCCGACCGCCGATCCCGTCGAGCGGCTCCGCCGCCTCTTCGCGCCCGGCGGCTCGGGCGAGGTCCGGCTGGACTCGGCCGACCTGGCGATGGTGCTCGGCCCCGGCCGGGCCTTCCGGCTGCCGGACGGCGTCGGCGACCCGACGACCGTGCCCCGCGACTCGGTGCTCGAGGCGTCGGCGAACGTCGACTTCGAGCGGGCCGCGGGCGACCGGCTGCCGGCCCTGCTCCGCCGGATGCTCGGCGACTCGACCCGGGTCACGGCGACGGTGTCGCCGGCGGTGACCGAGCCGGGGGTCCTCCGGATCCGGGTGCGGCGGGTGCGGACCGGGTCGGCGACCTTCCCCCGGGCCATGGTCCCGTGGCTGCTGGGGGCGACGGGCCTGCCCACCGCCGACGACGACCCGACCGCGGTGGAGCTGCGGCCGGGCGGGGGGCTGACCGGCGCCCGGGTCGAGGACGGGGCGCTGGTGCTGACCCGGGAGCCGGACGGCTGATCCGCGGGGGCCGCCCTCGGATCGGCGCCGGCTCCTCCGCGGGGCGCCCGGCCCCGGCGGCCCCGAACGGCCGGCGCCCCGCTGGCCCGGCCGCCGGGACGCCCGCAGGGTAGGAGGGCGGCGGGCCGACGGATCCCCCGAAGGACCACGGCGACCACGACGAAGTCATCCACGAGGGAAGGGAAAGAGGACGATGGCGGACGATCACAGGAACTTCATCGGCGGCGAGTGGGTCGAGCCCGAGAGCGGCGAGTACGTCGAGAACCGCAATCCCGCCCGCCCCTCCGAGCTCGTCGGGCGCTTCCCGGTCTCCACCCGGGAGGAGGTCGACCGGGCGGTGGCCTCGGCCCGCCGGGGCTTCGAGACCTGGCGCGACGTGCCGGCCCCGGAGCGGGGCCTGGTCATCCAGGAGGCCGGCGACCTGCTGGTCGAACGCAAGGACGAGCTGGCCCGCCACCAGACCCGCGAGATGGGCAAGGTGCTGGAGGAGACCCGGGGCGACGTCCAGGAGGCCATCGACACCGCCTACTACGCCGCCACCGAGGGGCGCCGGCTGTTCGGCAAGACCACGCCCTCGGAGCTGGCCGACAAGTGGGCCATGAGCCACCGGCGGCCCATCGGCGTGTTCGGGATCATCACGCCCTTCAACTTCCCTACCGCCATCCCCTCCTGGAAGATCTTCCCGGCGCTGGTGTGCGGGAACTCGGTGGTCTTCAAGCCGGCCGAGGACGTGCCGGACTCGGCGCGGCTCTTCGTCGAGATCCTGCTCGAGGCCGGTGTCCCGCCCGAGGCCGTCCAGCTCGTCCACGGCGACGGCCGCACCGGCGAGGCGCTGGTCGAGCACCCGGACGTCGACGGCGTGTCCTTCACCGGCTCGACCGAGACCGGCAGCCGGATCGCCGAGACCTGCGGGCGCCAGCACAAGCGGGTGTCGCTGGAGATGGGCGGCAAGAACGCCCAGGTGGTGATGCCCGACGCCGACATGGAGCTGGCGCTGGACGGCGTCCTCTGGGGCGCCTTCGGGACCACCGGCCAGCGGTGCACGGCCACCAGCCGGCTCCTGCTCCACCGGGAGATCCACGACGCCTTCGTGGACGACCTGCTGGCCGAGGTCGACGACCTGACGCTGGGCGACGGGCTCGACTCCGACGTCGACGTCGGACCGCTCATCCACGAGGCCGCCCGGGACAAGGTCGAGCGCTACATGGAGATCGCCCGCGACGAGGGCTGCCGCGTCGCCTGCGGCGGCCGCCGGCCGGAGGGCGAGGGGCTGGAGGAGGGCTGGTTCTACGAGCCCACCGTCCTGCTGGACGTGGAGCCCGGGATGCGCGTCGAGCAGGAGGAGATCTTCGGGCCGGTGCTCTCGGTGGTGCCGTTCGACGACTTCGAGGAGGCCGTCGAGATCAACAACGGCACCCGCTACGGGCTCTCCTCGGCCGTCTACACCCGCGACGTCAACGTCGCCTTCCGGGCCATCCGGCGCATGGACAACGGGATCACCTACGTCAACGCCCCCACCATCGGGGCCGAGGTCCACCTGCCCTTCGGCGGCGTGAAGGGCACCGGCAACGGGCACCGCGAGGGCGGCTGGGAGGTCTACGAGTTCTACACCGAGACCAAGGTCTCCTACCTGGACTACAGCGGCCGGCTCCAGCGGGCCCAGATCGACGTCGAGTGGTGAGCCGGGCCGGCGGAAAGACCGCCCGCGTCGAGCTCCCGCCGGGCGGCCCGTCCCGGGGCGGGTCCGGGGTTGAAGCCGGGTTGACCGGGCCGCCGAGGATCGGGGACGAGCACGACGGGAACGCGGGAGCGGAGCGACGATGAGCGAGCGTCGGGAGAGCGACACCTCGGTGCTGCGGTGGGCGTGGGAGTGGACGAAGATCCTCGCCACCGCCCTGGTGCTCTTCCTCGCCGTGCGGGCCTTCCTGGTGGAGGCCTTCCAGATCCCCACCGCCTCCATGAAGGACACGCTCCTGCCGGGCGACTTCCTGCTGGTGAACAAGGCCGTCTACGGCGCCGAGGTCCCGGGCACCGGGTGGCACCTGCCCGAGCTGGACGAGCCGGAGGTCGGCGACGTGGTCGTCTTCCGCCCGCCGCCCGCGGCGGGCCGGGCGGGCGGGGCGCGCTACGTGAAGCGGGTGGTGGGCGCGCCCGGCGACACCGTGGCCATGCGCGACGGGACCCTGTGGCGGAACGGGCGGGCCGTGGCCGAGCCCTACGCCCGGCAGGCTCCCTCCCGCCGTGGGAAGGGCCCCGCCGACCGATTCGGGTGGCAGGAGCGCTACCTGGTGGGCGACGCCGCCGACCGGCGCTCCTACCGGCCGACCCCCGACGACTGGGGGCCGATGGCCGTGCCCGCGGACTCCTTCTTCGTCATGGGCGACAACCGCGGCAACTCCGAGGACTCCCGCTACTGGGGGTTCGTCCCGCGCGACGCCATCACGGGGCGGCCCCTGTTCATATACTTCTCCTACGACCGGGCGGGCCGGGCGTCCCGGTCGCTCCTGCCGGACCTGCGCTGGGACCGGTTCTTCGAGCCGGTCGACTAGGGCTCCGCGGCCCGGAGCCCGCCCGAGCCAGCGCCGTCCGGCGCGCCCGGCCACGCGGCGCCCCGCGCCGCCACCAGGAGGACGCCCCATGTCCCGATCCGCACGGCGCCGGCGGTCCGGCGCCCTGGACCTGTACCTGGACGAGATCGGCCGCCGCCCCCTGCTGACCCGCGAGCGCGAGGCGGCGCTGGCCCGCTGCTGGCGCGACGCCGGCGACCGCCGCGCCCTGGACGAGCTGGTGGAGGGGAACCTCCGGTTCGTGGTGGCCAGCGCCCGGCGCTACCGGGGCCGCGGGGTCCCGATGGAGGACCTCGTCAACGAGGGCAACCTGGGCCTGGTGCGGGCCGCCGAGCGCTTCGACCCCGAGCGCGGCGTCCGCTTCGTGACCTACGCGGCCTGGTTCGTCCGGCAGACGATGCTGGACGCCCTGGCCCGCGCGGGCCGCGCCGCGCCCCCGGTGCCGGCCTCCGGCGAGGGGGGCGTCCGTCCGGGGCGGAGGGCCGCCCTGGTGTCGCTGGAGGCCCCGTCGGACCCCGACGGCTCCGGCGCCCCCCTGTCGGATCTGCTGGGCGACGCCGCGGCCCCGGAGCCCGACCGGCCGGCGGTCCGGCGCGAGCGCCGGCGGGCCCTGGAGCGGGGGCTGGCCTTCCTGCCCGAGCGCGAGGAGCGGGTGCTCCGCCTCTTCTTCGGGCTCGACGGCGAGCCGCCCCGGACCCTGGCCGACATCGGCCGGGAGATGGGGATCAGCCGCGAGCGGGCGCGCCAGCTCAAGGAGCGGGCGCTGGGCCGGCTGCGCGACGGCCCGCACGGCGTCCGGCTCCGCGCGCTGGCCGGCTTCGCCGCCGCGGCGGGGACGGCCGCCCCCTCCGCTCGCCCGG
>CAZJJO010000145.1:0-3933 GCA_964546375.1 uncultured Gemmatimonadota bacterium
TGGCCAACATCCGGACCGGCATCGAGATGTTCCAGCTCGACGTCCGGCCCACCGAGCCCGGCGACATCGAGGACCTGGTCAACGACATCACACAGAGCGACGCCGACGTCACGGGCTCGACCTTCAACAGCGGCCAGGTCGATCGCTGGGAGGGCCCCTACGTCGACATCACGATCCCGGAGATCGACCAGGCCAGCTCCAGCAGCGAGCCGGTGGCGGTCACCTCCGGGTTCGACGCGCCGCTGCTGAACGACCTCTATCGGTACAACAGCGCCAGCTCGCCGTCCGACAACACGACCACCGAGCCGTCGACGGGGAACACCGACTTCGTGGCGCTCCGGATCCTCGACCTCACGTCGACCGAGTTCGAGGACCTGAACGACCAGATCGACGAGGAAGACGAGGCGGGCAGCCAGACGAACGGCCGGCTCCGGTTCGACAGCAATCCAGGCGTCGACCTCGACGGCGACGGCAACGACGAGGACTCGATCACGTACTTCCTCGCCATCCCGTTCCAGGAGTGAGCTGACGAGCTGACCGACGACGCCCCAAGCTGACCGTCCGGGCGGCCGACGGCCGGGGAGCAGGCCGGCGGAGCCGCCAGGGCGGATCACGAGCACGCACGGCGCAGCCTGCTCCGCAGTCGGACGCGGGCGTGCGGGCCGACGAGAATACGACCGGAGAGGAAGGTCCATGTCCCTACGAACCTCGGAGCGCGGCTTCACCCTGATCGAGGTGCTGGTGGTCCTGGCGCTGCTGGCGGCGCTGGTGGCCATCGTCTCGCCGACGCTGTTCAACCAGCTCGACCGGGGGGACTCGACCCAGGTAGCGGGGGACCTCACCAGCGTGGCCTCGGCGGTCAAGAGCTTCCGCGTCGACGTCTCGCCCGCCTTCCCGGGCGACGCGGAGGACCTGGTCACGGCCATCGAGGCGGGCACCGACGAGGACCTCGAGGGCAGCACCTACAACAGCGGCCAGGCCAACCGCTGGAGCGGGCCCTACCTGGAAGCCGAGTTCACCCAGGGAACCGACCCGGCCGCGTCCGGGACAGCGGCGTTCGGCACCGGGTTCAGCGGAGACGTCCTGGCCGACTTCTGGATCTTCGACTCCTCGTCCACGGCCACGCAGAACACCGACGCCGGAGCATCCAACACCACGGGCGACTGGGTCGCCGTGCGCGTCGACGGCCTGACGGCCGCCGAGTTCGACGACATCGACGAGGTCGTGGACGGCGAGATCGGCCGCGACGCGGGCCGGTTCCAGTGGGACGACACCAACGGGATCGCCTACTACCTGGCGGCCCAGCGCTAATCCCGATACCCCCCCGCGCGGCACCGAGATCGGAGCCCGCCGGTCGGGAGGCCGGCGGGCTTTCCGCGTTCGCGCCCCGAGCCTGACGAGGGTTCGCGCATGAACGGGATCTCGCCGCATGGCGGACCGGCGGTCTCCGCCGCCCGCGTCGCCCTGCTGGCGCTCGCGGCGACGGCCCTGGTCTTCGCGCCGGGCTTCCTCTTTCCCTACGTGGTGCCCCGCGCCGCCTACCTTCGCCTGGCCGTCCTCGCGGCCGCGGCGGCCTTCCTCCCCCTCCTCTTGCTGCGCCCCTCCCGGGTCCGTGACGGCCGGGATCCCTTCCTCCTCCTGCTGGCCGCCTGGGTCGGCTGGAGCCTGGTGACGGCGCTCGCGGGCGACGCCCCGTGGCGGAGCGTGTTCGGCGACCTGGAGCGGATGGAGGGCCTGGTGACCTGGGGCCTCCTGCTGGTCCTCTACGTCCTGCTCCGTTGCCTCTTCCGGGATCGGCACTGGCGCCGATTTTTCATGGCGTGGTCGATCGGGTTGGGCATCGTCTCCCTTTTCGCTCTGATGCAGCTCTGGAACCCGTCGGGTCTGGCGATCCCCGGCGCTGGTGGTACCTACGCAGGACGCATTTACGGCACGCTGGGCAACCCCGGCTTTCTGGCGGCCTACTTCCTCCTTTCCTGGTCGATTCTGCCCTGGGTGTGGCGGCGGATCTCCTCCCGATGGGGACGGTGCCTGCTGGGCCTGGCGGGAGCGCTCTCCGTCAGTGTCTTCCTCGCCGCCGGTTCGCGAGCGGCGATGGTGGGTCTGGCGGCGGTCGCCGCCGCCGGAGCCGCATGGATGGCCTGGAAGAACCCGCGACGGCTCGCGCAGGTCGTCATCATCGTCGTCCTCGCGACCGCTGCCGCTCTGGGGGTCGCAGTCGTCGGGGGCCTCGACCTCTCGAGGGCGGCGGGGTCGCTGGCGAGCCCCTTCACGGGTCGCAGCGTCTGGCCGAGAGTCCTCCTCTGGGAGGGGGGACTGGAGGGAATCGTCCAGCACCCGCTGCTCGGAGTCGGCCCCGAGAATTTCAACCTGGTGAGCGACCGTCATTTGCCGGCGGCGATGTACGATCGGTTGGGAAGCGTGGCTGTCTGGGACCGGGCGCACAATGTCCTGGTCGGGGCAGCGGCCACCCGGGGTATTCCCGGATTCCTCCTGTATCTGGGCCTCTGGTCGAGCCTACTGTTGGGTGTGTGGAAGGCGCGGCGTGAGGAGGCGCTCACCGGCGTCGAGGCCGCGGCGCTGGCCGGGGGATTGCTCGCGTTCGGCGTCTACCTGTTCTTCTGGTTCGAGGACCTGACCTCGCTGGTCCTCTGGATCATGCTGGCGGCGTTTCTCCGCCACACCGTGGAAGATGGTCTCCTGCTGGAGATCGGAACGGAGGCCGTCGAGGGGCAAGGGCGCCGGGTGATGGCTGCCGGTGCCGTCGTGGTTCTGGCCTTGACGGGCTGGGCGCTGGCTGTTCGACCCTTGCTGGCGGCTCGGGACGCTGGACAGGCGGGGGCGATGGAGGCCCGGGCGGAGAGGGTGCTGTCCGGAGGGGAAGACGGCAACGCCGGCAGCCTCGACGCCGACCGGCAGGTAGGTATCCTGGAGGCTTACCAGGCTGCGCTCCAGCATTCCGAGGTGCTCGGCTGGGAGATCCTGGTCCGTCAGGTGAACCGCCTGGCGGTGCTGTCGCTCCGGCCCGATCGAGTGCGCGCTCGCCAGGAGCTGGCTGAAGCCGTGGGTTCCGGGGTCCGTACGGCCGCCGACCGGACAGAGGCAGAGCTGAGGCGGGATCCCGAGAACGGCCGGGTCCATCTCAAGCACGGTCAGCTCCTGCGGGTCGCGCATGCCCTCTCGCCCCCCCCCGAAGCCCTCGACCGGGCGGTGGACGCCGCCCGGCGCGGGGTGGAGCTGGCCCCTGCCCGCCTCGATCACCGCCTGGTCCTGGCCGCGACCCTGCTGGAGGCCGGCCGCTCGGACGAAGCGCTCTCGGTGCTCGAGGAGGTCCGAGCACGCGCTCCCGGCTGGGGCCGAGCGGACGTTCACCGGGCCCGGGTGCTTGCGGCACGGGGCGAGCACGGCCGCGCGCTGGAAGCCCTGCGATCCGCGTTCCGCTCGGGTCACTCCCCGGCCACGCCGGGCCCGACCCTGACGGTGGGCGGCTGGCTCCGCGAGGAGGGACGCTTCCGGGAGGAAGCCGCCCTCTATGCATCGCACCTGGCCACCGTGCGGTCCGGGACGTACGGACGGTGGGCGAGGACCAAGAGCGCGAGCGGGGTGGAGGGGGCCGACGACCGGGGACGGGAGGACCGACCGCGAGGGACAGCGGCGGGCTCGAGGCGGGACGGTCCGAGGGCCGGCCCGGCGCCGGCCAGGGCACGGTCGCTCGCCGAGGCCCGGTCCGAACGGCTGCCCCCCCACCACCTGCCCGTCCTCGGCCGGCTGCCGCCGGCCCTGCTGCGGGCCGGCGATCGGGAAGGGGCGGTGGCCTCCGCCCGGATCCTGCTGGAGGAGATCCTCGCCCGACCCGGCCCCTCGATCCGTGCCTCGGTGATCCGGCCGGCGCTCCGCTTCGCCGAGGAGGTCGAGCGAGGCGAGGTCGAGGCC
>CAZJJO010000146.1:0-3930 GCA_964546375.1 uncultured Gemmatimonadota bacterium
CCTCGGAGGAGGGCGAGTACGAGCTCACCGACGCCGTGAACGTGCTGATCGACCGGGAAGACGCGCGGGTGGAGGCGATGCCGCTCGACGGCCGGCGGGTGAACGTGAACACCCCGGAGGACCTGGAGCGGGCGGAGCGGTTGCTGGACGGAGAGGGGGAGGGCTGACGCCGCCCACCGAGCGGATCAGCCGCCGGCGCCCGGGGCGCCTTCGTCGAGCCTCTCCGACGTCTCGGCGATGAGCTGGTCCACCACGGCGTCGAGCTCTCCGGTCTCCTCGTGGCGAGCGAGCTGGCGGTCGGCGCTCGTCCCGCGGTCCATCAGCCGGTAGGCGTGCTCGACCTCCTGTCGGACGCCCAGCTCGTCGACGGCGTCGGCGAGGAACTCCTCGATCAGCTCCCGAACGAGGTCGCGGGCCGGTAGCTCCTCCTCCCGGCCGAAGTCGATGAGCCGGCCGTCCAGACCGTAGCGGGCCGCCCGCCACTTGTTCTCGTCGAGCAGGCTCTTGGGGTAGACGCGGAAGGTCATGTTTCGACGCCGGAGGCGCCACAGCGTCAGCACCAGCGCCTGGAGCAGCGCCGCCAGGCACAGCACCGTGTCCAGCCGGGGGCAGGCGTCGCAGATCCGGAACTCGAGGGTCGGATGGTTCCAGTTCGGACGCACGTCCCACCAGATCTTGGTGCCGTCCTCGATGCACCCGGTGTTCACCAGCGTCTCCACCGTCTGCCGGTAGTCGGCCCAGGACCGGAAGGCCGGCGGGATCCCCGTGCGGGGGAAGTTCTCCCAAACCACGCTCCGGTAGGACTTCAGCCCCGTGCGCCGGCCCTGCCAGAACGGGGAGCTGGTGGAGAGGCAGAAAATGTGGGGCAGGAAGTAGCGGGCGACGTTCATCGCGTCCACGAGGAAATCGCGGTCCTCCACGCCCACGTGGACGTGGAGGCCGAAGACGAGCGTCCGGCGCGCCAGCTCGGCCATGTCCTCCTCGATGCCGCGGAACCGCGACATCGGAGTGATCTCCTGCTCCTGCCAGGCGGCCGAGGGATGGGTGCCCGCGGCCAGGATCTCCAGCCCGCTCTCCCGGGCCAGCCCCCGGACGTGTCGCCGGAGACGGGTCAGCTCCGTCCGCGCCTCGTCCAGATCGGCGCACACCTCGGAGGCCACCTCCAGCGTGGAGGCGTGCAGCTCGGGGTGGATGTTCTCGAGGACGACCCGGTCGCCCTCGAGGACCTCGCTCACGTAGGAGGTCAGCTCCCGCGTCTCGGGGTCGACGACCTGGTATTCCTCTTCGATCCCGAGCGTGAGGGACGGGGCTCCCATCTCGCACCTCGTATCGTGATCGGGCGGCGTCCGCGCAGGCACAAGGTTCCGCGCCGCGGGGGGCTTCCGCCAACCGATCCGGCGCGTCCCGGTGTGCCGGCCCGGGTGGGGCGGCTGCGACCGTGGGCGCGAAAGCGGTCCCGCGACCGGGCCCGGCCGCGGCGGACCACGGGCATGGTCGCCCCCCGGTTTTCCGAGTCCCGCCGGTGCCGTCCGGCCCGGTTCTTGCATATCCTAACGTACTGCACTTCCCGAAGCGCCGCCGATCAGGACCGATCGCGGCGTGCCCCCCGCGGGCAGCTCCCCGGCAGGGCCGGAGCCGAGCCCGCACCGACCCCTCCGACAGAGGACCGACCATGCTCACGCCGTCCCGCCTCCGTGGTGTCTTCGTCGCCGCCCTCTTTGCCGTCGCCGGCCTCGCCCTCTCGGCCTCCGCCGGGGCCCAGACCGTCGAGGGCCAGGTCGACGCCGTGGGCGAAGAGCTGAACGAGGCCCGGTCCCAGCAGCTCCACCTGATCGCCCCGCGCCACTTCCAGCGTGCGACCGAGAAGCTCTCCGAGGCCCGACAGCGCCTCGAGGACGGCGAGAGCATCAGCGGCATCCGGGACCGGCTCGCCGAGGCCCGCCGGGCTTTGAGTCGGGCGGGCGAGCTCCGCGAGGTGGGGTCGGTGCTGCTTCGCGACGCGATCGCGGCCCGGGAGAGCGCCCTGACGGCCAACGCGCCGGACTTCGCCCCGGAGATCTGGGAGGAGGGAGCCTCCCGGCTCCACGAGGCGGGCCGGAAGGTGGAGGACGGCGACCAGAACGACGCCCGGGAGAAGGCCGCCGAGGCCCGGGAGAAGTTCCGGGAGGCCGAGCGGACCGCCATCGAGCGGAGCCTGCTCGGCGAGGCCCGGGAGCTCCGCGAACGGGCCCGGGACGGGGACGCCCACGAGAAGGCCCCCCGGACCTGGGCCCGGGCCGACTCGCTGCTCGGTAGCGCCGACGCCGCGCTGCGCCGGGACCCCTCCGGCCAGCAGCGTGCCGGCGAACTCGCGGAATCCTCCGCCGACCAGTTCCGCCACGCCCTCAGGATCGCCGCCCAGGCCGACACGTTCGACCGGGACGACGGGATCGAGGCGCTGATGCTCCGCTCGGAGCGACAGATCGCCCGCGTTGCGGAGGCGCTCGACTTCGAGCCCCGCTTCTCGGACGGAGGCTTGCCTTCGGCCACCGATCAGGTGCTGGCGGCCGTCCGCAGCCTCCAGGAGGACCGGTCAAGCCTGGAGGAGCGCGTGGCCACGCTCCGGGACGATCTCGACGAGGCCGGCGGCCGGGTCGACTCCCTGCGGCAGCGTCTCGCGCAGCTCGGCGAGGAGCAGGCTGAGGTGAGCGCCCAGCTCGAGGAGCGCCGGCGCCAGGAGGAGAGGCTGCGGGCGATCCGGGGCATCTTCTCGTCCGACGAGGCCGAGGTCCTGATCCGGGGCGACGAGCTGAACCTCCGGCTCCTCGGGCTCCAGTTCGCCTCCGGCTCGGCCGAGATCCGACCGGAGCACTTCTCCCTGCTCACCAAGGCCCGCCGGGCGATCCGGGAGCTGCCCGACGCGCCGATCGTCGTCCAGGGCCACACCGACGCCCGGGGCAACGACGAGTACAACCAGTCGCTGAGCCAGCGCAGGGCCATCGCCGTGCGGGAGTACCTGCTGGCCAACATGTCGATGAGCGCCGACCGGATCCGCGCGGAGGGCTACGGGGAGACCGAGCCCATCGCCACGAACGACACCGAGGCGGGGCGCTCGAAGAACCGCCGCATCGACATCGTGCTGGAGATGCCGGACCGGTGAGCCGGCGGCGGGGCGGGTCCCCCCGCGTCAGTCCAGCCCGAAGAACGCCTGCGGCGTCTGGATCACCGCCTTGACCTCGCCCACGAAGGCCGTCCGGTCGTCGCCGACGTCGTGCTCGAAGTCGCGGATCACGTTCACGCCCAGGTCCCACTCCAGGTCGAGGCTCCAGCCGCCGCCGAGCACCTCGGGCCGCCACCGGCCCGCCACGGCCGGCCGGACCGTGGTCTCGGCCTCGCCCTCCAGGATCGGGGGGTGGGTGGGGAGCTGCTCGCTCGGCGGGCGCAGCCGGCCGTGGAAGTCGCCCTCGCCCTTCACCTGCACGTCGAGCCGCGGCCTCAGCACCAGCCCCGGCCGGCCCACCCACTCGGCCTCCAGGGTCCCCAGGTAGAGGTCGGTCTTGTCCCAGCCCAGCCCGATCCCCCGGTGCGACCACTCCTCCCAGGGGCGGCGCGTGCGGTAGACCAGGCTCTGCAGCGCCGTCGCCTGCGCCCGGAAGCGCCAGCCGGGCACCAGGCCGGGAAGCTCCAGCCCCAGCGACCCCCCGATCTCGCAGCAGGAGTCGATCTCCCGGCTCGAGCCCAGCGAGTTCGTGGCGTCGAGGTTGGCACTGCCGTACAGGGCCAGGCCCCCGACCGGCCGCCACCAGACGTCGACCTGGCCGACCGTGTTCTGCGGCACGTCGCTCACGATCTGCCACACGCTGACCGGGTTCACCAGCCGGAGGTCGAGCGACTGCTCGGGCCCGCCGTGGATCGTCGCCTCGGTGAGCGCCAGCACCAGCTCGTCGGCCG
>CAZJJO010000147.1:0-3923 GCA_964546375.1 uncultured Gemmatimonadota bacterium
AAGGAACGCAGGAGGGGTTATGAATGCGAGACACGCCGCCCGCCGTGCCCGCCCTCCCCGACACCGCCGCCGCGCCCGACTCGCTGGTGGACGCCGCGGTGGCCTCGGCCCCCTTCCGGCCGGGCCGGGCGCCGCCCGCGGAGCGCTACGCCCTGCCGGGCCAGCGCGACGGTCGAACCGACCGGGCACGGAGCGGTCCCGCGCTGCGGCTGGTGGGGACCGCGATCGGACCGGGGCGGCTGGAGCTGGCCGCCTTCCGGACGGGCGACGGCCGATCCCGGGTCGTGGAGGCCGGCGGCGAGATCGAGGGTCACCGGCTCCTGCGGGTGGAGACGGGCCGCGCGGTGCTGGAGGGCCCCGACAGCACGATGGTCCTGGAAGTCGAGAGTCCCGGAGACGACGGAGGAAGCTGACGTGAAGACACGCGCCCCCCACGCCCTCGTTTTGGTCCTGGCGGCCGCCGCGCTCGCCGCCCCCCTGTCGGCCCAGCAGGAGGCGGCCGACCGCGCCGCGGCGGCGGCCGACACCGGGGTGAGCTTCGACTTCCAGAACGCCGAGCTCCGGGCGGTGCTCACGGCCCTGGCCGAGGCCGCCGGCGTCAACATCGTCTACTCGGACCTCCCCGACCGGAGCGTGACGCTCCGGACGCCCGACCCGGTGCCGCCCGAAGAGGTGCGCGGGCTCCTGGAGAGCGTGGCCCGGGCCAACGGGCTCGAGCTGGAGAGCGCCGCGGGCGTGCTGCGCGTCTACGAGCCCGAGGAGTCGGCCGCCCCGGCCGACACCGCCGCCGCGCCCGGGCGCCCCGAGCGGGGGGCTCCCGGCCGGCAGAAGCTGTTCGTGCACCGGCTCGACCACGCCGACGCGGAGACGGTGGTCCAGACGCTCCGCACGCTCTTCGGGCTGGGCGGGGGCGGCCTGGGAGGGGGCGGCGGGGACGTCGGACGGACCTCGCTCTCCGAGGACCTCCGACGGCAGTCCCGGGCGGGCTACCGGAGCCTGCAGCCGCCGGCCGAGGAGGCCGCAGGGGCGGCCGGAGCGGGCCGGGGCGGCCAGCAGGCCCGCGCCCGGACGGGTCGCGGCGGAGACGGGGAGGAAGCGGGAATGAGCGTCCTGCTGCGGGCGCCGGCCGAGATCGTGCCGGACCCGCGCAGCAACGCCGTCCTGGTGCTGGCCACCCCGCCCGACTACGAGACGATCAAAGGCGCCATCGAGAAGCTCGACGTCCGGCCCCTGCAGGTGCTCATCGAGGTGCTCATCGCCGAGGTCCGGCAGACCGACGACTTCGCCCTGGGCAACAGCATCGAGGTCCCCATCGAGGGCGAGGACGGCGTGGGCTTCACGCTCGAGGGGGGCACCGCCGGGGACGTGGCTCTCCAGGTGCTGGGGATCGGCGGCGTCGGGGCCAGCACGGTCCTCTCGGCCCTGGCCACCACCTCCGACGTCCGGATCCTCTCCCGGCCGGTGGTCATGGCCCAGAACAACAAGGAGGCCCGGATCCTGGTGGGCGACCAGCGGCCCTTCGTCCAGCTCCAGCGCTCCCTGCCCACCGACGCCTCCGTCCGGGACCAGGTGGTCCAGTACCGGAACGTGGGCACGGAGCTGCGCATCCGGCCCACCATCAACCGCGACGGCTACGTCAACCTCTCGGTGCTGCAGGAGGTGAGCAACGCGACCGCCCAGGTCCAGTTCGGCGCCCCGGTGATCAACACCCGCGAGTCGGAGACCGACGTGCTGGTGAAGGACGGCCACACGGCGGTGCTCGGCGGCCTGGTGGACCACCAGACCGACCTGACCGAGAGCGGGATCCCCCTGCTGAAGGACATCCCCCTGCTGGGCGGCCTCTTCGGCACCACCTCCGAGAGCCGGGTGGCCACCGAGCTGTTCATCCTCCTCACCCCCCACGTGCTCAGCTCCGACCGGGACATGCGGCGGGCCCGCGAGGAGTTCGAGGCCGGCGCCGAGCACGTCCGCGACCGCCTCCCCGAGCACCGGTCCCTGCTGGAGCGGGGCCGGGGACGGCTGGACTCGCTCCCCTCCCCCGACACCGTCCCCCGGCCGGGGGTCCCGCCGGATTCGACGGCCTCCCCCGATACGGCCGGCCGGGACGCGCCGGCCGACAGCGCGACGGCGCCGGACGGGGACGCGCGCGGTCCCCGGGACGGCCCGCGAACCGGGACGCGGCCGCTCCCCGGCGGCCCGGCCCGCCCGTGACGGCCGGCCCCTCCCGGGGACGCCCCCCCGGGCCCGCCGCCGGCGGCTTCACGCTGGTCGAGACGCTGACCGGGCTGACGATCCTGGGGCTGGCCACCGCGGTGGTGGTGCCGGAGCTGAGCGCCCTGCTCCGCCCCGGCCCCCGGGCGGCGGCCGGGGAGCTGGCCGACGCCTACCGGCACGCCCGGGAGGCGGCCGCCGGCCGGGCTGCCACGGCCACCGTCACCCTGGAGCCCCGATCGGGCGCCTGGCGCGTCTTCGTGGGCTCGGCCCCGGGCGCCGGGGACGCGCTGGCCGGGGGCAACCTGCTCACCGACCGGCCCGGAACCCGGATCACGGTGGCCGGCGGCGGGCGCGCCGTGGCCCGCTTCGACGCTCGCGGCCGGGCCCGGGCGCCGAGGGTGGTGTTCGAGCGCTCGGACGACCGTCACGAGGTGCGCGTCGACCCCTGGACCGGTGCCGTCCGGATCCGCTGATCCCGGGACCGGCTCCAGCCCCGGAGGCGACCGCCCGCCGCGGGCGGAGGGCGGGTTCACCCTGCTGGAGGCGCTGGTGGCGGTGCTGCTGGTGGGGCTGGGCGTGGTGGGCGCGCTGGAGGCGGCCTCCCGGACCCTCCGGACCCAGGCCGAGGTGGGGCGCCACGCCGAGGCGGCCCAGCTCGCCGACGAGCGCCTGCAGGCCCTGGCGCTCCTTCCCCGCGACTCGCTGACGTCCTGCTGTCGGGCCGGGTGGCGGGTCGTCGAGCTGGACGACCGCCGCTACCGCCGCCGCGCCGCCGTGGTCCCCTCCGAGGCCGGGTCGGACCTGTGGCGGGCGGCGGCCGAGGTGGCGTGGGAGGAGGGCTCGGTGCGGCTGGAGACCGTGCTCTACCGCCCGGAGCGGGCGCCCGGGTCGGGACGGTCGCCGTGAGCCGCGGCTTCACCCTGCTGGAGATGACCGTGGCCCTGGTGGTGACCGGGATGGCGGTGGCGGCCGGGTACGCCGGCCTGCAGACGCTCTCGGACGCGAGGGCGGCGTCGCGCGACGTCCACGCCGACGTGGTCCGGGCCGCCAACGTCCGGGCCACCCTGGAGGGATGGCTGCACGGGGCCGAGCGGTTCGTCGAGGTCCGGCCCGCCTCCGACGGCGCCCTGCCGCTGGACCGCGTGGTCTTCGTCACCGCCGACGCCGGCGACCTGCGGCCCGGGCCCCGGCGGGTGCGCCTCCGGATCGACCGGGACCCGACGACGCCGGCCCGGGGCCTGGTCGCCGACCTGTGGCCGACGGAGGGGCGGCGCCGGGCGGCCGAGACCCTGGAGCTGGCGCCGGGGGCGGTGGGCCTGGAGATCCGCTACCGGGTCGACCGCGGCGGCCGATCCCGCTGGGTCGAGCGGTGGGACCTGGAGACCGCCACCCCCGACGCCGTCCGCATCCGGCTGGTCGAGAGCGTCCGGGTCCGCCTGGGGCCCGCGACCGGGCCCGAGCGGTCCGGAGGCCTCCCGGCCCTGCTGCGCCGTCCGGTCCTCGCCCGGGTGGCCGGGGCCCGATGGTGAGCCCCCGCACCCGCGGGCCGTCCCGGGCCGGGCGCCGCCGACGGCGGGCGGGGACCCGGCCCCGCGACCGGGGGTTCGCCCTGCCCGCGGTCGTCTGGATCCTGGTCCTGGTCGGCGCGGTGACGGCCACCTTCCTGGCCGCCGCCCAGGACGAGCGCCGGGCGGTGGCCAACGGGATCG
>CAZJJO010000148.1:0-3914 GCA_964546375.1 uncultured Gemmatimonadota bacterium
GAGCGGGCCGTCTTCCGCGACCCCCGGGACAACTTCCACACCGACACCGGCTGGGAGCCGCCCGACCTGCCGGCCGATCCGGTCCGGAGCCTGGAGCGGGCGAACCGGCTGCACGGCGCCGACCCCGGACCGACCGACGCCGGCGCCCGCTGGAAGCGGGAGCGGAGCGTGCCCGACGAGGTCTGGTTCGCCGCCACCGAGGCGGCGCTGGGGGGAGCCCCACCGTAACGGGGGGCTCAGGGCCTCTCCAGCCGGGCCCGGAGCGCCTCCCGGGCCAGCTCCGGGTCGGCGCGGCCGTCGGTGGCGTCCATCACGCGGCCCACGAAGAAGCCGAGCAGGCCCTCCCGGCCGGAGCGGTACTTCTCCGCCTCCTCCGGGTGGTCCGCCACCAGCCGGTCGGCCAGCTCCTCCAGCGCCTCCCGGTCGGCGATGGCCTCCAGGCCCTCGCGCTCGACGATCTCCCGGGGCTCACCCTCGCCGGCCAGCATCCGCTCCAGCACCTCGCGGGCGGCGGGCTGGGAGACGGTCCCCGCCTCCACCAGCCCCACCAGCTCGCCCAGCTCGCGGCCGCCGAAGGGCAGCTCGTCGAGCGGGCGGTCCTCCAGCCGTCCGCGCAGCTCGTGCAGGACCCAGTTGGCCACCGGCTTCGGGGCCGGCCCGATCGCCAGCGCCGACTCGAAGAAGTCGCTGGTGGCCCGGTCGCCGGTGAGCAGGTCGGCGTCCTCCTCCGACAGCTCCAGCTCCTCGCGGTAGGCCTCGAAGCGCCGGGCCAGCTCCGGGTCCTCCTCCCGGGCCTCGCGCCGCTCGGCGGGGATGCGCCGCTCGTGCTCGGCCCCGGGTCGCTGCTCGGGCGGGACCTCCCCGGCCGCCGCGGCGCCCCGCCCGCCCCCCGCGTCCTCGTCGCCGGCCTCCGACGCCTCCTCGCGCTCGGCCCAGGGGTCGCGCAGGGGCACGATCCGGTTGAAGACGAGCGTGTCGGGCGCGCCGCCTTCGGCCGGGCCGCGGCCCGCGCCGGCCGGCCGGGCGGCGCCCTCGGCCTCGCGGTCGCGGACGAAGTAGCCCTGCCGGAAGAACTGCCAGCGGGTGTCGGCCGGGTCGTCGAGCACGCCGGGCTCGACCCGGGCGTCGTCCAGGACCTCCAGCGATCCGGGGTTCAGGTGCTGGCGGAAGTCCTCCTCGCCGCCCTCGGGGTCGGGGGCGTCGAAGAGCCGGTCGTAGAGGCGGACCACCGCCGGCTCCGACCGGCCGGCCGGCACCCAGTGGAGGGTGCCGTCGGGGCTGCGGCCGTCGGGGGCCGACCCGCCGCGGGTCTCCGGGTCGTAGCGGCAGCGGAGCTCGACGACCTCGCCGTCGTCGTCCCGGACCGCCTCCTGGCAGGTCACGAAGTAGGCGCCCCGCAGCCGCACCTCCCGGCCCGGGGCGAGCCGGTAGTAGCCCTCGGGGGGGTCGAGGCGGAAGTCGTCGCGCTCGATGAAGACCTCCCGCCCGAACGGCACCCGGCGGGTCCCCTCCCGGTCCACGTCCCGCGGGTAGGCCGGCAGCTCCAGCACCTCGGTCTCGTCCTCCGGATAGTTCTCGATCACCAGCTTCAGCGGCCGGAGCACGGCCATCGCCCGGGGCGCGCGGCGGTTCAGCCCGTCGCGGATCACGTGCTCCAGCTTCGCGACCTGGACCCGCTGGTCGGACCGGGAGACACCCACCTCGTCGCAGAAGCGGCGGATCGCCCGGGGCGGCACGCCGCGGCGGCGCAGCCCGGCCAGCGTGGGCATGCGGGGGTCGTCCCAGCCCGCCACGTCGCCGGCTTCCACCAGGCGGGCGAGCTTCCGCTTGCTCATCACCGTGTAGTCGAGGTTCAGCCGCGAGAACTCGTACTGCCGCGGCCGCGGCGACCAGGAGCCGGGCTCGCTGCCGGGCCCCCGGGGACGGGTGTTCTCCACCACCCAGTCGTACAGCTCGCGGTTCTCCTCGAACTCCAGCGTGCAGAAGGAGTGGGTGATCCCCTCGATGGCGTCGCCCAGCGGGTGGGCCCAGTCGTACATCGGGTAGATGGGCCACTCGTCGCCGGTGCGGTAGTGGCGGCCGTCGACGATCCGGTACAGCAGGGGGTCGCGCATCTTCATGTTGTCGGCGGCCATGTCGATCCGGGCCCGCAGCACGTGCTCGCCCTCGTCGAACTCGCCGGCCCGCATCCGCCGGAACAGCTCCTCGCTCTCCTCGGGCGAGCGGTCGCGATGGGGGCTGGGACGGCCCGGCTCGGTGACCGTGCCCCGGTACTCCCGGATCCGCTCCTCCGGGAGGCTGTCGACGTAGGCCTTGCCGTCCCGGATCAGGAGGACCGCCAGCTCGTAGTAGCGCCGGAAGTAGTCGGAGGCGTAGCGGATCGGCCCGTCCCACTCGAAGCCCAGCCACTCCACGTCCCGGGCCGCCGCCGTGACGTACTTCGGGTCCTCGGTCAGCGGGTTGGTGTCGTCCATCCGCAGGTGGCAGGTGCCGCCGAACTCCTCGGCCACCCCGAAGTCCACGCAGACGGCCTTGGCGTGGCCGATGTGCAGGTAGCCGTTGGGCTCGGGCGGGAAGCGCGTCCGGACGACGCCGTCGTGCTTCCCCTCGCGGACGTCGCGGGCCACGATCTCGCGGACGAAGTCGCGGGCTTCGGCGGGGTCGGCCATGCTGGGCGATCCGGGCGGTGGACGTTCGGGGGACTCGGGGCGGGGCGGGCGACGACAACATCGCGGTCGCTGCGGGCCGCGGCAAAGGGGAGGGCGGCCCGACCGGCCGGCGCGGGGCGAGCGCGCCCGGGAGCGGGCGCCCGGCCGGGCTCGAAAAGGGGGCGCTTGCGGCCCCGCTTCGGCGGGGGCTAACCTTGACGGTCGCCCGGCTCACCCCCTTCCCGATCCCACCCCGAACCCACCGGAAGAGGCTCATGTCCGACGAGCTCGACTTCGTCGACGACCTGATGAACAAGCTCACCTCGCTGTCCAAGCAGCGGGGCTTCATCTTCCAGTCCTCCGAGATCTACGGCGGCACCGGGTCGGTCTACGACTACGGTCCGCTGGGGGTGGAGCTGAAGCGCAACCTGCGCGAGGCCTGGTGGGAGGAGATGGTCCACGGGCGCGAGGACGTGGTGGGCCTGGACGCGGGCATCCTCATGCACCCGGAGGTGTGGGAGGCCAGCGGCCACGTGGAGGGCTTCACCGATCCGCTGGTGGAGTGCCGGAACTGCCACCGCCGCTTCAAGGCCGACGACCTGCTGGAGGAGGAGGGCGATGCGATGGAGGGGGCGGCGGCCCTGGCCGAGGGCGCCGCGGAGGCGCTGGAGGACACCCAATGCACGGTCTGCGGCGTCACCGGCGAGTGGACCGAGCCCCGCCAGTTCAACCTCATGTTCGAGACCCACATGGGGCCCGTGGAGGACGAGGCGTCGGTGGCGTACCTGCGGCCGGAGACCGCCCAGGGCATCTACGTCAACTTCCGGAACGTCCGGGAGAGCGCCCGCCAGCGGGTCCCCTTCGGCATCGCCCAGGTGGGCAAGGCGTTCCGGAACGAGATCACGCCGGGCAACTTCATCTTCCGGACCCGCGAGTTCGAGCAGATGGAGATGCAGTACTTCGTGAAGCCCGGCACCGACGACGAGTGGCTGGAGACCTGGAAGGAGCGCCGCTGGGAATGGCTGCTGGGGCTCGGGATCCGCGAGGACCGGCTCCGCTTCCACGAGCACGGCGAGGACGAGCTGGCGCACTACGCCAAGGAGGCCTGGGACGTCCAGTACCGCTTCCCCTTCGGCTGGCAGGAGTTCGAGGGCATCCACAACCGCACCGACTTCGACCTGTCCCGCCACGAGGAGCGCTCGGGCAAGCGGCTGGAGTACATCGACCAGGCGAACGACGAGCGCTTCGTCCCCTACGTCATCGAGA
>CAZJJO010000149.1:0-3905 GCA_964546375.1 uncultured Gemmatimonadota bacterium
GGCGGCACGCCCTGCTGGGCGGCGGCCGGGGCGGCCCAGGCGAGGGCCGCGCCCACGAGGACCGCCGCCAGGCCCGCTCGGCCCCCAGGGCGCACCGGCCGGGGCGCCGCTCTCCGGTCCCCGCCGGGAGCGGAGGTCAGGCCCTCCGTCCTCACGCCACCACCAGGGACCGCACCGTGGGCAGCCCGCGCAGCAGACGCGTCCAGCCCTCCATCTCCGGGTCGCCGTAGTGGAGCGCCCCCTCGCTGGTGGCCACGAAGACGCCGCCCCGACGCTCGGGCTCGGTGGCCAGCGCCGTGAACGCCTCGCGGCTCGGGTACAGCGGCTCCAGGCCGAGCCCCGCCCAGCTCTCGCCCCCGTCGTCGCTCCTGTGGATCTCGGCCCCCGGCCCGCCGTCGCCCTCCCAGCTGGACGGCGGCCCCTGGGCCGTGGTCAGGAAGAGACGGGTCCCGTCGCCCAGGTCCTCCAGGGCCAGCGCGGTGCAGTAGGCCTCGCCGAGCGGGCCCTCGTGCGCCGTCCAGTCCGTCCCCCGGTCCGCGCTCAGGTACAGGCCGCCCCCCGTGGCCGCGTAGACGTGGCCGCCGCGGTTCGGGTCCGCCGTGAGCACGTGGATGTCGTCGTAGAGCCCGTCGTTGACCGGCCGCCAGCTGCGCCCGCCGTCGTCCGAGCGATACGCCCCGCCGATCTCCACGCCGGCGTACAGCCGGCGGTCGTCGCGGGGATCGACGCTCAGCGTCCGGACGTGGGCCTCCCGGTCGCCGTAGCCCCGCCATCCCTCCTCGGAGGCGGCGGGGAAGGCGGCCTGCTCCGTCCAGCCGCTCCCGCCGTCGTGCGAGGCGTACAGGCCGGCCGGCTCCGTGCCGGCGAACAGGGTGTCCGGGTGCCGGGGGAGGGCGCAGAGCGCGCTCGCCCCTCGGCCGTCGGGCAGCGGGCTGGCCGGCGCCCAGGTGCCACCGCGGTCGTCGGAGCGGCGCACCTGTCCGGAGCGGGTGGCCGCGAAGACCCTGGTGCGGGAGCGGGCCACGGCCGCCACCGCCTCTCCCTCGAGCTCCCGGGCCTGCACCCGGGCCGAGCGCTCGCCCGGGACCCACCGGGCGACGCGCAGGCCGTCGTCGGTACCGATCACCAGCCGCATCTTCGCGTCTCCTCCTGCTTCTGCGTCGTGTGGGTGCGGGTTCGTCGCATGCTCCGCCGTGTGCGGGCGGGTTCGCCGCACGGGTGCGGGAGCTCGCGCCGTGCGCGCTCCCGCGCCGCGGCCCGCGGACTCCGTCGCTGTCGCCCGCAGCCCCGCGTGCGGTGCGGGCACGGCGCCCCGGCCGGACAAGCTAACGCATGCTCGCGCTCCGCTCACCGCCGGGGAGACCGGCGAGCGGAAGCGAGCCTTGACATCGTGGAGGGCCAGAATAGCTTCGGTGCCTTCCAATTCGAGGGTGCGGGCGGTGAACTCGCCGTCCCCTCTCGGTCGCGGCGGGTCGAGGCCCGATCCGGGTCGGCCCGCCGTCCTGCGCTCGCCACCGAGAATCGAACGATCGCGGGGACACGATCGTGTCTCTCGTCACGCTGGACGGAGTGTCGAAGAGCTTCGGCGACGTTCAGGCCGTGGAGGACGTCAGCGTCGACGTCGACCGCGGCGAGGTCGTCGGCTTCCTGGGGCCCAACGGCGCGGGGAAGACCACGACGATGCGCCTGGTCACCGGATTCCTGGAGCCCGACGCCGGGAAGGTCGAGGTGGCGGGCCGTCCGGTGGGCGAGGCCCCCGTCGAGACGCGGCGCCAGGTGGGATACCTGCCGGAGACAACCCCGATCTACCGGGACATGCTCGTCTGCGAGTACCTGGACTTCGTCGCCGAGCTCCGGGGCCTCGACGGACCCGAGAAGGAGCGCCGGGTGGACGAGTCCGTCCGGCGGACGGGCATCGAGGACGTCTACTACCGGCCGGTGGACGACTGCTCCAAGGGCTACCGGCAGCGGGTCGGGATCGCTCAGGCGATCCTGCCGGAGCCGGACCTGCTGATCCTCGACGAGCCCACCGAGGGCCTGGACCCGAACCAGCGGGTCGAGATCCGGGAGCTGGTCACGACGCTCGGCGAGGAGCGGACCGTCGTCCTCAGCACGCACGTGATGCAGGAGGTGCGGCTGACCTGCGACCGGCTGCTCATCATCCACGACGGCCGCATCGTCGCCGACGGGCCCGTCGAGTCCGTGCTGGCCGCCGGCGCCGGCCGGGTCACCGTGGAGCTCGACGCCCCCGCCGGGGAGGCCCGGCGGGCGCTGGCCGGCCTGCCGGGCGCTGGCGGCGTCCGGGAGCTGGGCGGCGGCTCCCGGCCTCGATTCGAGATCGTCCCCGAGGGGGAGGGGGACCTGGAGCCAGCGGTGTCCCGCCTGGCCGGGGAGCGTGGCTGGGCGCTGTGGGAGCTGCACCGCGAGGAGGAGAGCCTGGAGGACGTGTTCCGACAGCTGACGGGGACGCGCGATGAGTGATCGGATCCGGACGATCGCGAAGCGGGAGTTCCGCTCCTACTTCGACCACGCCACGGCCTACGTCATCCTCGTCGTCTTCCTGGCGACGAATTTCTTCTTCTTCTTCCGAAGCCTGTTCATGGGGAGCGTCGGGTCGCTGCGCCCCATGTTCGACCTGCTGCCGTGGCTGTTCCTGTTCTTCGTGCCCGCCGTGACGATGGGCACGATCGCCCGGGAGCGGAGCACCGGCTCGCTGGAGCTCACCCTGGCGCAGCCGCTGCGGGAAGCCGAATTCCTGCTCGGCAAGTACCTGGGCGTCATGGGCCTGATCGGCGTGGCCCTCGCGGCCACGCTGGGCGCCCCGATCGGCCTCACCCTGGGCACGGAGGTGCGGTGGGGCGTGGTCTTCGCCCAGTACGTGGGCGCCTTCCTGCTGGCCGGCGGCCTGGTGGCCATCGGCGTGTGGGCGTCCACGACGACCGAGAACCAGATCACGGCCTTCATCCTGGCCGTGGCCGTGATCTTCGCCTTCGTCGGCATCAACCTGAACGTGGTCCGGATGGGACTGCCGCCGACCCTGGCGGCGGCGGCCGACCGGCTGGGTGTGCTCACCCACTTCCGGAACGTGACCCGGGGCGTCCTGGACCTCCGGGACGTCGTCTACTTCCTCACCCTGGGCGCGGGCTTCCTGTCGCTGGCCTACTGGTCGCTGCTCAGGCAGCAGCTGAGCCGCCGGGGCTCGGCCTACCGCACGCTCCGGCTCGGCACCGCGGGCCTGCTCGGCATCTTCGTGGTCGTCAACCTGCTCGGCCGCCACATCCGCGGCCGGTGGGACCTGACGCCGGGCAACGCCTACACGATCTCCGACGCGACGCGAAACGTGCTCACGGGCCTGGACGACGTGGTCACGGTGAAGTTCTTCGTCTCCGAGGAGCTCCCGGCCCAGGTGAGCCACGTGAAGCGCGACGTGGTGGACCTGCTCCGGGACTACGAGTCCATCGCAGGCGACGACTTCCGGGTCGAGCGCATCGATCCGGGGGCCGGCGAGTCGGCCCGTCAGCAGGCGCGGGAGGCCGGTGTCCCGCCCATCCAGTTCAACGTGCTCGGTCAGGGTCAGATGGAGGTGCAGAAGGGCTGGATGGGAATCTCGCTCCAGTACGCGGACGGGGCCCAGCAGATTCCCGTGATCCGCCGGGCCGCGAACCTGGAGTATCGGCTGACCAGCGCGGTGCACGCCCTGACGACGGAGTCCCGGCCGACGGTCGGGTTTCTCAGCGGCCACGGCGAGAAGAGCCTGCGCCGGGAGCTGGGGCGGGCGCGGAAGAGCCTCTCCCGCGCCTACCAGGTCCAGCCCGTGAGCTTCGGAGGAGGGGGCGGAGGTCCGGGAGCCCGGCGGCGCGTGCCGCCGGGGATGCGCGGCCGAATGCCTCCCGGCGCGCCGATGG
>CAZJJO010000150.1:0-3880 GCA_964546375.1 uncultured Gemmatimonadota bacterium
AGCGCTGGAGCCAGCGGGAGAGCGCCAGCACGAGCGGGAAGCCCACGACCACCAGCACGGCGACCCGGACCAGCGGCGCCACGCCGTCGGTCTGGAGCAGGCGCTGGAGGCCGCCCAGCGGGCCCGGCAGCCCGCCGGCCCCCTCCTGCAGGGCCGCCAGCAGCGGGGCGCCCGGCGTCGGGGCCGGGAGCCCGGCCACCCCGATCACCGAAGCGGCGGGAAGGCCCGGGAGCATCTCACAGCCCTCCCAGCCCCGGGAGCGACCTGAGACGGGCGAAGGTCCGGCCGTGGAAGCTCCGGGAGGGCGGCTCCTCGCGGGGCTCGGTCACCCGGGCTGCCCCGGACGCCTCCTCGGGGGCCCGGCCGCCGACCTCGATGTCGCTGCCGACCTCGGGGCCCCGGTAGCGGACCCGGGTCTCGTCGGTCCAGAGGTGGCCCTCCTCGACATAGAGGCCCAGGTGGACCACCCGGAGGGCGATCTTCTCCACCGGCAGCTCCTCGTTCGACCGGTTGACCAGCGTCAGCGGACAGACCGCCAGGTTCGGCTCGAAGACCTCGTCCGGGACCTCGCGGCGGGCCGTGGTGGCCAGCCAGTAGCACAGCTCCCCCTCGGTGGTCGGGCCCCACCAGGTGTCCGACAGCGTCGCCGTGGGCACCTCCGTGAGCGGCCGCTCCTGGTCGGCGGTCCGGGCCGCCACCCGCACCCAGAGCGGGACCCGGACGTAGACCCGAGCCCGCGCCCCGGGCACCAGCCGGAAGGACAGCTCCGGCTCCACCACGATCGGACGGTCGGGCAGGACCGGCGCCAGCCCCAGCTCCGGGGTCTCGCCGGAGACCGGCCACCGGACCCACTCGGGCTCCTCCTTCTCGGCCCGGGGCTCCGGCTCCGCGGGCCGATCCCTACCCGCCCGGGTCCAGTCGCCCGGCGCGTGGGCCAGCCACACCTCGCCCTGCCGCCGGCGGGCGCGCAGGGTGAGCGGGCCGATCTCCAGGGCCAGCGGCTCGTCGTCGGGGAGAGCGTGCCGTCCCCAGGGGGCGGGGAGGGGATCGTCGTCGGGCGGGGTCATGGCGGAAGGGAAGATGGCGGCGCGGCCGCCCGGTGACAACGGGCGGAGGGGGCGATCCGGCGTCGCCGCCGTCGGGGCGGCGGGCCGGCCCGCCGATCGAGGGCGCTCGCCCGAGCTCCTCGGCCGCCCCCCCCCCGGCTCGACCCTCGTGGGACACCTCTTTCCGGGCTCCTCTTCAAGCTGACTTGAAGTACGGGGTTCAACCTGAGTTGAAGAGGGAGGGTGCGGAGGGGTCCCGCCGGTGGGCGGTCGGCCCCGACGTTTCGGGAAGGATCTCGGGGGTCCTGACCTCCCTCGGCGGCTCAGAGCAGGGGGATCCCCCGCTCCCGGCAGGCCGTCCGCATCGCGTCGGGCCAGACGCTGGCCTGGACCTCGCCCACGTGCGCCTTGTCCAGCAGGACCAGGCAGAGCCGGGACTGGCCGATCCCCCCGCCGACGGTCTGGGGCAGGTCGCCGGCCAGCAGCCGGCGGTGGAAGGGCAGCTCCGCCTTCTCCTGCTCGCTGCGCAGCTCGAGCTGGGTCCGGAGGGTGTCCGGGCTCACCCGGATCCCCATGGACGACAGCTCCACGGCCCGTTCCAGGACGGGATGCCAGACCAGCAGGTCGCCGTTCAGGCCGGGGCGCCCGTCCTCGCCCTCGGCGATCCAGTCGTCGTAGTCGGCGGCGCGGTCGTCGTGGGCGCCGCCGTCCTCGGCCAGGTCGGCCCCGATCCCCCGCAGGAAGACCGCCCCGTGCTGGCGGCAGGCCGCGTCCTCCCGCTCGGCCGCCGTGAGGTCGGGATGGCGGCCGGCCAGCTCCTCGGTGTGCAGGAAGGTGGGCTCCGGGGGGAGGACCGGCTCCCCCAGGGCGGGGAAGGCCGACCGGACCTCGCGCTCGGTCTCCACCATCGCGCCGTGGATCGCCCGGACGACCTCCCGGAGGAAGGCCACGGTGCGGTCGGCGGGCTCGATGACCTTCTCCCAGTCCCACTGGTCGACGTAGACCGAGTGCAGCTCGTCCAGCACCTCGTCGGGCCGGAGGGCGTTCATGTCCGTGTACAGGCCCTCGCCGGGCTCGAAGCCGTACTCGGCCAGCGCCAGCCGCTTCCACTTGGCCAGCGACTGGACGATCTCCGCCCGCCGCTCCAGCCCCCGGACTTCGAACCGCACCGGCTGCTCGGCCCCGGTGAGCTCGTCGTTGAGCCCGCTGCCCTCGGGCACGGTGACCGGCGCCGAGATCCGGTCGAGGTCCAGCGCCGCGGCCAGCCGCCGCTGGAAGCCGTCCCGGGCCAGCTCGATGGCGTGCTCGGTGGGCCGGACGTCCAGGGCCGGCTCGTAGCCGGCGGGGATCCGGAGACAAGTCCGGACCTCGGTGTCAGGGGAGCGTTCCTCGGCGGGCATGGTGCTCCCAACCTGGGTGCATCCCGCCGTCGGCGTCCACCCGGGCCACCTCGCCGGGGTTGGACAGGCCGTCGCCGCCGGGCTAGCCTGTGCGGCGCCCGGCGCGCGGGCCCGGAATCGGAATCTCCCGGGCCGACCGGGGCCGCCCCCGCCCGAGAGCCGAACCCGCCCCATCCTCCCGGAGGAGCCCCATGCGAGCGAAGCCCCACCCGCTGTTCGTCGCCGTCCTCGCCCTCGTCCTCGGCGCCGGCCTCGCGGCCCCCGCGCCGGCCGGTGCCCAGGCGACGGACGACGACGGCCCGGCCGACGACGGCCGGCTCACCGTCGAGCGCTACCTCGACTGGGAGAACGTCTCCGATCCCCGGATCTCCCCCGACGGCGAGCAGGTCCTCTTCACCCGCTCCCACGTGGACGCGCAGGAGGACCGCTGGGCCTCGAAGATCTGGGTGATGGAGGCCGACGGCTCGAAGAAGCGCTTCCTGGCGGAGGGCTCGAGCCCGCGCTGGTCGCCCGACGGCGAGCGGATCGCCTACGTGGCGGCCGGCGAGCACGACCGGCCCCAGATCTTCGTGCTCTGGCCCGGCGAGGAGGGCGGCCCCACCCAGGTCACGCGCCTGGAGGAGGCGCCCCGGAGCGTGCAGTGGAGCCCGGACGGCGAGCGGCTCTCCTTCCTGAAGCACGTGCCCGACCCGAAGGGCTGGCAGGTGGACATCCCCTCCCCGCCGGAGGGCGCGGCGTGGACGGCGCCCCCGAAGGTGGTCAACCGGATCCACTACCGGGCCGACGGGATGGGCTGGATGGACGAGGGCTGGACGCACCTGTTCACCGTCCCCGCCGAGGGCGGCACGGCCCGACAGATCACCTCCGGCGACTGGCACGTGGGCGCCCGCTTCGACGGCCTCCCCTTCGGCGGCGGCTACGACTGGACGCCGGACGGCTCGGAGATCGTCTTCGACGGCTACCGGGAGGGCGACCCCGACCGCAACTACCGGACGTCCCATCTCTACGCGGTGGACGTGGCGACGAAGGAGATCCGCCGGCTCACCGACGAGCCCGGCACCTGGACCGGCCCCGTGGTGAGCCCGGACGGCTCGACGGTGGCCTTCACCGGCTTCGCCGAGACCGACCTCACCTACGTGGCGCCCGACCTCTGGACCCTGCCGATCTCGGGGCAGGGGGAGAAGCGGAAGCTGTCGGGCGACCTGGACCGCGAGATCGGCGACCTGCGGTGGACGCCCGGCAGCGACGGGCTCTTCTTCACGGTGCCGAACGAGGGCTCGGTGAACGTCTGGTTCGCCGCCGCCGACGGGAGCGGCCCGGAGCGGATCACCTCCGGCGAGCAGGTGGTGAGCCTGGAGACGGTGTCCGAGGACGGCGTGGCGGTGGGCGGACGCTCCACCGCCCGCCAGCCGGAGGACCTGGTCCGCTACCGGC
>CAZJJO010000151.1:0-3857 GCA_964546375.1 uncultured Gemmatimonadota bacterium
TGGCCCTCTCCAAGCGGCTCCTCTACCAGCTCGACGGGACCGGCTTCGAGGAGGGGCTCCGCGCCGGCGCCGAGGTGAACGCGCTGGCCCGGTTCACCGAGGACTGCCGGGCGGGGATCGAGCGATTCCTGGACGACTGAGCCCGGGAGGTCGTTTCCGGGCCCGGGGGTCGGAGGGGCGGTCGAGCGGTCGGTGCGGCGGGACGGCGATCCGGCGGGCGGCGCGGTGAGCGTCGGCCTGCTGGTGCCGGCCTCGGCCGCCGTGGTGGCCCTGGCGCTGGCGGCGGGGCTGGAGCCGGGCCGGTCCTGGCTGGTGTGGCTGCTGATGCTGGCGGCCATGGTCCAGGGCGCCCTGGCCGGGGCCTCCTTCCGGCGCTTCTGGCGCGGGCCCGCCCGCGAGGCGATCTTCGGGGCGGGCGGGCGCTACGCGGGCTTCCTGGCGGCCGTCCTCTTCTCGGCGGTGGAGGCCCACGCCGTGGGGGCGGGGATCGCCGAGGGCGGCCCCCGGGCGGCCGTGGCGCTGCTGCTGCCCCCGGTGGTGCTGGCCGCCGCGGCCCTGCGCAGCGCGGTCCGGGTGCGGCGGGAGGAGGAGGACGGGAGCGAAGGGGGCGCCGTCCCGGGCGGGACGGGGCCCGACGACGAGCCATCGACGAGCGGGGAGACGGGATAGGGTGACCGAGCGGACGACGGACGACGGGGCGACGGCGATGCGGCCGGCGCTGGCCTGGATCCTGGGCCTCGCCGCCCTGGGGGGAGGCGCGTGGATGCTTCGCGGCCTCGACCGGACCGGCGTCAGCGCGGGCCTCCTCCTGCTGGTGGCGGCCCTGGGCCTCCTCTCCACGGCCGTGGGGCAGGGGCGCTGGGGGCCGGAGGAGGAGGGACGGCTGGACCTCAGCACGCGGCTGGCCGTCGGGACCCTGGGCGGCCTGCTCGGCGGCCTGGCCTACCTGGCGGTCGCCTGGCTCGGCGGGCTCGCGGCCCTGCCCGAGCTGGTGGGCTCGGGCTGGCAGGTGCGGGCCGGCCCCGCGGCCTGGGCGTCCCGGGCGGCGGCGGGCGCCGGCTGGGGGCTGGTCTTCGGCCTGCTGCTCCGGCGGCTGCCCGGGCGGGGGCCGGTGCGCCGGGGCCTGCTCTTCTCGCCGGTCCCCGCGCTCTGGACGCTGCTGGTCACCTTCCCGGGGATGGAGTTCGGCTGGTTCGGCGTCCGCCTCGGGGTCCTCACCTTCGTGCCGGTCGTGATCTACCACCTCGCCTGGGGGCTGGTGACGGGACGGACCGTCCGGTGGGCCCGGGAGACCGACCTGGCCCCGCTGAGCCGCCCGCTGGGGGCGTGAGCCGTGCTGCACACGGAGGAGGGGCCCTCGACCTACCGCTGGTGGCTCCGCCTCCAGCTCGCGTTCACGGTGGCCGGCGGGATCGCCTGGGTGATCGGCGCAGTCCTGGAGCGCCCGTTCGTCACGGGGACGGGGCTCGGCCTCTTCCTGGCGGCGCTGGGCCTGCGACTGGGCCGGCGGGCGGCCGCGGACTCGCCCCACCGGGTGGAGGAGACCGCCGGGAAGGAGGCCCCGTGAGGTCGCGAACCCTGCTGGCCGGGCTGGCGGCCGCCCTCCTGTGGACGTCGCTCCTCGCCCCCGGTCCCGCCGCCGCCCAGCAGGAGCGGCCCGGGGCCGGCGGCCCGGAGGCGGGCGGCCGGGTCTTCCTCGGCGGCTACGCGGTGCTGGCCTACGACCCGGCGGCCCGGCAGCTCGGCGTGGCGGCGGCCTCGGGCGGCTTCTCGGTGGCCTCGGGCGTGCCCTGGCTCGAGCAGGGCACCGGCGCCGCGGTGGTGCTGGGCCGCCAGGCCCCGGTGGCCGGCCGGCGGACGCTGTCGGCCCTCCGCGACGGCGCGGCGCCGCGGACGGCCGTGGATCGGGCCGCCGACGTGGCCGGCCGATCGGGGGGGCTGCTGGTCGCGGCCCTGACGCCCGACTGCGGCACCGCCTCCTTCGTCGCCGACGACGCCTATCCCTGGAGCGGGACCCGGAGCGGGCGGGCCGGCGGGATCTGCTTCCTGGCCGCCGGCTCGCTGCTGGCCGACGCCGGCGTCCTGGACGAGGCGGTGGCCGGCTTCCGGCAGAGCGAGGGGACGCTGGTCGACCGGCTCCGGGCCTTCCTGGAGGCGGCCGAGAGCGCCTCGGGCGAGGTCGCCCGCAGCCGCTCGGCGGCGCTCTGGATCGACGCGCCCGACGCGGACCGGGGCGCGCTGGGACGGGCGGCCCTGCGCCTGCAGGTGGACGATGTCCAGCGGCCGGCCGACGCGTTGCGCTACCTGGTCCGGGCGGCCCGGGCCGACGAGCTGGCCCGGGAGGCGAGCCTGGCCGTGGACGAGGGCGACCACGGGCGGGCCGTGGAGCTGGCCGACTCGGCGGTCGCCCGCGAGCCGACCACGGCGCTGGGGTGGCTGGCGAAGGGACGCGCGCTCCTGTTCCGGGGCGAGGACGCGGCCGCCGAGACCGCCTTCCAGCGGATGCTCGAGGTGAACCCGTACCTGCTCCACGTCCTGGGCGACCCGGGGCGGGCCGCCCGCGACACCCTGTCCGACGCCGGCGGCCCCCTCGGACCGCCCGGGGCCGACGAGACGGCCCCGGAGGTCCGGGCCGGGCTGATCCCCTACCGCCCCCGGCTGCTGCTCCGGCTGGACGTCTACCGCCGCAGCTTCTTCCGCGACGTCGAGTTCCCCGAGTACGGGGCCGACGAGAGCGCCGGGGACGGCGGGGAAGAGGGCGGAGAAGACGGCGGGGGCGGACCGTGAGCGACGCGGCGCAGCCGGCCCTGGAGCCGGAGGAGGCCCGGCGGCTCGCCGAGGCGGTGCGCGAGCTGGGCATCGCGCCGCTGGGCCGGGAGTACTTCGGCCGCTACCGGAAGATCCGCGACGCGGTGGCCGAGATGGTGGAGGCCGCCGACGGCGGCCCCGTGAGCGGGGACCTCCTGCACGAGCACCTGGACGACGAGGACCTCGAGTTCCTCGACGCCACCGTCCGGGGGCTGGACAACTTCGCCCGCGAGGGGCTGCGCCGGCAGGGCGAGGTCGAGCCCTACGTCTCGGCCCGGGAGGACGTGGACCGCCTGCGTCCGATGCTCGAGGAGCTGGCGCCCCACTTCGAGGCGGAGCTGGGCGAGGAGGACCTGGCGCCGTAGGCGGCGCCGGCCCCGGCCTCACCGCCCGCCCGACGGCGCCCGGGCACCGGCCAGCGCCAGCAGCCGATCCACGTCCCGGGGGCCGGGGATCCCGCTCCGCCGGTGGAGCAGCCGGCCGTCGGCGCCGACCAGCATCGTCGTGGGCACCCGCCGGACGGCCAGCCGACGCAGGAATCCGCCCCGGTCCAGGGGCCGGACCCCGAGCGCCCGGGGCAGCTCGGACCGCACCCAGGCCAGGGCGGGGGCCTCGGGCTCCAGGGCCACGGCCAGCGGCCGGACGCCGCCCCCGGAGCGGGCCACCAGCCGCCGCCAGGCCGGCAGGGCCCGCCCGCAGGCGGGGCAGTCGCTCCGGTAGAGGAGCAGCAGCGTCGGCATCGACGCGCGGACCGCCAGCGTGTCGCCCGACGCCAGGCTGCGGACCCGGAGGCCGTCGGGCACCTCCTCGCCCACCTCCACCACGCGGCTCGCCCGCCAGGCGGGCAGGGCCCGGCTCTCGACGACCAGCGCGGCCGCGGTCAGGACCAGGAGGACGGTGCCCAGGTCCATGATCCGGTGTCGCCGTGCGGTCGCCATGATCGCCTCCGGGTTCGGGTACGGGGTCGCGGCCGGGGGGCGACGCGCCGCCCGGCCGGGCCGCCGGGGCCGTTGTTCGGCGCGACCGGCGGCCCCCGGCGGCCGCGGCCG
>CAZJJO010000152.1:0-3817 GCA_964546375.1 uncultured Gemmatimonadota bacterium
GCGGCCGGACTGGCGCTGCTGCCGGCCGCGGCGGCCTTCGCCGGAGGGGACGCGGGGCCGTCGACGCCGGGGGACGCGGTCCGCCGTGGAGGGGCGGGACCGTCGGGGCCGGCGGTCCACGGGGCCGGAGAGGCCCGGCCGGACAGCCTCGTGCTCCGGGACGACCTGGGTCGGACGGTCCGGCTCGCGGGCCCGCCCGATCGCATCGTGTCGCTGGTGCCGGCGGCCACCGAGATCCTGTTCGCCCTGGGCGCCGGCGAGCGGGTGGTGGGTCGGACCCGCTACGGGGTCCATCCGCCCGAGGCCCGCGAGGTGCCGAGCGTCGGGGAGGGGATCCGCCCGTCCCTGGAGCTGGTGGTGGAGCGCCGTCCCGACCTGGTCCTCCTGTTCGCCGGTCCGGAGACCCGGGGCACCGCCGAGCGGCTGGAGGGGCTGGACGCGCCCGCCCTGGCCCTCCGGCACAACAGCTTCGCCGACTTCCGTCGCAACGTCCGCCGGCTGGGTCGGCTGACCGGCCGGGAGGAGGCCGCCGGGCGGCTCCTCGACCGGGTCGACTGCCGGCTCCGCGCGGTGGCCGGGGCCGTCCGGGGGAGCGGGACGCCCCGGGTCTACTACGAGGTCTGGTCGGATCCGCCGGTGACGGTCGGGGCGGGTAGCTACCTGGACTCGCTGCTGAGCGTGGCCGGGGCCCGCAACGTCTTCGGGGACCTCCGGGCGCCCTCGCCCCGGGTGGGGCTCGAGGCGGTGGCGGCCCGGGATCCGGACCTGGTGCTGGTGCCCCGGCGGGGCGAGGGGGCGGCCGAGCGGCCGGCGCGACGGTCCGGCTGGAACGTGGTGCCGGCCGTCCGGGAGGGGCGGATCCGAACGGTGGACGGCGACCTCGTCCATCGGCTCGGTCCCCGGGTCGGGGAGGCCGCCCGGGCCCTGGCGGCCGCCGTCCACCCCGGCCGGGAGGACGCCCTCGGCCGCCTGGAGCTGGACCGGTGCGGGGCCGGCGCGCCGGGAGGGCCGGGCGGCGACGACGGAGGGGACGCCGCCTCCGGCGCCGGATCGGAGGCGGGCCGGCCCGGGCACCCGACGCCCACGGGCCCGGGTCCGCGGCCCTGACCGGGGAGGACGGCCCGTGCCCATCGTCACCGCCCGCTCCATCGTCCTCAAGACCTATCCGTACAGCGACACCAGCAAGATCCTCCGGCTCATGACGCTGGAGCACGGCCCCCGCTCGGCCATCGCCAAGGGCGCCCGGCGCCCGAAGAGCCGCTTCGGCGGCCTCATCGAGCCCTTCGCCGAGGGTTGGGCCACCCTCTACCTGAAGGAGAACCGCGACCTGCACACCCTCTCGGACTTCGACCTGATCCGCGAGCGTCAGGTGCTGGGCGACGACCTGCCGCGCTTCGCCGGCGCCTCGGTCCTGTGCGAGCTGGTCATGCGCCTGGCCCCCGAGCACCGGGACGACCGCCTCTTCCGGGCGCTGCGGGGCGGCCTGGACGCCCTGGCCGGCGCCGATCGGGACCGGGCGCCGGCCGTGGCGCTGCGCGAGGCGTGGCGCCTGGTCGCGGCCCTGGGGTTCGCGCCCGAGCTGGGCCGCTGCGCGGGGTGCGGCCGGCCGCTGGAGGACGAGCCGGCCCGGTTCGATCACGCCGCCGGGGGCCTGCGCTGCCGGTCGTGCCCGCCGGAGGGGGTCGAGCTGGACCGGGACGAGGTGGCGACCCTCCGGCGCCTGGCGGGCCGGGGCGAGGCGCCGCGCGGGGCGGGCGGGGTCCAGCGGCGCCTGCTGGCCGACTTCATCCGGTACCAGATGGCGGAGGGCGTGCGGCTGCGCTCGCTGGCCTTCCTGGAGCGGGGGGACCGGTGAGGGCGTTCGTGGTGGGGACCGCGGGCCACGTCGATCACGGGAAGACGGCCCTCGTGCGGGCGCTCACCGGGGTCCAGACGGACCGGTGGGAGGAGGAGCGCGAGCGGGGCCTCACCATCGACCTGGGGTTCGCCCCCCTGGACGTGGACGCCGGGGCGGAGGTGGGGGTGGTGGACGTCCCGGGCCACGAGGACTTCGTCAGCAACATGCTGGCCGGGGCCACCGGCGTCGACCTCCTCCTGCTGGTGGTGGCGGCCGACGAGGGCCCGATGCCCCAGACCCGCGAGCACCTCACCATCGCCCGTCTCCTGGGCGTGCGGGAGGGCCTGGTGGCGCTGACCAAGGCGGACCGGGTGGAGGAGGAGTGGCTCGACCTGGCCGAGGACGCGGTGCGGGAGGAGCTCCGGACGGTCCTCGGACACGACGGGTGGCCGGTCTTCCGGGTCTCCTCCACCGAGGGCCGCGGCGTGGAGGCCGTGCGGCGGGAGATCGGCCGGCGGGCGGACCGGATCGAGGAGCGCCCGGCCGACGACCTCTTCCGCCTGCCCGTGGACCGATCCTTCACGGTGCGGGGCGCCGGCACGGTGATCACCGGGACGGCCTGGAGCGGGACGGTGGCGGTGGGCGACGAGGTCCGCCTCCTCCCGCTCGAGCGGCGGGCGCGCGTCCGATCGCTGGAGGTCCACGGCGAGGCCCGGGAGAGGGTGCCCCCGGGACGTCGCTGTGCCCTGGCGCTGGTGGGCGTGGACCCGGACGAGGTCCCCCGGGGGTCGGTGGCCGTGGAGGGCGACGCCTGGCGGCCGGTCGAGCGGCTGGGGGTCCGCCTCCGCCTCCCGCGGCACGTGGACCGGATGGTGGAGGACGGCCAGCGGATCCGGGTCCACCTGGGCACCCGGGAGGTGATGGCCCGGGCCGACCTGCCCCGCGAGGGCGTGGGGCCCGGGGAGGCGACGACGGCCCGCCTGCGGCTGGAGTCACCGCTGGTGGCGCGGGTCGGGGACCGCTTCGTCGTCCGGTTCTACTCGCCGGTGGTGACCCTGGGCGGCGGCCGGGTGGCCGAGCTGGCCCCGGAGGGCGAATGGCGCGGCCGGCGGGAGGCCTGGGACGAGCTGCTGGACGGCGACGCCGGGACGACGCTGCGGGCGGCGGCCCGGCTGGCGGGCGGCCGGGGCCTGTCGGCCGCGGAAGCCCCGATCCGGACCGGCCTGCCGGTCGGACGGCTCGAGGCGCTGGCCGAGGATCCGCCCGAGGGGGTCGCCCGGGTCGACGGGCGATGGTTCGCGGAGGAGCGGCTGGCCGACCTGCGGTCCGAGCTTCTGGACCGCCTGGAGCGCATCCATCGGGAGGAGCGGCGGGCCCGGGGCGCGTCGCTCGAGGCCCTGCGGTCGGCGGTCTCCGGGGCGTGGGCCGAGGCGGCGGTCGACGACCGCCTCGCGGCCCTGGAGGCCGCGGGCGAGGTGGAGGTGGACGGGCCGATGATCCGCCTCCCCGGCCACCGGCCGCGCCTCACCGACGAGGAGCGGGAGCTGAAGGAGCGGGTGGTCGCGGCGCTGGAGGAGGGGGGGCTGGAGCCCCCGACGGTGGAGGAGCTGGCCGACGAGCTGGGGGCCGACGGAGGGCTCCTGCATCAGCTCCTGGACCTGCTGGTGGAGGAGGGCCGGCTGGAGCGGATCGACCCCGACCTCTACCTTCCGAACGACCGGGCCCGGTCGCTGCTGGAGCGGGGACGCTCGGTGCTGCGGCGGACCACGCCGGCGGGCGCGTCGGACTTCAAGGAGGAGCTGGAGGTGACCCGGAAATACCTGATTCCCTACCTCCAGTACCTGGATCGGAAGGGCCTCACCCGGAGGACCGGGGAAGGGCGGGTGCCGGTCGACCGGGCCGGGGAGGAGGCGACGTGAGGACGACGGGCCCGCGGTCGGGGGAGCGCCCGCGGCGGGCCGGACGCCGGCTCCCGGCCGC
>CAZJJO010000153.1:0-3745 GCA_964546375.1 uncultured Gemmatimonadota bacterium
CGGCGACCGCCCCGGAACCCGCCTCACGCCGACGGTCGCGGGCCGGGACGACCCGGCCCGGAGCGGGCCCCGCTCCCGGGGTCGCGGGAGGGGGTCCTCACTCGCCGTAGGGGACCCAGATGTTCTTGACCTGCGTCGCCTGGCGCAGGAACTCCCGGCCGGCCGCCCGCTCCGGGTCGGTCCAGTCCCGGTCCAGGCCGTGGTCGACCCAGGTCCGCTTCAGGTTGCCCACCGAGAGGCGCTCCACCCGCTCGCTCCCCTCCTCCGACCCGAAGTACCACAGGCCGTCGACCGCGTCGTGGGCCGCCAGGACCTCGGTCAGCTCCTCCCGGATCCCGGTGATCACGTTGAGCACGCCGCCGGGCACGTCGGAGGTGTCCAGCACCTGGTAGAGGTCGGTGGCCGAGAGGGGCCACCGCTGGGAGGGCACGGCCACCACCCGGTTGCCCGCGGCCACCGGCGGCACGGCCGTCGACACGAAGCCCAGCAGGGGCCGGCGGGTGGGGCAGACCACCCCCATCACGCCGATGGGCTCGGGGATGGCGAAGGTCACGTTCCGGAAGGGGGTGCGGTGGACGTCGCCGTCGAACTTGTCGGCCCAGGCGGCCCAGTCGAACAGCCGCTCCACCGACAGCTCCACCTCGCGGTCGGCCGCCTCGGGGTCGGCGCCGGTCATCTCGACGATCCGGGCGGCGAACTCGTCGGCCCGGGCGTCCAGGTTCTCGGCCACGTAGTAGAGGATCTGCGCCCGCCCGTGGGCGCTGGCGTCCTCCCAGGACGCCGCCTCCCGGGCCGCCTCCACCGCGTTGCGGACGTCCTTCCGGTTGCCGCGGCCGACCTCGCCCACGCGTCGCCCGTCGGGGTCCAGCACCGGCAGGACGTACTCGGCGTCCGGCCGCTCCTGGCGGCCGCCGACGTACATCTTCGGCGTCCGGTCGACCCCGGGGGCCGCCCCGGCCTCCGGACCGGCCCCGTCGACGTCCCCGTCGGTGGCCACGCCGGCGCCCTCGTCCGGGACCGGCGGCTCGGCGTCCTCGGCCGCCTTCGGCTCGCGGTCCGCGTGCCAGGCGGGGCGGACGTACTCCCACAGCCCCTCGCGGCCGCCCTCCCGGCCGAAGCCGCTCTCGCGGTAGCCCCCGAAGCCGGAGGCGGCGTCGAAGAGGTTGGTGGAGTTGATCCACACCGTCCCCGCCTTGATGCGGGGCGCCACGTGGAGGGCCTGGTTGATGTTCTCCGACCACACGCTGGCCGCCAGCCCGTAGCGGGTGTCGTTGGCCAGCTCCACCGCCTCGTCCGGGGTCCGGAAGCTCATCATCACCACCACCGGACCGAAGATCTCCTCGCGCGTGACCACGTTGGCCGACGAGACGTTGGTGCAGAGGGTGGGCGGGAAGAACCACCCGTCCCGGGGCTCGCTCCAGGAGGGCTGCCAGATCTCGGCCCCCTCCTCCCGGCCCCGCTCCACCAGCTCCTCGATCCGGTCGAGCTGGACCGGCGCCACGATGGCGCCCACGTCGACGCCCTTGTCCAGGGGGTCGCCCATCCGGAGGGTCTCCATCCGCTCGCGGAGCTTCTCCTCGAGCCGCTCCTCCACGCTCTCCTGGACCAGGATGCGCGATCCGGCGCAGCAGACCTCGCCCTGGTTGAACCAGATGGCGTCCACCACGCCCTCGACCACGCTGTCCAGGTCGGCGTCCTCGAAGACGACGAAGGGCGACTTGCCGCCCAGCTCCAGCGACAGCTCCTTGCCGGTCCCCGCCGTGGCCTCCCGGATCTCCCGCCCCACCGCCGTCGAGCCGGTGAAGGCGATCTTGTCCACGTCGGGGTGGCCGACCACGGCCTCGCCGGTGCGGCCGTCGCCCGTGACGACGTTCAGGACGCCGGGGGGCAGGCCCACCTGCTCGCACAGCTCGCAGAAGAGGAGGGCGGTGAGGGGGGTGTGCTCGGCGGGCTTCAGCACCACCGTGTTCCCGGTGGCCAGGGCGGGCGCCACCTTCCACGCCAGCATCAGGAGCGGGAAGTTCCACGGGATCACCTGGCCCACCACGCCCAGCGACTCGTGGCCCGGCAGCTCGCGCTCCATGAGCTGGGCCCAGCCGGCGTGGTGGTAGAAGTGGCGGGCCACCAGGGGGATGTCGATGTCCCGGGACTCCCGGATGGGCTTCCCGTTGTCCATCGTCTCCAGGACCGAGAAGAGCCGGCCGTTCTTCTTGATCTTGCGGGCGATCGCGTACAGGAAGCGCGCCCGCTCGTGGCCGGGGCGCCCGCTCCAGCCGGGGTAGGCCTCGCGGGCGGCCCGCACGGCGGCGTCGACGTCCTCCTCGCTCCCCTGCGCCACGGTGGCCAGGGGCTCGCCGTCGGCGGGGCCGGGCGTCTCGAACGTCTCGCCCCCGGCGGGCTCCCTCCACTCGCCGCCGATGAAGTGGCCGAACCGGCGCTCCCGGGCCTCCAGCCAGGCGCGGGCGCGCTCGGCCGACTCGGGGGCCGGCCCGTATTCCATCGTCTCGAAGAGGTCCGCGATCTTCGGCATCGGTGGGCTCCCGGCCGGGTCAGGCCATCGGGTGACGGTGGAAGGCCGAGTAGCGGCCCGTGGCGTGGTGCTCGAGCTGGCGCTCGATGTCGGCGAGCAGGGAGCTGGCCCCGAAGCGGAAGAGCCGCCGGTCCAGCCACGGGTCCCCCAGCTCGTCCTTGATCAGGTACAGCCACCGGAGGGCCTCCTTGGCCGTCCGGATGCCGCCGGCGGCCTTGAAGCCGACCCGGTGGCCGGTCCGCTCGCGATAGGTCCGGATCGCCCGGGTCATTACCAGGCCCACCGGGAGGGTGGCGTTCACCGCCTCCTTGCCGGTGGAGGTCTTGATGAAGTCGGCCCCGGCCATCATCGCCACGTGGCTGGCCCGGGCCACGTTCCGGAGGGTGCCCAGCTCGCCGGTGGCCAGGATCACCTTCAGGTGCGCGTCCCCGGCCGCCTCGCGGAAGGCCCGGACCTCCTCGTAGAGCCGCTCCCACTCGCCGCGCAGGACGCGGCGCCGGGTGATGACGACGTCGATCTCCTCGGCCCCGGCCTCCACGCAGCGGCCGACCTCCTCGACCCGCTGCCGGAAGGGACCCAGCCCGGAGGGGAAGCCGGCGGCCACGGCCGCCACGGGGATCCCCGAGCCCTCCAGCGCCTCCCGGGCCACGGGCACCAGGGAGCCGTACACGCAGACCGAGGCCACCCGGAGGCCGAGCTCCTCGACCCCCATCGCCCCCAGCAGGTCGGGACGGACCGGCTGGCGGGCCTTGGCGCAGAGCCGGCGGACCCGGCCCGGCGTGTCGTCCCCCTCCAGGGTGGTCAGGTCCAGCAGGCTCACGGCCCGCAGCAGCCAGGCCGCCTGCCAGTCCCGCTTGACCGAGCGCCGCCGGCCCAGGGTCGCCGCCCGCTTCTCGATGGCGCTCCGGTTCGCCTGGACGGCCCGGACGGCCTCCAGGTCGAGGTCGGTGCCGGGGTTGCGGGCCACCTCCCCGTCGGCCGCCGGGGACGGCGCCCCGTCGTCGGGTCGGCCGCCGTCGGGGCGCGCGCCGGTCCGGGGGGCCGCCGCGCCGGCCTCGCGGGCCGGTCGGCCGCCCGGATCCCTGTCCGCCGCCGTCTCCTCGTCGGTCCGGGTGTCCATGGGAAGGGGGGAATATCTCCCGGGGGGAGGGCTGGACGCAAACCCCCGGGCGCGGCCGCGGCGCGGCGCCTCCGCCCGCCGGGCCGGCCCCGACC
>CAZJJO010000154.1:0-3744 GCA_964546375.1 uncultured Gemmatimonadota bacterium
GCCACGGGCGGAGCGCCCGGAAGGCCTCCGACCGGTGGCTGATCGCCTGCTTCACCCCGGCCGGCAGCTCGGCGAAGGTCCGCTCCCGGCCCTCGGGCACGAAGAGCGGGTCGTAGCCGAAGCCCCCCTCCCCACGGGGCTCCCGGGCGATCCGGCCGTGGACCTTCCCCTCGACGGTGAAGGCTTCGCTCCCCGTCACCACGGCGGCCGAGCAGTGGTAGTGGGCGCCCCGCCCGGCGTCGGGGACGTCCTCCAGGACCTCGAGCAGGTGCCGGTTGTTGGCCTCGTCGCGCCCCCGGCGCTCGGCCATCTCCTCCGGCGCGAAGCGCTTGGTCCGGACCCCCGGCCCCCCGTCCAGCGCGTCCACGCAGAGGCCCGAGTCGTCGGCCACGGTGGGGAGCCCGGCCCGGCCGTGAAAGTGGCGCGCCTTCGCCAGGGCGTTGTCCGCGAAGGTGTCGTGGACCTCGATGCGCTCGTCGGCCTCGGCCGGGGTCTCCGGCAGCCCGGCCTCCTCCAGCGACAGGAAGTCCACCGGCAGGTCGCCCAGCAGGTCGCGGATCTCCTCCAGCTTGTGGGAGCTGCGGGTGGCGACCAGCACCCGGGGCCGCTCCGCGGGGGCCGGGTCCTCCTCGGCGTCCGGCTCCCCGCTCATCCGTCACGCTCCCCGCCGCGGCGGATCCGCTCCAGCAGCTCCGACGTCGACCGGCCCTCCTCCAGCGGCAGCAGCCGGACCTCCCCGCCCGCCTCCCGCACGGCCTCCCGGCCCACGACCTCCTCCTCCTCGTAGTCGGCGCCCTTCACCAGGACGTCCGGCAGGAGGGCCTCGATCAGGGCCGCGGGCGTGTCCTCCTCGAAGACCGTGACGGCGTCCACCGCCCGCAGGCTGGCGAGCAGGTAGGCCCGGTCGCCGGCGGGCTGGACCGGCCGCCCCTCGCCCTTCAGCCGGCGCACCGAGGCGTCGGAGTTGAGCCCCACCACCAGCCGGTCGCCCAGCGCGGCGGCCTGGCTCAGGTAGGCCGCGTGCCCCCGGTGGAGGAGGTCGAAGCAGCCGTTGGTGAAGACGAGCCGGTGGTCGCGCGGCCGGCCGTGCCGGCGCACCGCCTCGTCGCGGTCCAGGATCCTCCGCCCCGGCTCGCGCCGGGCCTCGCCCGGACCCGTCACGCCGCCCGCTCCCCGGGTTCCGGCACCGAACCGGAGGCGGCCGCTCGCCGGGGCTCGCCCCGCCGGCCGCCGCCGCTCACGCCCGGGCCTCCTCCAGCTCGGCCAGGATCTCCTCGGCCCCGGACGCCAGCAGCTCCTCGGCCACGCGGCGGCCCAGCGCCGCCGCCTCCCCGGCCGGGGCCGCGTCCGAGGCCCGGAGCTCCCGGGAGCCGTCCTCGGGCAGCACGACCGCGTCCAGGCGGAGCCGCCCGTCGCGGACCCGGCCCAGCGCCCCCACCGGCACCAGGCAACCGCCCTGCAGGGTGGCGAGCAGCGTCCGCTCGGCCTCCACCTCGGCCCGGAGATCGGCGCCCTCCAGGCGGCGCAGCAGCCGGCGGGTGGCGTCGTCGTCGGCCCGGCCCTCCACCCCGAGCGCCCCCTGCCCCGGCGCGGGCAGCCAGCCCGGCGGCTCCAGGCAGGCCGTCCCGCCCCCGGCCAGCTCCAGCCGCCGGAGCCCCGCGGCCGCCAGCAGGACGGCGTCGTACTCGCCGTCCCGCATCTTCTCGACCCGGGTGCCGACGTTGCCGCGCACGTCCCGGACCCGGCAGTCGGGCCGTCGGACCAGGAGCTGGGCCTTCCGGCGCAGCGAGGAGGTCCCCACGACGGCGCCCTCGGCCAGGTCGGACGGCTCGAGGCTCCCCTCCGGCCCCAGCAGCACGTCCCGCGGGTCCGCCCGCTCGGGCACCCCGAGCACCTCGAACTCGCCGCCCAGGTCGGTGGGGAGGTCCTTGAGCGAGTGGACGGCGGCGTCGATCTCCCCCTGCCGCAGCGCCGCCTCGAGCTCGGCCGTGAACAGCCCCTTGCCGCCGATCTCGGGCAGGGGCCGGTCGAGGACCCGGTCCCCCGTGGTGGTGATCCACTCGATCTCGACCGCGAGCCCCGGCCACGCCTCCTCCAGCAGCCCGGCCACCCGCCTCGCCTGGGTCCGGGCCAGCTCCGACGCCCGGGAGCCCAGCACCAGGCGCTCCCGGGGCGGTCCGCTCATGGGTCCCCGGCTCCGCCCCCGTGGCCGGCGCCGGCCTCCCGTTCTCCCTCGCCGGCTTCGGGACCCGGGTCGGGCATCCTCTGCTCGCCCCCGGCCCCCTCGGGCACCGTGCTGCCGCCCCGGGCGAAGATGCCCTTCAGGAAGGGCGGGACCACGAAGGTCGAGAGGATGACCATGATGAGGATGGCGCTGTAGGCCTCGCTGGAGAGGATGCCGCCGGTGAGGCCGATGGAGGCGAAGATCAGGCCCACCTCGCCCCTGGGGATCATGCCGGCGCCGATGGCCAGGCGGTTGAGCTCGGACCGCCGTGTCGCCCACCCGGCCACCAGCTTGCTGACCACGGCGATGGCGGTGAGCGCCAGCCCCACGCCCAGCACGTTGAGGTCGAAGTCCTGCGTGCCCGGGATGAACAGGTCCACGTTCACCGGCGCGCCGACGACCACGAAGAAGATCGGCGTGAAGACGTCCGCCACCGGCTCGATCCGCTGGACCACGGTGTCGAACTGGTTGGTGCTGGAGAGCACGATGCCGGCGGCGAAGGCGCCGATGATCATGGCCGAGCCGGACAGGTCGGCCAGGGCCGCCAGCAGGAGCGCGAAGCAGAAGGCGCTGACCAGCAGGACCCCGCGCACCCGCATCCGGTCGACCAGGTCGAACAGGTAGGGGGCCGCCTTGTTGCCGATCCAGACGGCGACCACCAGGTAGCCCACCGCGAACACGAAGATCCGTCCGATGTCGGCGATCCGGGCCATCGTCGTGGCCGTGTCCGCCGCCATCCCCAGCGACGTGAAGAAGCTCTGGACCGCCTCCGGGGCGCCCGCGCCGGCCGCCAGGCCGGCCACCACCGCCAGGATGACGATGCCCAGCACGTCGTCGATGACCGCCGCGCCGATGATGATGCGGGCCTCGGAGGTGTGCATCTTCCCCAGGTCGGAGAGGACCCGGGCGGTGATGCCGACCGAGGTGGCGGTGAGGGTGGCCCCCACGAAGATCGCCACCATCCAGAAGGTGATCCCCTCCGGGTTGGCGCCGATCTGCGGGTTGACGTAGTACCAGTACAGGAAGCCCAGCAGGAAGGGCAGCACGATGCCGGTGACGGCCACGGCGCTGGCCGAGGTCCCGACCCGGAACATCTCCTTCAGGTCGGTCTCCAGGCCGATCTCGAACAGCAGGATGGCCACCCCGATCTCGGCGAACACGTGGACGATGTCGCCCACCGTGGTGCCCATCTCGGGGATCACCCCCAGGACGCTGGCGCCCAGGACCACCCCGGCGATCAGCTCGCCCAGGACCGAGGGCTGGCCGATGCGCTCGGCCAGCTCCCCGAAGAGCTTGCCCATCAGCAGGATGGAGATCAGCACCAGGAAGATCCGGGCGTAGGGCAGGCCGTGGCCGCCGCCCTCGCCCGTCCCTTCCTCGGCGTGCTCCCCGCCGTCCTCCTGGCCGTGTCCCTCCTGCGCGGCGCCGGTCGACCCGTCCGGCGCGGCCGCCGCGTCGCCGGCCTCTCCGGCGGGGGCGGGGGCGGCGGCCGACGCCGGCGCGGTCCCGGTCCCGGCGAC
>CAZJJO010000155.1:0-3647 GCA_964546375.1 uncultured Gemmatimonadota bacterium
ACCGGGACGGCCGCGGCGCCCGGGACGGCGGCGGACGGGGCCGACGGCCCGGAGGGGGCGCCCGGCGCCGCGCGGGGCGATTCCGCTCCTAGGGAGGCCGGTGCCGCCGGACCGGCGGAGGCCGGAAGCGTGGCGACCCCCGGGGGGGCCACCGACAGCGCCCTCCGGGCCACCCGCCGCGAGCTGGACTCGCTGCGGGGCCAGGTCTCCGGCCTCCAGGCGGCGCTCCGCGACTCCCGCCAGCGGCTGGCCGAGATCCAGGAGGAGCTGCGCCGGGCCCGGAGCGAGGAGACCGCCGGCTCGGGCGGCGGGGAGGGCGAGGACGACCGGCGGGAGCTCCGCCGCCGGCTGGACTCGGCCCGGGCCGACGTCGAGCGCCGGAGCGCGGCCGCCCAGGCCGACTTCTCGGAGGTGGAGTCCCGGCACTGGCGGGCGCTGGCCCGTGTCTTCGTGCAGGATTCGCGGGGGGAGGTGGCCACTGCGACCGCCTTCGCCGTCCGCCCGGACGGCCTGCTGGTCACCTCGCGCCACGCCGTCCTGGAGGCGGACGGCTCGCCGGCCGCCCGCATCGGCGTCCAGTTCGCCCGCTCCGAGCAGGTCTGGCCCGGCGAGCTGGTGGCCACCCACGACGAGGCCGACCTGGCCCTGCTCCGGGTCAGGAACGTCCAGGGCGACGTCCCGGTCGTGGACGCCCTGGGCGAGGGGGTCGAGCTTCCGGACGCGGGCAGCCCCGTGGCGGTGCTGGGCTACTCGGGCGGCGAGGGCGCCGGGCCGCCGGACGAGGCCTCCGGCCGCCTCCCCCGACCGGCCCTCTCGGCCGGGCTCCTGGTGGAGCGGGGGGAAGGGACCCTGCGGATCCAGGGCTTCGGGGCCGAGGGCGGCAGCGGGAGCCCCATCTTCGACGCCGACGGCCGCCTGGTCGGCGTGCTGCGGGGCGGGGTCCCGGGCGAAGCCGAGGCGGACGGCGACCGGATCCTGGTCGCCGTCTCCGCGGAGACGGTGCGGGGCCTGATCGCGACGGTGCTGGAGCGGCTGGAGGGCTGAGGCCGGGCGCCGCCCCGGGCCTCCGGCCGCGCCCCCCGGATCCCCCCACGCGGACGGGAGCGACCGCCGCCCGGTCGGGCCGCCTCGCGGCGCCCTTCCGGTCCGGCCGTCCGCCCTAGCCCTGGTCGGCCTGGAGCTGGTCCAGGGCCTCCCGGGCCTTGGTGAGATCGGGGAAGCGATCGACGAGCTGCTGGTAGAGCTCGATCGCCTGCTCCTCGCGCCCGCGGTCCTGGTAGACCTGGGCCTGCGAGTAGATCGTCACCGCCTCGGGCGGGATGTCCCGCTCCTTGCGCTCCTGGGCGACCTCCGCCGGCAGCGGCGGCAGGTCCGCCCCCCGGGCGATCTGTGAGGAGAGGTCCACCAGCAGGGCGTAGAGGTTCTCCTTGTCGCCCTCCACCGACTCGGTCTGGATCACCTCGCCGGTCTCGACGTCGACGATGCGGGCGTCCATCCGGAAGTTCCCGTACAGGTCCAGGAACACCCCGGTGACCATGTAGCGCGCCCCCACGAGCTGGCCGATCTGGGCCGCCGTGGACGGGTCGACCCGGCCCTCCTCGGCCAGCTCCTGCTCCTCGAGGATCTCCTTGAGGCGGGCCCGCTCGACGATCCGCAGGGCCTCGTTCTGGTCGAGCTCGGTGAGGAGCATCTGCTGGAGGCCGACGGTCAGCGCCTCGAGGTCCTCGCTCTCCTCCCCGTAGGAGCCGCCGTTGGTGAAGGGGAAGACGGCCACGCCGGGACGGGCGCCCTCGCCGCCGTCCTCCTGGGCCGGAGCGGCCTCCGGGGCCCCCAGGACCAGCGCGGCGGCGACGGTCAGGACCAGCGTCAGCATGCGGGACGTCCTCATAAGTCGTCTCCTGTTGAGCGATCGGCGCGGGGCGCCGGAGCGATGCGGCCCCCAATACAAGGTCCGGTACCCCACTGGCGCAACGGCGGTCTCCGCGGGGGCGCGATCAGGCCTGATTCCGGAGCCGGTCCCGGACGCGCTCGGCCACCCGCCGGAAGGCTGTGGCCTCGGCGGCGTCGGGACGTCCGAGCACGGTCGGGACGCCCCGCTCGCCCTCCTCCCGGACCGCCGTGCCCATGGGGATCGACCCCAGGAAGGGGAGGTCCAGCTCCCCGGCCAGGCGCTCGCCTCCGCCGGCCCCGAAGACGTCGTGCCGCTCCCCGCAGCCGGGACAGGCGAAGCCCGACATGTTCTCGACCACCCCCAGGACCGGCACCTCCAGGCGCTCGAACATGCTCACGCCCTTTCGGACGCCGCCCAGCGCCACGTCCTCGGGGGTGGTGACGAAGACGCCGCCGTCCAGCCGGACGAGCTGGGCCAGCGAGAGCTGGGCGTCGCCGGTGCCGGGCGGGAGGTCGACCACCAGCACGTCGAGCTCGCCCCAGCGCACCTGGCGCAGGAACTGGCGGACGATCTTCTGCAGCATCGGCCCCCGGACGATGGCGGGGGTGTCCTCGTCGACGAGGAACCCGAGGCTCATCAGCTCGACGCCGTGGGCCGCGAGCGGGACGATCGCCTCGTCCTCCATCTCGGGCCGGCCCTCCACGCCGAACATGGTGGGGATGTCCGGGCCGTAGACGTCGCCGTCCAGCAGGCCCACGGCCAGGCCCTCGTCGGCCCAGGCGGCCGCCAGGTTGGTGGCCACCGTGGACTTGCCGACCCCGCCCTTGCCCGAGCTGACCGCCACGACCCGGTCGACCCCCTCCAGCGGCGGGGCCTCGTCGGGGTCGCGCGAGGCCGCCCGACGGTCCGGGTCCATGGCCCCGCCGCCGGCCCCTCCGCCGCTCCCGCCCGACGGGTCGCCGCCTCCCGAGTCCGGAGACCCCAGCACCGGCAGGGAGCGGCCGTCGGCGCGCTCGCTGGGCGCGGGGGCGTCGGACGGGGCGGGGTCGTCCGCCGAACCGTCGTCCGGGGCCGCGGCGGGGTCGTCCGGGGACGCGCCGGGGTCGTCCGGGGACGCGTCGGCGCTCCCGCCGGTCCCCGGGGACGGCCCCGAGAGGTCCGGGGCCTCCTCCGGGGCCGGCCGCGAGGCCGGGGGCGGCTCGGGCGAGGACCAGGGCTCGCCGTCGTCGGTCGGCTCCAGGGCCACCCGCACCGGGCCGGCGCCCTCCACCGAGGCCGCCGCTTCCCGGGCCGCCTCGGCCAGCCGGGCGGGCTCGCCCGGCGCCAGGGCTACCCCGAAGCGGACCTCGCCCCGGTCGTCGACCTCCAGCTCCCGGATCCGGTCCTCGCCCACCAGGTCGACCGGCCCCTCCTCCCCCTCCACCCGTCGGAGGGCGTCGCGGACGGCCCGCTCGATCCCGTCGGCGTCGCCCGCCTTCCCGGCGTCGTCCGCGGCGTCACCCACCGTCCCCCTCTTCCGGCGTCGCCTCGCCGGGCCCGTCCGCCGCCGGCTCCGCGTCCCGGGCGATCCGCACCGGGAAGGGCTCGGTGACCGACCCGGTGTAGAGGGTGCGGTGCGGGAAGGGGATCTCGATGCCCTCCTCGTCGAAGCGGTTCTTGACCTCCTCGTGGAGGGTGTTCTTGAGCTCGAGCCAGTTCTCGCGGGTGGCCCAGACCCGGAACTGGAAGTTGAGCGACGACTCGCCGTAGCCGTCGA
>CAZJJO010000156.1:0-3610 GCA_964546375.1 uncultured Gemmatimonadota bacterium
CGCGACATGGGCCGGAAGACCCGGCTGCTCGGGCCGGAGGTGCCCGACGAGGCGATGATCTGGCAGGACCCCGTCCCCGAGGTCGACCACGGGCTGGTCGGAGACGAGGAGGTCGCCGAGCTGAAGGAGGCGATCCTCGACTCGGACCTGTCGGTCTCCGAGCTGGTCAGGACCGCCTGGGCGTCGGCCTGGACCTACCGCGACAGCGACAAGCGCGGAGGGGCGAACGGCGCCCGCCTGCGGCTGGAGCCCCAGAGGAGCTGGGAGGTCAACGAGCCGGAGAAGCTGGCCTCGGCGCTGGAGACGCTGGAGGGGATCCGGGAGGACTTCAACGGCTCCCGCTCCGACGGCGTCAGGGTGTCGCTGGCCGACCTGATCGTGCTCGGCGGCTACGCGGCCGTCGAGAAGGCCGCCGCCGACGCCGGCCACGACGTGAGCTTCGACTTCGAGCCCGGACGGACGGACGCCACCCCGGAGCAGACCGACGAGGAGTCGTTCGAGTGGCTCGCCTCCCCCGCCGACGGGTTCCGCAACTACCTCGGCGACGGGGAGCACCGCCCCCCCGAGGAGCTGATGGTCGACAAGGCCGCGCTCCTGACGCTGACGGCGCCCGAGATGACGGCGCTCGTCGGCGGGATGCGGGCCCTGGGCGCCGTCCACGGCGACAGCGACCTCGGCGTGCTCACCGACCGCCCGGAGAGGCTGACCAACGACTTCTTCGTGAACCTGCTGGACATGGACACGGAGTGGGAGCCGGTCTCGGACGACCGGGGCGTCTTCGAGGGCCGCGACCGGGAGACGGGCGAGCTCGCGTGGAGGGCGAGCCGGGTGGACCTGGCCTTCGGCCACAGCGCCGAGCTCCGGTCCATCGCGGAGACCTACGCCTTCGAGGGCTCCCAGGAGAAGTTCGTGCGCGACTTCGCCGAGGCCTGGGAGAAGGTGATGAAGCTCGATCGCTTCGAGCTGGCGTGATCCCGGCTCGAGCCGGGCGCGGCTCGCCCGGTCGGCGAACCCGGTGAAGAGGCCGCCCCGGGAGGGACGGCCGTGAACGCGACGCCGCGCCCCGGGGGGCACCGGCCCGCCGGGGCCGCGGCGCGCGTCCGGCGTTTCGGCCATCGCCCACCTCCCGTCCCCCGCCTTCGATCCGGCCGGAGGCGTCGGACCGGACGCGGGTCCCGACCCGGAGGGACCCCGGCCCTCACATCGGAACATTTTCCCGTCTGACGGTACCTCTCATCGGGCGGCCGAAGGACGGACCGGCCCGGTCCGTCCGGCCCGGCGCTGCCGCGTCGGGCCCAGGTGCCACAGACCTTCGTGCAAGGAGACGCCGGGGGAGCCCCGAGACGCTGTCGGGCCCGGGCCCCCGCGGAAGAGCAGGACCCCTGAACCCGTGGATCGACCCCTGAACCCATAGATCCGAGAGAGCCAGGATGACGATGACGCTGAGACACGTTCCCCGATTCGCCCGCCCGGAAGCGCCGCGGGACGCCTACGCCGCCTCCCCGCGGGAGGAGGCGGACAAGCTGACGCGCGTCCCCGAGCGCCGGGCGGCCGCCAAGCGCTACCGCGAGCTCGAGGTCACCGACTGGCTGATCGAGACCCGCGGGCTCGACCCCGAGCACGCCCGAGCCATGGCCGTACGGCTGCTCTCCAGCACCCCGCGCCTCCGGGGGGCCTTCCAGAAGTGGTGGCTCACCGGCCGCGTGGAGAACGTGGAGGTCGACGGCTACAGCCTCCGGCGGCTGGTCGAGGAGAAGGAGATGACGCCCCTCGGCGCCCTGCTCACGCTCTCGCTGCTGGAGACCGGCCGCGAGGTGAGCGGCCGGGACGTCGAGGCCCGGGCCGCCGGCGACCCCGATCCCGAGGAGGCCCTCGAGGCCGCCGAGGGCTGAGCGAAAAGCCCCTTCCCGCCCCGCTCGCTCCCCTCCTCCCGGCCCCGGGCGGAGCCCCCTCCGCGCGTCCCCTCTTCAACTCAGGTTGAACCCCGTACTTCAAGTCAGCTTGAAGAGGGGCGCGCGGGGCCCCTTCCCGCCCCGGCCGACCGGGCCGGATGCGGCGCGCCGGAGCGGCGCCGCATATTGGCCGCCACGGACCCGAGCCACGGCCCCGAGCCGCGGCCCGCTCGTCTTCCCTGCCACTCGACCCCGGAGGTACGCGTGCCCGACGAGAGCTCCACCGCCCTCGACGCCCTGCTGGCCGAGCAGCGCTACGTCTCGCCGCCCGCCTCGTTCGTCGAGCAGGCCAACGCCACCGACCCGTCGATCTACGAGCGGTTCGAGCAGGACGGGCCCGACGCCTTCGAGGCGTACGCCGACCTGCTGGACTGGGACCGCCGCTGGGACCGGGTACTCGACGTGTCCGATCCACCTTTTTACGAGTGGTTTACGGGTGGCCACCTGAACGCCTGCTTCAACTGCGTCGACCGTCACCTGCCGGCCCGCGGGGACGAGCCGGCCCTGATCTGGGAGGGGGAGCCGGGGCGCCGCGAGACGATCACCTACGCCGACCTGCACCGGCGCGTGAACGAGACCGCCGCCGCGCTCCGGTCGGTGGGCGTGCGGGAGGACGACGTCGTCACCCTCCACCTGCCGATGATCCCCGCGCTGCCGATCACCATGCTGGCGTGCGCCCGCATCGGCGCCCCCCACAGCGTCGTCTTCGCCGGGTTCTCGGCGCGGGCCGTCGCCACCCGGATGGACGACGCCGGCAGCCGGCACCTGGTCACCTGCGACGGCTACTACCGCCGGGGCGAGTTCCTCCCCCACAAGGAGAAGGGCGACGAGGCGGTCGAGATGGCCGACGTCGAGGTGGACGACGTCCTGGTCTGGCCCCGCCACGACGGGATCCGTGAGGGGACCTACCTGAAGGACGGGCGCGACCGGCTGATGCCCCGCCTGCTCGAGGAGCATCGAGGGGCCGAGGTGGAGCCGGTGTCCCGGGACGCCGAGGACATCCTCTTCCTGATGTACACCTCGGGCACCACCGGCCGGCCCAAGGGCGCCCAGCACCGGACCGGCGGCTACCTGGCCTGGGTGGCGGCCACCTCGAAGTACGTGCTCGACCTCAAGCCCGAGGACGTCTACTGGTGCGCCGCCGACATCGGCTGGATCACCGGCCACTCCTACATCGTCTACGGCCCCCTGGCGCTGGGGACCACGTCGGTCATGTACGAGGGGGCGCCCGACCACCCGCACAAGGGCCGGACCTGGGAGATCGCCGAGGCGCTGGACGTGGAGGTCTTCCACACCTCCCCCACCGCCGTGCGGATGTACATGAAGTGGGGAGAGCGGTACCCGGCGAAGCACGACTTCGACTTCCGGCACCTCACCACCGTCGGCGAGCCGATCCAGCCCGAGGCCTGGGCCTGGTACTGGAAGCACATCGGGGGCGAGGACGCCGTGATCGTGGACACCTGGTGGCAGACCGAGACCGGCGGCCACATGATCACCAACCTCCCCGCCCTGGACGACATGAAGCCCGGCAGCGCCGGCCGGACCCTGCCCGGCGTCGAGGCGAAGATCGTCGACGACGCGGGCGAGGAGATCCCCGCCGGGACGCAGAAGGCCGGCAACCTGGTGCTCACCCGGCCGTGGCCCGGGATGCTCCAGAC
>CAZJJO010000157.1:0-3605 GCA_964546375.1 uncultured Gemmatimonadota bacterium
GTGGTCGGCGTGGATGTGGGTCTCGACCACGCCCTCGATCGTCCAGCCCCGCTCCGCGGCCACCTCCCGGTAGACCTCGGCCCCGAGGGAGGGGTCGATCACCAGCGCCTCGCCGTCGGCGGCGACCAGGTACGAGAGGCATCCCTTCCCGGTGCGGCGGAGCTGCAGGACGGCGACGTCCGCGTCGGGCTCCGATACGAGCGCCGCGTTCCATGCGAAACTCCAGGCGGCCATGCCCCCCTCCAGCGAGCGGGCCGCCACCCCGCACCGCTCCCGTACCGCCTCGGCGACCCGGCGGCTGGTGCGGCCCCGGTCGCAGACGAGCACGACGGGATCGTCCTTCCGGAACTCTCCGCAGTCGGCGAGCTCGGCCGGTCCCCGCCCGCCCTCCGGCGGCCAGGGGAGGCGCTCGCTGCCGGGGATCCTCCACTCCCGGTGGGCCGCCTCGTCCCGGACGTCGAGGACCCGGACGCCCGCGTCCCGCCGGAGCAGGTCCCGGAGCTCCTCCACGCTGATGTCGATCTCCGTCCCGCTGACGCGGTCGTTCGTCGGTTCGTTCACGGCGTGACCTCCTGCGTGTATCGTGACGCTCGGGGTTCGTCGATTCGCTGCGTCGGCTCGTTTCGTCGGCTCAGCCGGCGCGATCGTCGTCGGTCCCGGTCGAGACGGGGAAGCCCTCCGACCGGAGGTCCGGGTAGCCCCCGTCGAGCCGCCGGGCCCGGAAGCCGCGCTCCCGGAGCTCGGCGACGACCTCGTCCGAGAAGACGCAGTAGGGGCCCCGGCAGTAGGCGACGACCTCCCGGTCCCGCGGGAGCTCGTCGAGGTACGCCTCCAGCTCGGTCACGGGGACCGATCGGGCCCCGTCGACGTGGCCCGCCCGGTACTCCTCCTCGGGGCGCACGTCCAGCAGCACCACGTCCGAGGTCTCGAGCCGGCTCCTCAGCTCCTCCAGGCCCACGGCCTCCAGCTCCTCACGGCCGTCGAGGTACTCCTCCACGACCCGGTCGATCTCGGCGAGCCGCTGTTCCCCCACCTCGCGGACCGCGCGCCACAGGTCGGCCACCTCCGGGCCGGCGAGCCGGTAGTGCACGTAGTTCCCCTCGCGGCGGGCCGTCACCAGGCGGGCGGCCTTCAGCTTCTGCAGGTGGTGGGAGGTGCCGGCGACGCTGTTCTCCGTCGCCTCGGCCAGCTCCTCGACCGACCATTCCCGCTGGGCGAGCATGTCCAGGATCTCCAGCCGCCGCGGGCTGGCCAGGGCCTTCCCGACCCGGGCGAACTGCTCGTAGATCCGGTCCTTGAAGCCTCGGGACGTCGTCTCGGTCATGGGGTGTCCTCGGGCCGACGGTGCGCTGTCGTCGTTCATGTGTTCAAAAGATTACTTGAATAATGGGTCCCTGTCAAGGGGCTACGGCGAGGCGAGCCGACGGGGGGGGCTCCGTGAGGCGGGGGCGCCGGGCGCGGCCGGGGCGGGAGCGGGCCGGCCGCGGAGACCTTTTCAGCCGCGCGGTCGTGGCCGGAGCTCGCTCCGCTCCGGGGGGCGGCTCACCCCACGCTCACCACCCGGGCCATGCCGGCCTCCAGGTGGTAGAGGTTGTGGCAGTGGAAGAGCCAGTCGCCGGGGTTGTCGGCGGTGAAGGTGAAGGACCGCCGCCCCATGTGGCCCGGGACCAGCAGGGTCTCCTTCAGGGCCTCGCCCGTGCGGAAGAAGTGGCCGTGCAGGTGCATCGGATGGTGGATCGGGCTGTGGTTGACCATCTCCACCCGCACCCGCTCCCCCTCCCGCACCCGCAGGGGGTCGGCGTCCGGGTGGCGCTCGCCGTCGATGGTCCACCGGTCGGGGCGCATCATCATCCCCCAGGAGAGGGGGAGCTCGAGCACGCGGTCCGGGGACGGGGCCCCGCTCCCGAGCGCCGTCTCGACGCTCCGCAGGTCGGAGGGCTGGAGCGTCCGCCCCCCGTCGAGGCCCTCCGGACGCTGGCCGTCGGGGGGGCGGGAGCGGGCGGCGTCGGCGTAGCGGAGGACGGCGCGGGCGGGCGGAGGCGAGCCCAGCACGCTCTCGGCGGCCAGGGTCCAGGCGCCGGGGCGGTCGGCCTCGACGACCACGTCGTAGCGCTCGCCCGGGCCGATCACCAGCGCGTCCACCGTCACCGGCTCCACCGGGCGGCCGTCGGTGTGGGTCACCGCCATCCGGTGGCCGGCGATCGCCACCCGGAAGGTCGTCGCCGAGGCGGGGTTGACCAGCCGGAGCCGGACGCGCTCGCCGCCCCGGACCTCGAGGGCGGGGGGATCCTCCGGGCCGCGGCCGTTGACCAGCAGCGCCCGGTACTCGGGACGGGCGGGGTCCGTGAGCCGCATGCCGCCCCGGCCGCCCGTCTCGCCGCTCCGCCCGCGCCGCGTCGTGCCCCCGCCTTCGCCGTCCCCGCGGCCGCCCATCATGCCGCCCATCCCGTCCATCATCCCGCCCATGCCGCCGTCCGCCCGCTCGGAGGCCGGCGCGGGCTCGCCCGGGAGCCAGTCGTCGAGCATCACGACGTGCTCGCGGTCCCAGGCCACGTGGGGGTCCCGCTCCTCGACGACCAGCGGGCCCACCAGCCCCCGGTCGAGCTGGAGGCCGGCGTGGCTGTGGTACATGTAGGTGCCCGCGGGCTCGGCCACGTAGTCGTAGACGAAGGTCTCGCCGGGCGGGATCGCCGGCTGGGTGACGCCGGGCACGCCGTCCATGGCGTTCGGGACGGGGACGCCGTGCCAGTGGACGGTGGTGGGCTCGGGGAGCCGGTTCTCGACGGTGACCCGGAGGCGGTCGCCTTCCGTCACGCGGATCTCGGGGCCCGGATAACCGCCCTCGTAGAGCCAGGTGGAGCGTGCCCCGCCGGGCCCGACCGACACCTCCCCGGTCCCGGCCACCAGCCGCAGCTCCCGGTCCGGCGGGCCCGCGGCCTCGGCGCGGCGGAGGGCCTCCCGGCGGCGGGCGTCGAAGTCGGCGGGACCCTCCCTCCGGCCCCGACGGCCGCGGCCGGACTCTTCACCGCAGGCGGCCAGCAGGGGACCGGCGGCGCCGGCCGCCAGCACCGCCTGGCCGGCGCGGCGGACGAACGCCCGGCGCGTCCAGCGGCTTCCTCCCGATCGGGGCGGCGGGCTCGACGTCATTCCGTTCCTCCCCATCGAAGGAAGAGTGCGGGCACCACGAGCATGTTCAGCGCCGTGGAGGTGAGCAGCCCGCCCAGCACGACGATGGCCAGCGGCGCCTGGATCTCCTTGCCGGGCTCCCCCAGTCCCAGCGCCAGCGGGACCAGGGCCAGCCCGGCGGTGAGCGCCGTCATGAGGATCGGCGCCAGTCGCTCCATCGATCCCCGCCGGATCGCCGCGGGCCACGGCGCGCCCTCCTCCCGGAGGTCCTGGTAGCGGCTCACCAGCAGGATACCGTTCCGGACGGCGATCCCGAAGAGCGTGATGAAGCCCACCAGCGTGGCCACGTTGACGGTGCCGCCGATCAGGAGCACCGCGAAGACGCCGCCGGTGAGGGCCAGGGGCAGGTTCACCAGCAGCAGCGTCGCCGTCCGCACGCTCCGGAACTCCTGGAAGAGCAGGAGGAAGATGGCGGCCAG
>CAZJJO010000158.1:0-3599 GCA_964546375.1 uncultured Gemmatimonadota bacterium
TACGGCGACGACGAGCGCTTCATCGACGAGTACTGGGCCGCCTTCTCCGACACCGACAGCGGCGACTGGCGCGACTGGGTCTACCGGACCGGCGACGGCGCCTTCCTGGCCGACGACGGCTACTTCCGGATCCTCGGTCGGCTGGACGACGTGATGAACGTGGCCGGCCACCGGCTGGGCACCATGGAGCTGGAGAGCGCCATCGTCGAGGTGGAGGCGGTGGCCGAGGCCGCCGTCGCCCCGCGCGAGGACGCCGAGAAGGGCCACGTCCCGGTGGCCTACGTGATCCTGCGGGAGGGCGCCCGGCGGAAGGGCGTCGAGGAGGAGATCCTGGCGGCCGTGGAGGAGGAGATCGGCAAGTTCGCCCGGCCGGCCGAGATCACGGTCGTCGACGACCTGCCCAAGACCCGTTCCGGCAAGATCATGCGGCGCCTGCTGGAGGACATCGCCAACGACGAGCCGCTGGGCGACACCACCACCCTCCGGGACCCCGAGGTCCCCGAGCGGATCCGGGAGCAGGTGCACGGGGCGGGCTGACGCGGTCCCCGGCGGCCCGGCCCTCGCCCGTCAGCCGCGGGGGCGCCGCCCGTGAGCCGCCCGGCCGCCGCCCGTGAGCCCGTGAGGGGGGCGGGCGACGCCCGTAGCCGCGCGGGCGGCCGCCCACCGACCGCGGCGCACGGCGGCCGGCTCAGCCGCTCCCGCTCCCGGCGTTTTCCGCGGCATCGCCGCCCGGCGCGTCCAGCTCCCGCCGGGCCGCGTCCCGCTCCAGCATCAGCAGGCGGACGTCCGGGTCCACCACCGCCCGCTCGGGCCGGAAGGACGAGCGCACGGCCACCGTGTCGGTCCTGCCCTCGCCGATCCGGACAGGGACGCCGGAGGCCCGGTAGCCGGCGGACCGGGCCGCGGCGGCGTCGGCCGCCGGGGACGCGGAGGGTCCGGCCCCGGCCGCGCTGTCCGCCGGGGCGCCGCCCACCGCGGTGTCGGCCGCCGTGGACCCGCCGGAGGGTCCGGCCTCCCGGCTCCCGCGGGCCACCGCCAGCTCCACCCGCGGCGCGCCGGTGCCGATGTTCTCCACGGCCAGCTCGGTCACCCAGCCGCCCGCGCTGTCGCGCCGCACCTCGGCCCGGCGGATCCGGTACTCGGGCGCCACGACCCGGCGGAACCAGCGGTCGGTCGCCTCGCGGTAGGCGGCCGTGTCGGACGCGAAGCGCTCCATGTGGGCCAGGAAGTCGTGCAGGACCGGGTAATCGGGCCCGTGACGGTAGCGGTCGACGAAGCTCCGGAGCCCGCGGAACATCCGGTCGCGGCCCATCCGCTCCATCAGCATCCAGAAGGCCCAGCCCCCCTTGTCGTAGGTGACCGTGCCGTCGCCCGGCCGGGACCCGTCGGTCTCCACCAGCGGGCGCTCGGCGTCGGCCCGTCGGTCCTCCCCGTAGCTCGTCTCGATCCGCTCCAGGAAGGCCCGCCGCGCCGCGGGCCCCTTCTCCTCCTCCAGCAGGAGCGCCGTGGAGAAGTGGGCCATCCCCTCGGAGAGGACATTGCCGCCGGGGCCCTGGCCCGGCGTCAGCAGGTTGCCCCACCACTGGTGGGCGGCCTCGTGGGCGGTGACCATGAAGGCCGCGTCCACGTCGCCGGCGCTCTCGGTCAGGAAGCCGATGCCCTCGCTGAAGACGATGTTCGTCGGGAAGCCCTGCGCGTACTGGCTGAGGTTCGGGAACTCGCTGATCCGGAGCTCGCGCCAGGGGAAGGCGGCGAACCAGCCGGCGTAGTGCTCCCGCGCCGCCGCCAGCGCCCCGCGGATCTCCTCCACGCGGTAGTCGTGGGACGGGTGGTGGTAGACCGCGGTCCGGGCCGTGTCCGCCGTGCCGGCTCCGTCGCCCGGGGTCACCGCGAAGGTGTCGGCGACCGCCGCCCACTCGCCGGCCACCACGTTCAGGAACCGGACCGGGTAGTCGGTCTTCCAGGTCATCGTCCGCCGGTCGTCGGCGGTGGAGTCGGCCACCAGCACGCCCACCGAGTGGAAGCGCCAGTCGGCCGGGCCGGTGACCTCGACCCGGGCCGTGAAGGGGGAGCCGGTCCCGATCATCGGGTCGGTGCGGCCCCGCCACCACCCCTCCGGACGGTCGGCCGGCTCGTAGTCGCGCTCCCCGGTCCGGCCCACGTCCTCCCGGTAGCCGGGGACGGGCGCCATCATGGGACCGAAGGTGTGGAGGACGGCGCCGGCCGGGAGCACGAAGGTGGAGGCGCCGCCGCCCCCCGACGTCCAGCCGTCCGGATAGCGGCCGTGGAAGGACCAGCCGATCCGCAGGGAGTCGCCCGGCGCCAGCCCGCCCTCCGGCCGGAAGACGTGGAGCCCCGACCGGTCCTCCGGCGAGGCCGAGTCGCCGTCGACCGTCCATCGCAGCCCCTCCCAGTGGAAGCCGGCGGTGAGCGGGATGCGCTCCAGGGCGCTGTCCCGGCGGTTCACCAGGATCATCTGGCCCCGGCTCTCGAGCCGCCGTCGCTCCGGCGCCAGCTCCAGGTCCAGCTCCAGCCGGTCGACGTCCGGCACCGGGTGGTCACGGAAGGTGGCCAGGTTCTCCTTCCAGTAGTCCTCGGCGGCCTGCTCCGCGTCCGGCCCCTGGAATCCGCCCTCCGCGCCGAGCCACAGCCAGACGCCGAGGCCGACCGGGACGGCGGCCAGCGGCGCCAGCGAGAGCGCCCCGACCGCCAGCCGCTTCGGCCGAAGCCGGTCGAGCAGGCCCACGGTGTCCGGCGTCCGGCGCCGGTGCCACACGACGGCCAGGACGAAGAGGAAGACGGCGGCCGAGAGCACGTAGAGCCGGTTCACCAGCAGGGGCTCGCGGTTGAGCGGGAACAGCCCCATGTCGGTCCAGGCCAGCGCGTCCCACAGCATCCAGTTGGCGGCCCAGTCCAGCCGGCCCGTGAGGGCGTGGTAGAGGGTGAGGGCCAGCGCGCCCAGGCCCGCGCCGTAGGTGAGGTAGCGGCGCCCGGTGAGAGCGTGGACCGCGGCCAGGAAGGCGATCCAGACCAGGAGGGTGGGCAGCATCACGGCGCCCCAGACCCAGCCGAAGGGTCCCGGATCGAAGCCCGCGACCCCCTGGATCGCCATCCCGACGGCCGCACCGCCGGTGGCCGCGGCCAGCACCACCAGGGCGACCGCGGCCATGGCGGCGACCTTCCCGGCGAACAGCGACGCCGTGGGCACGGGCGAGGAGCGGGTGAGGGCGGCGACCCCCGTCGCCTCCTCCCGCTCCAGCGTCTCCACCGTGTAGAAGAGGAGCAGGAGGCAGACGAGCAGCGCGAGGGTGTTGAAGCCGCCCACCGCCGCCACGCCCGAGGTCACGATGTTCCGGGTGTCGAACGCCCCCAGCGAGATCAGGGTCTGGCCGAGCGTCTGGACCAGGATCAGCGGGACGAACAGGTAGAGCCCCGCCGAGGAGGCCAGCTCGCGCAGCTCGGAGGCCGCCACCCGGAGGGAGGACCGGCCCAGGTCCGGCCCGGCGCCCCCCGCCGAGAGGGCCTCCAGCCCCGCCAGCCCCCCGGGCCCCGCGGCCGCCGGCGCCGCCCCGTCCGGGCCGGCGCCCTCCGCGACCGCC
>CAZJJO010000159.1:0-3595 GCA_964546375.1 uncultured Gemmatimonadota bacterium
TCGACTTCCACCAGCACCAGCTCCAGGGCTTCTTCGACATCCCGGTGGACCACCTCTACGCGTCGCCGGTCCTGATGGGCCGCTACAAGGACCTGGGGCTGACCAAGGTGGTGGTGGTCGCCACCGACGTGGGCTCGGCCAAGATGGCGCGGGGCTACGCCCAGCGGCTGGGCGAGGCGAAGATGGCGATCATCGACAAGCGGCGGCCCGCCGCCAACGTCTCCGAGGTGGTCCACGTGGTCGGCGACGTGGAGGGCGAGCGGTGCCTGATCGTCGACGACATGATCGACACCGCCGGCACCATGGTCAACGCCGTGGAGGCGCTGCGGGAAAGGGGGGCGCGCGAGGTGTACTGCGTGGCCACCCATCCCCTCCTCTCGGGGCCGGCGGTCGAACGATTGAAGGGGGCCGAGGTAGAGGAAATCGTGGTCACCGACACCATCTCGGTGCCGGAGGACGTCCGCGAGGAGCTGGACGCCCTGGAAGTCCTCTCGGTGGCGGGCCTGCTGGCCCGGGCCATCGAGAACACCCACTACAACCGGTCGGTCAGCTCGCTCTTCAACTGAGGGCCGGGCCCCCGCGGGCGACGGGACCGACGACGAGACGACACGGGGCCGGCCCGGGGCCGGCCCCCGACGACGAACCGAGGCGAAACCATGGTGGAGCAGGTCACGCTCGAAGCGAAGAAGCGGGAGGAGACCGGCAGCGGCGCCGCCGGACGGCTGCGCCGGGACGGCTGGATCCCCGCGGTCATCTACGGGCACGGCCGGGACGCCCGTCCCCTCAAGGTCGAGGACGCCGAGCTGCGGCAGCTGCTGTCCGACATCAGCGTGGACAACACGCTGGTGGACCTGGACGTGGAGGGCGACGGGGTCCAGCGCGTGCTGATCCGCGAGGTGCAGACGCACCCGTGGCGCTCGCAGATCCTCCACGTCGACTTCTTCCAGATCCGCGAGGACGAGGAGATCCGGGTCGCGATCCCGATCCGGTTCACCGGCGAGGCCCAGGGGGTCCGCGAGTCGGGGGGCATCCTCCAGACCAACCGGAACGAGCTGGAGGTCGAGTGCCTCCCCGACGAGATCCCGGAGTACTTCGAGCTGGACGTCACCGAGCTCGAGATCGGCGACTCGCTGCACGTCTCCGACCTCGACACCGGCGGCGTCCGGCCGCTGGAGGACCTCGACGCCACCCTCTGCGTGGTGGTCCCGCCGACCATCGTCGAGGTCGAGGAGGAGGTCCCCGAGGAGGAGGTCGATCTCGAGGAGCTGGAGCCGGAGCTCGTCGGCGAGGAAGAGGAGGGCGAGGTTCCGCCCGAGGCCGAGCGCGAGCCCGGCGAGGCCGAGCCCGAGGAGGGCCACCGGGCCCCGGGCGCGGCCCCTCCGTCCGAGGAGTCGGACGAGGAGGGACCGGCCCCCGAGGACCTGCTCTAGCCGCCCGATCGGAGACCCGGTGAGGGCCGGGGGCCGCGCGCCGCGCGGCGTCCCGAGCTCCCGAGCCGCGCCGGCCCCCGCGTGAAGACGATCCTGGCCCTGGGCAACCCCGGCGACCGCTATCGGGACACCCGCCACAACGTGGGCTGGTGGCTGGCCGACCGCCTGCGCGCGGCCTGGTCGCTCCCGGCCTGGCGCGATCACGGGCCGCTGGCCGTCTCCCGGGGCCGGGCCGCCGGGACGGACGTCCGCCTGGTCCGGCCGCTCACCTACGTGAACCGGAGCGGCCGGGCGCTGGAGGCGCTGGCGGCCGGCGAGGAGGGGGTCCCGAGCCCGGAGGAGGACCTCCTCGTCCTGGTGGACGACGTGGACCTGGCGCCGGGGAAGATGCGGCTCAGGGCCCGGGGGTCGGCGGGAGGACACAACGGGCTCCGGTCGGTGGAGGAAGCCCTGGGGACCCGGGCCTACGCACGGCTCCGGCTGGGCGTGGGCCGTCCGCCGGACGACCGGATCGACCTGGCCGAGTGGGTCCTGGCCGCGCCCCCGGCGGCCGAGGAGGAGGCGATCCTCGGCGTCTTCGACCGGGCGGCGGAGGCCGTCGAGTGCTGGATCGCCGAGGGCGCCGAGGCCGCGATGAACCGCTTCAACTGAGCGCCGGCGACGCCCGGCACGCGCGGTGCAGGGGGACCTGCCCGGCCGGCGGCCGGTCCGGCCGCCGGGGTGAGGGCCCCGGGACGGCCCGGGGCGGCACCGCCGACGAGGACGACGGAGCGCGACGAGCGAGACGACCTGACAAGGGAGGAGAGCGGTGGAGGCATACATGGACCAGGCCCTCTGGCTGGGCCTGATCGGCCTGGCGATCGCGTGGGCCCTCTACGCCTACGTGACCTCGCAGGACGAGGGAAGCGACCTGATGGTGGACCTGTCGGAGCAGATCCACCAGGGCGCCCTGACCTTCCTGCGGCGCGAGTACTCCGTGCTGATCCCCTTCGTCCTGCTGGTCGCCGTGGCCCTGTGGCTGCTCATCGGCAGCCGGACGGCGGTGGCCTTCGCCTTCGGGGCCGCCTGCTCGGTGCTGGCCGGCTTCTTCGGCATGCAGGCCGCCACCCGGTCCAACGCGCGGACCACCGAGGCGGCCCGCTCCGAGGGGCGGGGCAAGGCCCTGCGCGTGGCCTTCAGCGGCGGCTCGGTGATGGGCCTGTCGGTGGCCAGCCTGGGGCTGGCCGGCCTCGGCGCGGTGGTGCTGATCTACGGCGGCCTGCTCGACACCGGCCTGCTGGACGACTTCCGGGTCTTCGGCGAGATCATCTCCGGCTTCGCCATGGGGGCCTCCTCCATCGCGCTGTTCGCCCGCGTGGGCGGCGGCATCTACACCAAGGCCGCCGACGTGGGGGCCGACCTGGTGGGGAAGGTCGAGGAGGACATCCCCGAGGACGACCCCCGCAACCCGGGGAGCATCGCCGACAACGTGGGCGACAACGTGGGCGACGTGGCCGGGATGGGCGCCGACATCTTCGAGTCCTACGTCGGCTCGGTGGTGGCGACGGTCGTGATCGCCGTATCGAGCCCGGTCATCCTCGACGCCATGCGGCTGGAGGCGGTGGCTCTGCCGTTCCTCTACGTGATGATCGGCCTGCTGGCCAGCGTCGTGGGGATCGCCGGGATGAAGGTGATGGAGCGGATGGACCCGGCGGCGGCCCTGCGGAACACCACCTGGCTGGCCAACGGGCTCTTCTGGATCGCCGCCTACTTCGTCACGGTGGCGCTGGGGAACCTGTTCGCCCCCGACTTCGCCGCCGGCCGCTGGGAGCTGCTGCACCCGGCCGCCGGCCCCTTCTGGGCCATGCTGCTGGGCTCGCTGGTGGGGATGGCCATCGGCCTGACCACCGAGTACTACACGGCCTGGGGTCCGATGAAGAAGATCGCCGAGGCCTCGGAGACGGGGACGGCCACCAACATCATCACCGGCCTCGCCGTGGGGATGGAGTCGGTGGCGCTGCCGCTGGTCTTCATCTCCGTGGCCATCTTCCTGGCCTTCCAGTTCTCCGGCCTCTACGGCATCGGCATCGCCGCCGTGGGGATGCTGGCCACGGTGGGCGTCACGATGTCGGTGGACGCCTACGGGCCCATCGCCGACAACGCCGGCGGCATCGCCGAGATGAGCG
>CAZJJO010000160.1:0-3534 GCA_964546375.1 uncultured Gemmatimonadota bacterium
CGGCGGCGAGCCCGCCGGCCGACGGGGCCGTCGCCGCCACGAGCGCCGCCGCCAGCGCCGCCGCCACCGCCGGGGCCCGGGGCCTCACGGCGCGCTCGTCTCCCGCGCCCACGCGACCGCCCCGGCCAGCGGCTCGGGCAGGTCGGAGGTGAAGGCCATCCGCTCGCCGGTCTCGGGGTGCTCGAAGACCAGCCGGGCGGCGTGCAGGAAGAGCCGGCCGGCCCGCTCGGCCAGCTCCCCGGCCCAGCGCCCGCCGGCGCCGGTGAACCCCTCCTCCCAGCCCTCGGCGTAGAAGGGGTCGCCCACCACCGGATGGCCCAGGTCCCGCAGGTGGACCCGGATCTGGTGGGTGCGGCCGGTCTCGAGCTTCAGCGCCAGCAGGTCGGCCGAGACCCAGCGCTCGAGCCGCTTCAGGTGGGTCACCGCCCGCTTGCCCCGCTCGGTGACGGTCATCCGCCGGCGGTCGGACGGGTCCCGGCCCACCGGGCGGTCGACGGTCGCCTCCTCGTCCTCGACGTGCCCCCAGGCGGCGGCCAGGTAGCCGCGGTCGACGTCGTGGCGGGCGATGGCCCGGGCCAGCGCGTGGTGGGCCCGCTCGGTCTTGGCCACCACCAGCAGGCCGCTGGTGTCCTTGTCCAGCCGGTGGACGATGCCCGGGCGGGTGTCGCCGCCCACGCGAGAGAGGCGGTCCACCCGGGCCATGAGCGCGTTCACCAGCGTGCCGTCGGGATGGCCGGGAGCGGGGTGGACCACCATGCCGGCGGGCTTGTCGACCACCACCAGGTGCTCGTCCTCGTGGACGATCTCCACCGGCAGGTCCTGGGGCTCGAGCGAGGGCTCGGGCCGCGGCCGGACCTCCACCTCCACCACGTCGCCCGCCTCGGGCTCGTAGCTCTTCTTCGGCACCTCGCCGTCCACCCGCACCAGCCCCTCGCCGATGAGGTCGGCGACCCGCGAGCGGCTCAGCTCGAGCCGGTCGGCCAGCCAGCGGTCCAGCCGCTCGCCGGCGTCCTCCTCCAGCCGGAGGCGCTCACGCTCCGGGGTCGGGCTCCTCTCGCTCGCGGACACGGCGCTCCTCGAAGTAGAAGGAGACCAGCAGCAGGATCGCCCCCACGCTCACCGCGGTGTCGGCGATGTTGAAGACCGGCCACCGCCACCCGCCCACGCCGAAGTCCAGGAAGTCCACCACGCCCCGCTCGAAGCGGATCCGGTCGACGATGTTGCCCACCGCGCCGCCGGTCACCAGCGCCAGGGCCCACAGCCGCAGGCGGTCGGCGGCGGGGGTGATCACGTACAGGTACACCAGCACGGCCAGCGCGAGCAGGGCCAGGACGAGGAAGAAGATCCGCGAGCCCTCGCCGATGTTGATGCCGAAGGCGGCGCCGGGGTTGTGGGTGTAGGTGAAGCGGAAGAAGTCGCCCAGCACGGGGCGGCTCTCGTAGAGGGTGAAGTTGCGCAGCACCCACGCCTTGGTGGCCAGGTCCAGCGTCACCACCACGCCGGCCACCCCGGCCAGCAGGCGGAGCTTGCCGCCGCCCCCGTCGCCCGGCGTCCCGCCGCCCGGCCCCTTCGGCCGGTCGGCCTCGCCCGCGGCCCCGTCCCCGGCGGGGGCCTCCCCGTCAGCGGACGGCACCGCTCTCCTCTTCCTCCTGGCACAGGATGCAGAGGCGGGCGTGCGGGAGGGCGTCCAGCCGCTCGAAGGCGATCTCCTCGCCGCACGACTCGCAGCGGCCGTAGCGCTCGGGCTCCCGGTAGAGGCGCCGCAGGGCCCCGTCGACCCGCCGCAGCAGGCGGCCCTCCTTGCTGGCGAACAGGAAGGCCTTCTCCCGCTCCATGGCGTCGGTGCCCTGGTCGGCCATGTGGAAGCTGTAGCTGGAGAGGTCGCCGTCGCCCTCGGCGGGCTCGCGGGCGAGGGCCTCGTCGTAGGAGCCGAGCTCCTTCAGGGCGCGGGCGCGCTCCTCCAGGAGCCGCTCTTCCAGGTGCTCGAGCTGGTCCCGATCCATGGTCGACCTCCCGCTCAGCCGCTCCGCGACAGCCCGATGCGGCCGCGGTGGCCCTCGATCTCGACTTCCTGGACGTGCTCCGGCGCCCCGTCGGCCGCCTCGCCCACCGCCAGCCGGGGCTCGCCGTCCTCCAGCGCCAGGGTCTCGCCGGCGATGTCGGCCCGGTGCGCCCGTACGGCGGCCTCCAGCGCCTCGTCGCCGGCCACGGCCAGGCGGATCCGGTCCTGCACCTCGAGCCCGGCGTCCCGGCGCAGCCGCTGGACGCGGCTCACCAGCTCCCGCGCCAGCCCCTCCCGCCGCAGCTCCTCGTCCAGCTCCGGGTCCAGGGCCGCGGTGTAGCCCTCGCCCGTGCCCACGGCCAGCTCGCCCCGAGCCTCCTCGACGATCTCCACGTCCCCGGGGCCGACCTCGGCCTCGCCGCCCTCGTGGGCGACGGTCACGCTCTCGCCGGCCCGGAGCCGCCGGGCGTCGGCGTCGTCCAGCCCCTCGACGGCCTCGGCCACGTCGGGCGTCGCCTCGCCGAATCGGGGCCCGAGGGCGCTGTAGTCGGGCTTCACGGCCAGCCGGACGATCTCGTCGTCCTCGTCCAGGAACGCCACCCGCCGGACGTTCAGCTCGTCGCGCAGGATCGCCGTCACCTCGTCGGAGAGCCGCCGGCCGCCGGGCACCACCACCCGCACCCGCCGGAGCGGCTGGCGCACCCTGAGGCCGGCCTCCTCGCGGGCCGCCCGCCCCAGGGCGGCCAGCCGGCGGGCGTCGGCCATCTCGCGCTCCAGCTCCGGGTCGGCCCGGCCGCCCGGCTCCGGGAAGTCGGCCAGGTGGGCCGAGTCGCCGCCGGCCAGCGCGCGGTGGAGCCAGTCGGCGTGGAAGGGCGAGAAGGGCGCCAGCGCCCGGGCCACGGTCCGCAGGGCCTCGTCCAGGGTGGCGAAGGCGTCGGCGGTGTCCCGGCGGTCGACGCCGCTGCCGGGCGTGGCCCAGAAGCGGTCGCGGCTCCGGCGCACGTACCAGTTGGAGAGCTCGCCCACCGCGAAGTCCGACAGCCGGCGGGCGGCGGCGGTGAGATCGTAGCCGTCCAGCTCCTCGCGCATCCGGCCCGTCAGCGTGTCCAGCCGGCTGAGCAGCCAGCGGTCCAGCGCCGAGCGCTCGGCGGCGGGTCGGGGCTCGACGGGCCCCGCCGGTCCGCCGTCGCCGCCCCCGGCGGCCGAGGCCCCCGCCAGCCGACCGCGGCCCCCGTCGGACGCGGCGGCCTCCCGGGCCTCCGGCCCCTCCCACGCCTCCAGGTTCGCATACATCGCGAAGAAGCGGTAGGTGTTGCGCAGGGTGTCGAAGGTCTTGCGCGACACCTCGGCCAGCCCCTCGGGGTCCCACCGCTTGGGCAGCCAGGGGTTGGACGAGGCCACCAGGAAGAAGCGGATCGCGTCGGCGCCGTGGCGCTCCAGCGCCGCCCACGGGTCCACGGTGTTGCCGCGGGACTTGGACATCTTCCGCCCCTCGGCGTCCAGCACCAGGTCGTTCACCACCACCGACCGGT
>CAZJJO010000161.1:0-3503 GCA_964546375.1 uncultured Gemmatimonadota bacterium
GGCGGCCAGGCCGGGGCCCAGCAGCCGCCGGGCCCGCCGGGCCACCGAGTCGGCCCGGGCGACGGCCCGCCGGGCGGCGTCCAGCGCCTCCAGCACCGACTCGGCCTCGTCGTCGCCGGCGTGGAGTCGGGCCGCCCGGGTCAGGGCCTCCTCGGCGCTCCGGTAGGCGTCGGGCGCCAGGTAGGGGAGGGCGGCCTCCCGCGCCTCGGCCACCTGGCGGCGGGTCCGCTCGAGGGCCTCGTCCACCTCCTGGCCCGACAGGGCGCCGGCGGCCGCGGGCAGGGCGGTCAGCGCCAGCAGGGCGCCGGACAGGATCGCGCGGACGGCCGCCGCGGGACGGCCGGGACGAGGCTGGCTCACGGCGTCAGCTCCCGGCCGCCGCCTCCAGGGCGTCCAGCAGCTCCCGCAGCGTGGTCTCGCCGCCGTCGCGGGCGTACCAGCGGCGGGCCTGCCGGTAGATCTCGGACGTCTCCATCTCGCCCTTCTCCTTCTCGGAGATGACGAACGCCTGCAGCTCCTCGGGGCGCGGTCCCCACCGCCCCCGGGGCCGGAGCTCCTCGTCCAGGATCACGGCGACGGGGATGGCCCGGCCGCCGTCGGTCAGGTACCGGTCCATCAGGTCGGGGTTCTCGTCCCGCTCGACGACCCGCATCTCGACGTTCGGGGCCGCCTCGGCGAAGCGGGCCAGCACCGGGACCGTGTTGGAGGCGTCGCCGCACCAGTCCTCGGTCAGCACCAGCAGCCGCCAGCCGCCGCCGATCTCCCGGGCCCGCTCGACGGCCTCCGGGGGCGTCTCGTGGCGCCGGTGGACACCCTCCCAGAGGTCGCGGTGCTCCTCGACCTCCTCCTCCAGCCAGGTCGCGAAGGGTCGGCCCTTCTCCCAGTAGTCGCGGTAGTCCAGATCGGCGGTGGTCGTCATCGGCACTGGCCTCGATCTTGAACGTGAGACAGGACACGCCGGGGCGCGGCCGGCGGAGCGTCGCCGGCCGCCTGAGCGTGCAGGAACGGTGCCGGGACGGGCCCCATCCGTCCCGCCCCGGCGGCGACGCGAGCGGCCATTCGACGGGAACGGGAGCGAGGATGACGGATTCGGCGACGGCATCGGACGGCGCGACCGGAACGGACGAGGGCCCCCCGCAGGCGCCGCCGGGCGAGGGGTTCCGGCAGGCGGCCGCGGCGGCCGGCACCCAGGCGCGGGCGCGACCGCCGGAGCCCGAGAACGAGCCGGTCCTGGACTACGCGCCGGGCACCCCCGAGCGGGACGAGATCAAGGCCGAGCTGGACCGGCAGGCGTCCCGCGAGATCGAGATCCCGCTGATCATCGGCGGCGAGGAGGTCCGGACCGGCGACCTCGGCGAGGTGGTCATGCCGCACGACCACGACCACGTCCTGGCCCGCTGGCACCGGGCCGGCGCCGACGAGGCCCGGGCGGCCATCGAGGCCTCCCGCGAGGCGTGGTCCGAGTGGTCGAGCTGGGACTGGGAGGACCGGGCGGCCGTCTTCCTGCGGGCGGCCGACCTGCTGTCCGGGCCGTGGCGGGCGCGGATCAACGCCGCCACCATGCTGGGCCAGAGCAAGACGGTCCACCAGGCGGAGATCGACAGCGCCTGCGAGCTGATCGACTTCTGGCGCTTCAACGTCCACTACGCGACCCGGATCTACGGCGACCAGCCCGACTCGGGCGCCGGCGTCTGGAACCGCCTGGACTACCGCCCGCTGGAGGGCTTCGTCTACGCGATCAGCCCCTTCAACTTCACCTCCATCGGGGGCAACCTCCCGACCGCGCCCGCCATCATGGGCAACGTGGCCGTCTGGAAGCCGGACCCGGCCTCGCTGCTGGCCAACTACCACACGATGCGCCTGCTCGAGGCCGCCGGCCTGCCCGAGGGGGTGGTGAACTTCGTGCCCGGCGACCCGGAGGAGGTGAGCCGTCCTCTGCTGGAGAGCCCCGAGCTGGCCGGCATCCACTTCACCGGCTCCACCGGCACCTTCCGCCACCTGTGGCGCCAGGTGTCCGAGCGGGTGGGCCGCTACCGGAGCTATCCCCGCCTGGTGGGCGAGACCGGGGGCAAGGACTTCATCGTGGCGCACGAGAGCGCCGATCCGGACGCGCTGGCGACGGCCGTGGTGCGGGGCGCCTTCGAGTACCAGGGTCAGAAGTGCAGCGCCGTCTCCCGGGTCTACGTGCCCGAGGGCCTGTGGCCGGAGGTCGAGGAGCGGGTGCTCGGGATGGTGGACGACATCGACGTGGGAGAGCCGCGGGACTTCCGGAACTTCATGACGGCCGTCATCCACGAGGAGGCCTACGAGAAGATCACCGGCTTCATCGACCACGCCCGGGGCTCCGACGACATGGAGATCCTGGCCGGCGGGGGCGCCGACGACTCGGAGGGCTGGTTCGTCGAGCCCACCGTGGTCCGGGCCCACGACCCGAAGGCGCGCCTGATGTGCGAGGAGATCTTCGGCCCCGTGGTCACGATCCACGTCTACCCCGACGGCGCGTTCGAGCGGGCGCTGGAGCTGGCGGACGGCACCTCGCCGTACGGCCTGACGGGCTCGATCTTCGCCGACGACCGGGCGGCCGTGCGCCGGGCCACGCGGGCCCTGCGCCACGCGGCGGGCAACTTCTACGTCAACGACAAGCCCACCGGCGCCGTCGTCGGCCAGCAGCCCTTCGGCGGCTCCCGCGCCAGCGGCACCAACGACAAGGCCGGCTCGCACCTGAACCTGCTGCGGTGGGTCACCCCGCGGGCGATCAAGGAGACCTTCGAGCCGGCCACCGACTACCGCTATCCCTTCATGGAGGCGAAGTAGGAGCGGGACGCTCCGGCGCGGCTCGCCCGGGCCCGCGAGGGCGCGGGGCGGCCCGGCCGAGAAGCCGCCGCGGCACCGCCGCGTCGGGGGGCTCGTCGAGGCGCGGGACGCGCCGCCACGATTTTCGCGGCCCGGTGTACCCACGTAAGATGGAGAGCGACCCGGAGCGGCCGGCGTCGCCGGGACGGACGCCCTTCCGGGAGACCGCCGATCGGCACGCACAGAGACGGGAGATCGACCATGGCCCAGCTCACCGACGAGGAGCTGCAGCGCAAGGTCCACGAGGGCTTCATCGTGGAGTCCGAGGCGGACATGACGGAGTCCTACCGGAAGGCGCTGATCAACCAGCTCATCGTCCAGGGCGACACCGAGCTGATGAGCGCCCCCGCCTACTTCATGGCGGCCCGGGACGCCCCCTCGACCAACACCATGGTCTCGGCCACGGCCATCATCCAGGACGAGATGGGCCACGCCAACATCGCCTACCGCCTGCTCGAGGACCTGGGCGTGGACCGGCACTGGCTGCTCTACGAGCGCGAGCCCCACGAGTTCAAGAACCCCTTCGGCTTCGACCAGCCCCTGCGGAACTGGGCGGAGATGGTCACGGCCAACGGCTTCTACGACCGCGCCGGCATCACCCTGCTGGGCGACGTCTACCGCAACACCAGCTACGGCCCCCTCAAGCGGGC
>CAZJJO010000162.1:0-3435 GCA_964546375.1 uncultured Gemmatimonadota bacterium
CCGGCGCCTCTCCCGCGGATCCGCCCGCCGCCTCAGCCCTCGGCTCCGCCCCCCAGCGCCGCCAGGAAGTCGTCCAGCGGCCGCGTGTTGAGCACGTCCTCGGGCGTCAGCCAGGCGCGGCGGGCCTGCTCCACGCCGTAGCGCATCAGCTCCAGGTGCTCGGGCCGGTGGGCGTCGGTGCTGACGACGATCTTCGCGCCCAGCTCCACCGCCCGCATCAGGTGGGTGTCCTTCAGGTCCAGCCGGTCGGGGTGGGCGTTCAGCTCCAGGGCGACGCCCTCCTCCACGGCGGTCTCCAGCACCGCGTCCAGGTCGAAGTCGTAGGGGTCGCGCCGGCCGATGAGCCGGCCGGTGGGATGGGCCAGCACGTCGGCCTGGGGATGACGCAGGGCCCGGACGAGCCGCTCGGTCTGGGCGTCCGGGTCCAGGTCGAACTTCGAGTGGATCGCGACCACCACCAGGTCCAGCTCCTCCAGCAGGTCGTCGGCCAGGTCCAGGCTCCCGTCCTCCAGGACGTCCACCTCCAGGCTCCGGAGCAGCCGGATCCCGTCGTGGCGGGCCTCGACCTCGTCCATCTCCTCCCACTGGCGGCGGAGCTTCTCCTCGTCCAGCCCGCCGGTCATGGCCAGCGCCTGGCTGTGGTCGGTGACGGCGAAGTACTCGTGGCCGAGCTCCGCGCAGGCCTCCAGCATCTCCTCCACCGACGCCCGCCCGTCGGACCAGGTCGTGTGCATCTGGAGGTCGCCCCGGACGTCGTCCAGCTCGATCAGGTCGGGCAGGTCGCCCTCGGCCGCGGCCCGGATCTCGCCGCGGTCCTCGCGCAGCTCGGGGGGGATCCAGGGCAGGTCGACGGCCTCGTAGACCTCTTCCTCGCTCCCGCCGGCCACCTTCGCGCCCCGCGTGCGGCCGGTGGTGGTCTCGCCGGGAGCCTCGGGGTCCTCGGTGGCGCCGCCCCCCTCCGACCCGTCCTCGCCGTCCCTGCCCCCGTCGGCGTCCTCCTCCAGCTCGAAGACGCCGTACTCGGAGACGGTGAGGCCGCGCCCCAGCGCCCGCTTCCGGAGGGCGACGTTGTGCTCCTTCGAGCCGGTGAAGTAGACCAGCGCGGCGCCGTAGCTGTCGGCGTCGACGATCCGGAGGTCCACCTGGACGCCGCTGTCCAGCACCACGGTGCCCCGCGTCTCGCCGGCTTCGACGACCTCGTCGACCTGCCGGTAGCCGGCGAAGTGCTCCATCACCGGCGCGCCCTCGTCGGCCACCGCCAGCACGTCGATGTCGCCCACCGTCTCCCTGCGTCGCCGGTAGGAGCCGGCCACCTCCATCCGCTCCAGCCCGGGCGCCTCCTCCAGGTGGGCGAGCAGGGGCCGTACGTAGCGGTCGGCGTCCGAAAGCAGGAAGCGCTCGGCGTGGCGCCGGTGCTGCTCGATGCCAGCCAGGATCTTCTCCTGGGTCTTCGCCCCGAAGCCGTCCAGCTCCTCGACCTTCCCGGCCTCGGCCGCGGCCTCCAGCTCGTCGACGGTGGTGATCCCCAGGTCCTCCCAGAGCTGCTTCGTCCGTTTCGGGCCGACGCCGGGCAGGCGCGTGATCTCGGCCAGCGAGCGGGGGACCTCGTCGGCCACCTCCCCGAGCCGGTCGAGCTCGCCGGTCTCGACGAGCTGGGTGACGTACCCGGACATGTCCTCGCCGATGGTGGGGAGCTCGGTGAGGTCGGCCCCGTCGGCGACGAGCCGGCGCATGGGGACGGCGTGCTCCCGGACGGTGCGGGCCGCGTCCCGGTAGGCCCGGACCCGGAAGCGGTTGTCGCCCCGGATCTCCATCAGGTCGGCCACTTCTTCCAGGACGTCGGCGATCTCGTAGTTCTCGATCCGGACGGTCCCGTCGCCGCCGCTCATCCGTCCACCTCCACGCCCCGCTCGCGGAGCAGCTCGACGAAGCCCTCCTCGTCCAGCGCGGGCACGCCCTCGTCCTCGGCATCGTCGGCCTTCGAGCCGGGGTTCTCGCCCACCACCACGTAGTCGGTCTCGCCGCTCACCGACGAGGTGGCCCGGCCGCCGGCCTCCTCCACCAGCCCCTCCGCCTCGCGCCGGGTGAACCGGTCCAGGGCGCCGGTGAAGACGAACTTGAGGCCGTCCAGCGGCAGCGCCTCCGCCTCGGCGTCCCGCAGGCCCTCGCCCTCGTCGACCCGCTCGACCTTCGCCGCCAGCTCGTCCAGGAGCTCGGCGGTGCGCTCGTCCTCGAAGAAGGCGCGGATCCCCTCGGCCATCTTCGGACCCACGCCGTCGACCTCCTGCAGCTCCTCCGCGCCGGCCGACCGGACCGCCTCGAAGGTCCCGAACCAGCGGGCCAGGTCCCGCGCCACCGTCGCGCCCACCTCGGGGATCCCCAGCCCGTAGAGGAAGCGGGCCAGCCCGGTCTCCGAGCCCTCGTCGAGGGCCGCGACCAGGTTCTCCGCGCTCTTCTCGGCGAAGCCCTCCAGGGGGACCAGGTCGTCGGCCTCGATCTCGAAGAGGTCGGGGAGGCGCACCACCAGCTCCTCGGTCACCAGCAGCTTCGCCACCTCCTCGCCCAGCCCCTCGACGTCCAGCGCGTCGCGGCTGGCGAAGTGCTCGATCCGGCCGGCGAGCTGGGCCGGGCACTCGAAGTGGTTCGGACAGATCGTGTAGGGGCCGCGCCGCTCCAGGTCGGCGCCGCAGGAGGGGCACGCGTCGGGCATCTCGAAGGCCTCGGCCCGACCGTGCTTTGCTCCCTCCTCGACCACCTCCACGACCTGCGGGATCACGTCGCCGGCCCGCTGGACCCGCACCCGGTCGCCCTCCCGCACCCCCAGCTCGCGGACCTGCTCGATGTTGTGGAGGCTGGCGCGGCTGACGGTGACGCCGCTCACGTCCACCGGGCGCAGCATCGCCACCGGCGTCACCCGGCCCGTCCGGCCGACGCTGGGGACGATGTGCATCACCTCGGTGACCTCCTTGCGGGGCTCGAACTTCTGGGCGAAGGCCCAGCGGGGGTGGCGGGAGGTGGCGCCCAGCTCCTCCCGGGCCGCCAGGTCGTCCAGCTTGATCACCACGCCGTCGATCTCGTAGTCCAGCTCGTCCCGTCCCCCGGCGAAGCGGCGGTGGTAGTCGAGCATCGCCTCCACCGAGTCCACCCGCTCGGACCGCTCGTTCACCGGGAAGCCCCAGTCCCGGAGCGCCGCGAGCACCTCCCACTGGGTCTCCAGCCCCAGCTCGCCGGGGGCGTCGGCGGGATGGAGGACATCGAAGGCGTAGAGGTCCAGCGGGCGCCCCGCGGTGATCCGGCTGTCGAGCTGGCGGAGCGAGCCGGCGGTGGCGTTCCGCGGGTTGGCGAAGGGCTCCTTCCCCTCCTCCATCAGCCGCTCGTTGAGCGCCTCGAAGTCGCCGATCCGCATGAAGACCTCCCCCCGCACGGCCAGCTCGC
>CAZJJO010000163.1:0-3430 GCA_964546375.1 uncultured Gemmatimonadota bacterium
GCCGCCCGGGCCCGGGCCACGACCTCCTCCCGGTCGGGCCGGCCGCTCTCGCGGTGGACGACCTCGCCCGCGCCGTCCAGCACCAGCAGGGTGGGCACCGAGCTCACGCCGAAGCGGCCCGCCGCCTCCTTTCCCAGCTCCGAGCCGATGTCGAGCCGGAGGACGCGCGCGGTGTCCTCCAGGTCCTCCTCGATCCCGTTCACGACGGGCTTGGCCGCGAGGCACGACATTCAAAGCTTGCCGAAGAAGTCCAGCACCACCGGCTCGCCCTGCCCGATGGCCGCGTCGAGCTCGGAGGTCGAGCCCAGCTCGGTGGGCCGGATCCGCACCAGCAGCCACAGGCCGATCAGGCCCGCCACCAGCAGGACGGGGACGTCGATCACCGGGATCTCGATCAGCAGCCAGTCCATGGGGAAGGCTCCTCAGCGTTCGTTCGCTCGTGCGAGCCCGACGAAGCTAAGGAAGATTCATCCGGGCCGCAGGATCCCGGCGGGACGGAGGGTCCGGCCTCCCCCTGCGGACCAGGACGATCTCCCCCTCGGGATCGACCACGAAGAGCAGGGGGACCCAGCGGACCCTCAGGTGGCGCGCCGCTCTCGGGAAGGCGGCGAACGAGAAGTGCGCCCGGTCTCGGGGCGTCAGTTCCTCCGCGTAGCTCCGGGGCTCACCGGACAGGTCCAGGACCACGCGCCGATCCACCGCCAACCCCTCCATCTCGGCCAGGTGGCCGCGCCACAGCAGGCCCGTCGCCGGACAGCTCTCGGCGACCACCAGGACAGCGGTGCTGCTGCCAGGCGGGAAGAGCAGCTCCGGGCCACCCTCCAGGGGTTCGATCCGGACGGGAGCGCCGTCGTAGAGAACCAGGTCCCGCGTGGGCGGCGGCCCCTCCGGCGCGCCACCCGGAGCGAGGACGAGCCCTCCGGCCGCCAGGAGGGCCAGCCCCCAGGTCCACCGGGCCCAGTCCGGCACGCCAGTCACGGACTCGCCTCGCATCACGATCCGAGGAAGCTTTCCAACGGGCCGGACGGTGCCTGATGGAGTCGGGGGACCGGATTGTATCCGGAGAAGGTGACCCGGTCCGGGCCGACCGCCTCCAGGCGGTAGTCCCCGTCGACGATCCACTGCCGGGGTGGCGTCCCGTCCCCGGGCCGCCACGCGACCAGCATCGTCTCGTCGTCATCCCGACCGAGCGCGTACAGCGCCACCACCGTCTCGCCGATCCAGGCCATTCCCCGGGGGAAGATCGCCCCGGCGGGCTCACGCGGTGGCTCGAACGGGGCGGTTAGCACCTCGATTCCGTTGCACCCCATCACCTGCAGCTCGCGCGTTTGCCAGTGGAAGAGGGCGAGCCGCCGGCCCGAAGCCGCGATGCGAAAGTTGCGGGGAGCGACGAAGAACGGAGTCCCGAGCGGTCGATGGTCGGTGAGCTTCTCCCAGGCTTTTCCCCCGGGGGACTGGCGGAAGAGATTGAAGGCCAGCGTCTCGCCGCCGTCCGAGCCGACGGTCACCGCTCCCGGATTCCCGCAGGCGTCCGTGAGAGCGAGGGTCCCGTGGGGCACCGCGATCCGCCGTTCCTCTCGCAGGGGGAGGCTCGACCAGATCCGCGCTCCCCCCTCGTCGAGGATCCAGAGCTTCCCACCGACGGCCGCCATGCCCCGGGGTCGCTCGAATCCGTCCGGACCGTCGCCCGCGTCACCAGCCCGCTCGACGAGACGGCCGCTCGTGGAGAAGCGTGTCAGGAAGGGAGGGGCGCTCCCCAGGACCACCACGGAGCCGTCTTCGAGCGACGCGGCCGAGACGACGGTGGTCAGGGCCGTATCGGCCGTCGAGCCCGGCACGACCTCGAGGAGGGCCGTGAACGCCCTTCCGTCCTCTACTGGGGACGTCCGGTCGCCGCAGCCGACGGCCAGGATGAGCGCCAGGCCGGCGCCGGTGAGGGCCGAGCGCCCCCGCCGGGCCCGCATCACGGGTCGGTGGCGACCTGGATGGGCTCGTCGGTGGAACCGCCCCCGCAGCCCTGGATGCAGGATCCGCCGGAGCCGTCCGGGTTGCTGCGCCAGATCGACCCGCTGTCGTCGCCCCCGATGCCGTCGCTTCCGGAGCACCAGTAGTCGCACTTCTCGACCCGCTCCGATCCGTCCTCCGTATCCACGTAGACGAGGCAGCCGATCAAGGTACAGGTGTCTCCTCCGGGGAGGCAGTCGTCGCATCCTGCCGCCAGAGCCGGCGACGGATCGGTCCAGGAGAGGGCGAGCAGGACCAGGCTGGCGGCGATCAGGAACGGGATCCGTGGTGCTTGCTTCATCCGGGTCGTCGACACGGGAGCCTCCGGGGTCCGGGCCATGGCCAGAGAAGTACGAACAATAAACGGTAAATAACATATCTATTGTTGATTGTCAAGAGCCCCGGGAGGACCCGGGGTGGGGGCGCCGGCAGCCGGGCCGGGGGATTGTTGCCGGACGATCGCTGGAGGGCCCGACGAGAGCGGCAGGGACCGTCGACCTCTCCGGGAGAGCCGAATACGCCCGGGAGGAGTCGAACCCCCAACCTCCGGATCCGAAGTCCGGCGCTCTATCCAATTGAGCTACGGGCGCAGGGACGGGGCATCCTAGCCCCGGCGGCGGCGCCGTACAACGGGCCGCGGACGGCGGCCGGCCGGGCGCCGCGCCCTTCCCTACCCGCGAGCCGCCGCGCCGCTCCGCCCTCCCCCCGGTCGCCGGGCGTCCGGCCCCCGGACGCGGGCCCGGGGCCTTCGGCGGGCGGGCGTCCGCACCCCTTCCGCGCGGCCGCCCGCGCCGCCACATTTCCGGCCGACGGAGCGGGAGCGGGAGGCGCCGGGGAAGGGACGGATGAGCGATCCGAGCGAGCGGGGACACGGGCGGGCCTGGGTCACCGCCGCCCTCCTGCTGGTGCTGGTGGTCTTCCCCGCCGTCCAGCTCGTCTTCATCCCCCGCCTGCCCTTCCTCCAGACGCTCAACGAGCCGGCCCGGGCCGACTGGTGGGCGTTCGTGCTCTGGATGGTGGCCTGGGAGTGGACCCTGCTGGCCTTCGCCGTGGTCGCCCTGCGTCGCCGGGGCCGGGGTCTGACGTCGGTGGGCTTTCCCGACGCGGGCCGCCGCGAGGCGGTCTGGGGACTGGTCACCCTGGCGGTGGCCGCCGGCTTCCTGCTGGCCGCGCCCCCCGAGGCCCGCTCCGGGGGCGGCCTGGTCTGGTACCTGCCCCACGCCCCCGCCGAGCGGCTGGTCTGGGTGCTGGTGGCCCTGACCGCCGGCGTCTGCGAGGAGACGCTCTTCCGCGGCTTCGCCCTCACCGAGCTGCGGCGCCGCACGGGCAGCGTCACGGCGGCCGTCGTGGTCTCCACGCTGGCCTTCGTCCTCATCCACGGGGCCGGCCAGCCGCCCGCCGACCTGGCCCGTCGGGCGGCCGTCGG
>CAZJJO010000164.1:0-3426 GCA_964546375.1 uncultured Gemmatimonadota bacterium
GGGCGGCGCGTCCTCGGCGGCGGACGCCCGCGGCCGGATGAACGCCGAGCTGGACTACGCGATCTCCTCGTCGGAGGACGCCGCCGGCTGGGCCGGGCCCGGGGCGCTGGGCCGGATGGTCGAGCGCAACCCGATGATCGACGCCGACCCCCACCGCCTGGCGGTGGACCGGCTCTCGGAGATCGAGCCCGGCGAGGGCCAGCTCCGGGAGCCCCTCCACCGTCAGCTCCGGCGGCTGTCGGCGCTGGCCCAGGTCCGGCTGGCGGCGATCCCGGTCCGGCTGACCTGGCGGCCGCCGGAGGAGCTCGGGGACGGCGAGGACGGCGACGGGGGGGACGCCGGGGGCGGGGACGAGGCCGACGCCGGCGGAGGCGCCCCGGACGACACCGCCCCCGGGGCCGGAGAGGACGCCGGGCCCGCGGAGGGGCGGACCGTCCTCGAGCTGGTGGTGGTGGACACCCGGGCCGCGCGGGTGCTGTGGCGCGGCGAGGTGCGGGGACGGTCCGTGCCGCCGGACGAGCCCGGGACGCTGGCGAAGCTGGCGTCGAACCTGGTCGGCCTGCTGACGCCGTGAGGCGGGGACGACGCCTCGCCGCGGCGCTGGCCCTGCTGGCGGCCGCGTGGGCGGGGGCCTGCTCCTCGGAGCCCGACGCCCCCCGGCTCCCGACCGACGCCGACCTGGAAGGGCTCTACGGCGACCGGGCCACGGCGACGCTGAACGGCAACGTGGTGGAGCTCCGCATCGAGCAGGCCGCCCGCCAGCTCGAGCGCGGCGGCCGCCTCTGGGCGAAGGTCGGTCCCTACATCTACCTCTTCTCGCCCCAGACCCGCGAGCTGTTCCAGTCCTACCCGGGGCTGGCCGCCGTCCGGGCGCGCACCGTCAACGAGGGCGGCGAGTGGGTCGCCGAGGCGACGCTGCGCCGGGACGCCCTCAACCCCCTGACCTGGGACGACGCCCGGCAGGTGGTGGCCCGCGCCCGCCGCGAGGGCACCGACAAGCCCGGCTACCTGGAGGACCTGATCGACTTCGGCGAGGAGAACGCCGAGTACCGCTACAACGACGCCTTCCTGCAGCGCTGACGCGACCGACGCGAACATCACGACCCCAGGGACGGACCGGATAGATCCATGGCACACGAGGTGACCCTCATCCCCGGCGACGGGATCGGACCCGACATCGTCGACGCGACCCTCCGCGTGCTGGACGCCGCCGGCGCCCGGATCGAGTGGGACCGGCAGATCGCGGGCATGGCCGCCAAGGACGAGGTGGGCGACCCCCTGCCCGACGCCACGGTGGACTCGATCGAGCGGACGCGCGTGGCGCTGAAGGGCCCGCTGACGACGCCCGTGGGATCGGGCTACCGGTCGGTCAACGTGGCCCTGCGCAAGGAGTTCGAGACGTACGCCAACGTCCGGCCGGCGCGGACGATCCTGCCCGGCGGCCGCTACGAGGACATCGACCTGGTGGTGGTCCGCGAGAACACCGAGGGGCTCTACGCCGGCATCGAGCACTTCATCGGCATGGACGACGACCCGCAGGCCGTGGCCGAGTCCATCATGATCGTGACCCGGTTCGGGGCCGAGCGGATCGTCCGATACGCCTTCGACTACGCGGTGGAGAACGACCGCGACAAGGTCACGCTGGTCCACAAGGCGAACATCCTGCGGGCCACCCAGGGGCTGTTCCTCGACGTCGGCCGGGAGGTGGCCGAGGAGTACGGGGGCCGGGTCGACTACGACGAGCGGATCATCGACAACACGGCGATGCAGCTCGTCCTGGACCCCCACCAGTTCGACATCCTCGTGATGGAGAACATGTTCGGCGACATCATCTCCGACGAGGTGGCCGGCCTGGTCGGGGGGCTGGGCTTCGCGCCGGCGGCCAACATCGGGAAGGACACGGCGATCTTCGAGCCGGTGCACGGCTCGGCCCCCGACATCGCCGGCGAGGGCGTGGCCAACCCGACGGCGATGCTGCTGACGTCCTGCCTCCTGCTGGACCACCTGGGCGAGGAGGCGGTGGCCGACCGGATCCGATCGGCCGTGGAGACGACGATCCGGGCCGGCGACCGCCGCACCCCCGACATGGGGGGCGAGGCGGGGACCGAGGCGTTCACCGACGCCGTGATCGGGCGGCTGGACGGCGGCGATGGCTGAAGGGGGCGAGGACCGGCCCCGCTTCCGGGCCGTCCCGCCCGGGGACGAGGAGGCCGGGGGGGAGCGGGCCCGCTGCGCCGCCTGCCGGGAGCTGCATCCGCACGAGGAGCTGGACGGCCGGCTGTGGTGTCCCTCCTGCCGCCGTCGGCGCGACCGGTGGACCCGGATCGGCAGCCACGCGACGGCGCTGGCGGTGACCCTCCCCTTCGGCGCCTGGGTGGCGCTGGAGGCCAGCACCGAGGTGCTCTCGATCTGGGCCTGGCTGCTGCCGCTGACCGTGGCCTACTACCTGGGCTGGCGGCTCGGCCGGGAGCTGAGCCGCGGCCTCGTCCGCCTGCTGAGCAGGAAGTGAGCGGAAGGGGCGCCGACGCCCCCCGGGGGCGGATCGCCGCCCCTCCGCCGACCCACGACATCCGGCACGGAGAGCGACGATGAGCTTCGAGGGCGTGGACTACTACGACGTGGACGGGCTCCTCTCGGCCGAGGAGCGCCAGGTCCGGGACATGGTGCGGGACTGGGTCGACCGGGAGGTGATGCCGGTCATCCAGGAGCACTACGTCGAGCACACCTTCCCCGAGCACCTGATCCCGGAGATGGCCGAGCTGGGCTTCTTCGGGGCCAACCTGCCCGCCGAGTACGGCTGCGCCGGGCTGGGGGAGGTGGCCTACGGCCTGATCATGCAGGAGCTGGAGCGCGGCGACTCGGGCCTGCGCTCGTTCGCGTCCGTCCAGGGCGCCCTGGTGATGTACCCGATCCACGAGTTCGGCTCCGAGGAGCAGCGGCAGGCGTGGCTCCCGAAGATGGCCTCGGGCGAGGCCATCGGCTGCTTCGGCCTCACCGAGCCCGACTTCGGCTCCAACCCCGGCGGCATGCGGACCCGGGCCGAGCGGGACGGCGACGGCTGGGTGCTGAACGGGAACAAGATGTGGATCACCAACGGGTCCCTGGCCGACGTCGCCGTGATCTGGGCCAAGACCGGCGACCTGGACGACACCTCCTCCATCCGGGGCTTCCTGGTGGAGACCGACCGGGACGGCTTCTCGGCGAAGGACCAGGAGGGCAAGCTCTCCCTGCTGGCCTCGGACACCAGCGAGCTGGTGCTCCAGGACGTCCGGGTGCCCGAGGAGAACCTGCTGCCCGGCACCGACGGCCTGAAGAGCCCGCTGATGTGCCTGACCCAGGCCCGCTACGGGATCGCCTGGGGGGCGGTGGGCGCCGCCATGGCGTGCTACCGCGAGGCGCTGGACTACGCCATGGAGCGGAAGCAGT
>CAZJJO010000165.1:0-3332 GCA_964546375.1 uncultured Gemmatimonadota bacterium
CCGCCCCGTCGCCCCGTCCGTCCCGGTCCGGGCGCGTCCCGGGGGGCTCGCCGCGGCCGCCGCCCTCCGCGCCGCCCGCGCCGTCGCCGCCCTCGCCGGGGGCGTCCCCGTCGTGGGCCCGGAGCCGCTTCAGCTCGGCCAGGGCGTTCATCGCCTCCAGCGGCGTCAACCGCTCGGGCTCCAGCTCGTCGAGGCGGTCCAGCGCGGGCGAGGAGGCCTCGACCGGAGGCTCGAACAGCCCGAGCTGGTCCCGGTCGGACCGGGCCAGCCGCGCCAGGCGGCTCCCCGCGCCGTCGGGGCCCGACTCCAGCTCGTGGAGCACCACCCGGGCCCGGTCCACCACCGGCTGGGGCACCCCGGCCAGCCGGGCCACGTGCACGCCGTAGGAGCGGTCGCAGCCCCCGGGCTCCAGCCGGCGCAGGAAGACGATGCCGTCGCCGGTCTCGCGCACGGCCACGTTGTAGGCCACCACCCCGTCCAGCCGGTCGGTCAGCTCCACCAGCTCGTGGTAGTGGGTGGCGAAGATGGTGCGGGCCCCCAGCTCGTCGTGGACGTGCTCGGTCACCGCCCAGGCGATGGAGACGCCGTCGTAGGTGGAGGTGCCGCGGCCGATCTCGTCCAGCAGGACCAGGCTTCGGTCGGTGGCCGCGTTGAGGATGGTGGCCGTCTCGGTCATCTCGACCATGAAGGTGCTCTGGCCCCGGACCAGGTTGTCGGAGGCGCCCACCCGGGTGAAGATCCGGTCGCACAGCCCCACCCGGGCCTCGCCGGCGGGCACGAAGGCGCCGGTCTGGGCCAGCAGGACGATCAGGCCCACCTGGCGCAGGACCGTGGACTTGCCCGACATGTTGGGGCCGGTGAGGATCATCACGTGGCCGTCGCGGTCCAGCGCCACGTCGTTGGGGATGAACTCCTCGCGGGCCAGCGTCCGCTCGACCACCGGGTGGCGTCCGCCCTCGATCTCCAGGCGGTAGTCCTCGTCCACCGTGGGCCGGACGTAGTCCCGGCGGGCGGCCACCTCGGCCAGCCCCGCGTGCACGTCCAGCGCGGCCACGCGGCGGGCGGTCTCCTGGAGGCGGTCGACGGCGCCGGAGAGCCGCTCCCGGAGCCGGCGGAAGAGCTTCAGCTCCAGCTCCTCGATCCGCTCCTCGGCGGCGACGACCTTCTCCTCCCACTCCTTCAGCTCGGGCGTGAAGTAGCGCTCGGCGTTCTTGAGCGTCTGCTTGCGGTGGTAGTCGTCGGGGACCTTCTCGAGGTTGGCCTTGGTGACCTCGATGTAGTAGCCGAACACCTTGTTGTGGCCGACCTTCAGGCTGTCGATGCCGGTCCGCTCGCGCTCGCGGGCCTGCAGGGCCGCGATCTCGTCGACGGCCTCGCGCCGGGTGGCCCGCAGCTCGTCCAGCTCCTCGGAGTGGCCCTCCCGGATGACGCCCCCGTCCTTGAGGGCCTGCGGCGCCTCCGGGTCCACGGCGTCCTCGATCTCGGCCCGGACGTCGTCCAGCACGTCGAAGTCGCCGGCCAGCCCGGCCAGCCGGTCGGACGGGGCGCCCTCGACGGCCTCCACCACCCGGGGCAGCACCTCCAGCGACCGGCCCAGCCCGAGCAGCTCGCGCGGGTCCACGCGGCCGGTGGAGATCTTCCCCCCCAGCCGCTCCAGGTCCTGGACCTCGCCGAGCCGGTCCCGGAGCCGGCGGCGCCGCTCCTCGTCCTCGACCAGCGTGGCCACCGCGTCCTGGCGGGCGCGGATCTCGTCGACCTCCAGCAGGGGCCGCAGGATCCGCCGGCGCAGCATCCGGCCGCCCATGGCGGTCTCGGTCCGGTCGACGGTCTCCAGCAGGGTGCCGCCGCCCTCGGGCCGGAGCGGCCGCACCAGCTCGAGGTTGCGCCGGGTCATGTCGTCCAGGTGCATGAACCGGCCGGTCCGCTCCACGCGGGGCGGCTGGAGGTGCTCCAGGCCGCCCGGCCGGACCTCCTCCAGGTAGCTCACCAGGGCCCCGGCCGCGCTCACCAGGTGGGGCTCGTCCTCCTTCCGGAAGCCGAACCCCTCGGTGCCGGCCACCCCGTAGCGCCGCTCCAGCGCCTCCTCGGCGATCCCGGGCTCGAACTGCCAGGCCTCGCGCCGGGTCTCGGCCCAGGGACCCGAGGGCAGCCCGTCCCGCTTCGTGGAGGCGGCCAGCTCCGAGGGCTCCAGGCGGGCCAGCTCGTCGGCCAGCCGGTCGGGCGGACAGGTCCAGAGCTCGAACTCCCCGGTGGAGAGGTCGGCGGTGGCCACCGCCACCGGGTCGTCGCCGGCCACGGCGGCCACGAAGTTGTTGCGCTTCCGCTCCAGGAGGCTGTCCTCGAGGACGGTGCCGGGCGTCACCACCTCGACGACCTCCCGCCGGACGACGCCGTCGGCCTCGGAGGCGTCCTCCACCTGGTCGCAGATGGCCACCCGGCGGCCCTCCTCCAGCAGGCGGGGGAGGTACTCGTCCACCGCCTTCATGGGGATGCCCGCCAGGGGCACGTCCGAGTCGTTGCCGTTGTTGCGGGCGGTGAGGGTGAGCCCCAGCAGGCGGGCGCCCTCCTCGGCGTCCTCGAAGAACATCTCGTAGAAGTCGCCCACCTGGAAGAACAGCAGGGCGTCGGGGTGGCGGGACTTGATGTCCAGGTACTGCTGGATGAGGGGCGTGTACTCGGTCTCGGTCATCGGTCGGGTTCGGTCGGTCGAGCCTCCACGACGATCACCCGGAAGCCCTCCTCCTCCAGCGAGCGGGCGGCCTCCTCGGCCGCCGGGCGCCCGGGCCAGCCGCCCACGCGGACCCGGTGCAGGCCGTCCTCGCGCGGCGCCAGCAGGCGGGCCTCCCAGCCGGCCTCCCGGGCCCGGTCCCGCACCCGCTCGGCCGCCGACCGCTCGCCGAAGGCGCCGAGCTGGACGGCCCAGCGGGCCTCGGCGTCGCCCTCCTCCGCGCCGGCGTCGCCGCCGGGCGGATCCGCGTCCCCCCGGCCGGAGGGCTCGGCCCCGTCCCCCTCCCCGGCGCCGGCGCCCTCGCCGACCTCGGCCAGGGGCTCGCCGGGCTCCTCCAGGCCGCAGCCGGGGGCGGCCCGGGCGGCCAGGTCCGACAGCTCGCCTCCCGTCTCCGCCCCGGCCGCGCGCCGGAGGGCGTCGCAGGCGGCCGCCGCGTCGCCGGCGACGAGGCGGGCGCGGCCGGTCCAGAGCCAGGAGGCGGCCGCCAGCGAGTCGCCCGGCACGTCGCCGCGGACCAGCTCGAGCTGGCGCAGGGCGGGCTCGATCTCCCCCTCGGCCAGGTGGAGCTGGGCCAGCCGCAGGCGGGCGCGGGCGCCCAGCTCGC
>CAZJJO010000166.1:0-3273 GCA_964546375.1 uncultured Gemmatimonadota bacterium
CGCCGCTGGCCGGCCGCCGCTGGCCGGCCGCCGGCGCGGAGCATAGGATGGGGCCCGGCTTCCGGGCGCGGCGTCCAGTCGCACGAAATCCGGTGGAGGGAGAGGCGTGATCGTCGGCGTGGGCGTGGATCAGGTGGAGGTGGCCCGGATGGAGGGCCTGCTGACCCGCCGGCCCGAGCGGGCCCGCGAGCGGCTCTTCACCGCCGGGGAGCGGGCCCGCTGCGAGCGGCGGGATCCGCCCTGGGAGTGCTACGCGGCCCGGTTCGCCGCCAAGGAGGCCTTCCTCAAGGCGCTGGGCACCGGCCTGGGCGCCGGCACCGCCTGGCGGGAGGTCGAGGTGGTCACCGACGGGGACGGCTGTCCCCGGCTGGAGCCCGCGGGCACGGCCCGGCGCCGGATGGAGGAGGCGGGGGGACGGCGCGCCCACCTGAGCCTGACCCACGAGGCCGGCGTCGCGACGGCGTTCGTGGTGGTGGCGGGCTGACTGAGCCTCCTCCCCGATCGAGCGCCTCTCCCACCGATCCGGCGACGCCGGCCGGCCGGCGATCGCCGGGGCTGGCCCCTAGGCCGTGCTCTCCGCCTCCGCCAGCGGCCGGCCCGCGGCCCGGAGCCGATCGCGCAGGCGACGCTCCAGCGGGGCGTCGCCGGACAGGTCGTCCTCACCCACCTGGCCGGCGGCGGCGGCCGCGTGCAGGATCCGGGTGCCGCCCACCCGGAGGGCCACGTGGTCGACGCCCCCGTCCTCCGGACCGAAGAAGAGCAGCTCGCCGGCCGGCCCCGCCATCTCCGGGGTCGCATCCCCGACGCCCGTCGGCGCCGCCTCGCGCTGGGCCCCGCTGTCCCGGGGGAGCTCGATCCGATGGGCGGCGAAGACGGCCTGGACCAGACCCGAGCAGTCCGCGCCCTCGCGGGTCCGGCCGCCCCAGAGATAGGGGACGCCCAGCCACCGGCGGGCCGTGCGCACCACCGCCTCGGCGGTCCGGGGGAACCGGTCGGCCCGGTCGGCGACCACCGCCGCCGGCTCCACCGGCATGACCCGGGCGCCGCCGGCCACTTCCAGCCGGCCGTCCCCCGCCGGAGCGGCGTGGCCGCCCCACGGCAGCCACCGGGGCGGCGGCGGCCCGGCCCGCTCGCCGGGGGCGGGCGCCAGGTCGGTGCCCATCGACCAGGCCGTGGCCCGCTCGCGCCACGCCCGGGCCCCGTCGGCGTCGGTCCGGACCAGCCCGCCCCCGTCCACCCAGCAGGTGTAGCCGTCCGGTCCGCGGACCTCCAGCCAGCGCTCCGGCCCTTCCTCCGCCACCGAGAGGGCCTCGCCGGAGACCCACTGGGTGACCATCTCCGCGCGGCGGTCGGGCTCGGCCCGGCCGGCCACCGCCGCGGCCCGCACCAGCGCGGCGCCCTCGCCGCTCATCGGCCCGCGCCCCTCGTCCGCCGGCGGGGGGTTCGTCCTCCGGCCCTCATCCGGCGGCCCTGTCTTTCGTCCGCCCGCCCGTCCCTCATCCGCCGTCCCCTTGCCTCATCCGCCGTCCGCCCCCTCGTCGTCGGGCATCTCGCGCGCCAGCATGCGACGGGCGTCCTCCCGGTCGAGCTGCTCCCACCGGAAGCCCACCAGTCCGTGCGTGCGGTCGCGGGCCACGCGCCCGAAGGCCGCGGGGCGGTGCCCGTAGAAGTACTGTCCGATCTCGGCCGAAGTGGCCGGCGTCAGCGCGTCGGGGTCGTTGCGGACCACCAGGTGGCGGACGGGGCGGCCCTCGTGCAGCTGCTCCGAGGCGTCCCGCTCCACCCAGTAGGCGACCTCGGGGCCGAAGGAGAGCTCCCGGCGGTGGCCGGCGGCCAGGCGCGGCCAGCGGGGGTGCTCGTCGGTCCGCAGCCACCGCTCTCGCTCGTCGGCCCAGGTCCGGAGCTTCTCGGCCGTCCGGCGCAGCTCGATGGCCGCCGGCGACAGGTCCACCACCTCGCGGCCCACCAGCCGGGGCCCCTCCTCCAGCAGGTCCATCAGGAGCCAGGTGCGGGGATACGCGTCCTCGGGGGAGCGGTCGTCGGCCACGGTCAGCTCCGCTCGTAGTCGTCGTCCAGCCGAACCACGTCGTCCAGCTCCGGCGTGCTGACCTCGAGGATCTCGCTGTCCTCCAGCGCCTCCATCCGGTGCACCGTGCCCGGGGGGATCTCCACCCGCTGGCCGGGCTCCCACTCGAAGGTCTCGTCGCCGAGCCGGAACCGCATGCGGCCGGTCCGGAGGAAGAGGGTCTCGTGCTTCACCCGGTGCTTCTGGAGCGAGAGGCGGTGGCCGGCTTCCACCTCCAGCACCTTCCCCGCATACCGGTCGGTGTGGGCGAACCACACCTCCCGGCCCCAGGGCTTGTCGACGATCCTCGGCTGGCGGTCGTCCACCTGTTCCTCCTCGGGTCCGGCCTGCGGCGCTGCGGCGCGGCGGGGCTCATGGCGGTCCCGGCCCCGACCGGGCCCTCCGATCTCCTGCAAGGTACATGAACCCGGCCGGGGGTTCAGCGATCGGCCGCACCCCCCTCGGGGGAGGGTCTCCGCTGCCCCTGTTGAAGTGAACTTGAAGTACGGGGTTCAAGCTGAGTTGAAGAGGGGCGCGAGGGGACGTCCCGCGGCGGGCGGCCGACGCGCCGCGATGCGGAGCGTCCGTCCGGCTACGGCCCCAGGGTCCCGAACCCGATCCCCGGCAAGAAACGGGAGACCGACAGATGAAGAGTCGACTGAGAGGGCTCCGGCGGCCGCCGCCGGGCGGGTGGCCGCTGGACGGGGTCCTGGTGGGTGTGGGCACGGTGAAGACCCTCCGGGAGCTGGTGCTCCTGCGGGAGGAGACGACCATGGGTCCGGTCCGGGCCTGGGACGCCGCGCTGTGGTCGGGCGTCAGCGTCCAGGGGTCGACCGGATGCATGAAGCGCCTGCACCGGGCGGGCCTGGTGGCGTCGCTTCCCCCGGATCGTCCCTGGCGAGCGAGGAGATACAGGCTCGACACCGGACATCCGCTGGCCGGCCCCCTGATCCACCTCTTCAAGGCGGAACGGGCGGCCACGCGGTGACATCCGACGGGAGCGTCACGGCCGGTTCGGACCGCATGCCGGCGCCGCGGCCCCGATCCGGCAGCCCGCGCCGGGGAGGATGAATCCGGAGGCTCAGCGATAGTCCCGGCTGGGGACCTCGTCGGCCGCGGCGGCGGCCCCCAGCGGCCGGATCCGCTCGGTCAACACGTTCACCACGCCCTCCTCCCGCTCCACCTCGCCGGCGATGACCAGCGCCGGG
>CAZJJO010000167.1:0-1618 GCA_964546375.1 uncultured Gemmatimonadota bacterium
TCTCCACCGAGCGGAAGCTCTTCCGCGAGCTGGTGGACGAGATCGGGATGCTGCTCGCCTACGAGGTGACCTCGGACCTGGAGCTGCGCGAGCGGGCGGTCGATACGCCGCTGGCCGAGACCACGGGGCGGGAGGTGGACCAGGACGCCTTCGTCCTGGTGCCGATCCTCCGGGCCGGCCTGGGGATGGTGGAGGGCTTCCGGCGTCTGATGCCCTTCCTCAACGTCGGCCACATCGGGCTGCAGCGCGACGAGGACACCCTGGAGCCGGTGGACTACTACTTCAAGATCCCTCCCGGGGCCGAGGATCGGGCGTTCCTGGTGGTGGACCCGATGCTGGCCACCGGCGGCACCGCGGCCGCGGCGGTGCGGCACCTGAAGGATTCGGGTGCCCGGGATCTGCGGTTCGCCTGCATCGTGGCGGCGCCGGAGGGGGTGCGTCGGATGGAGGAGGAGCACCCGGACGTCCCGGTCTACGCGGCCGCGCTGGACCGGGAGCTGGACGAGCGGGGCTTCATCCTCCCCGGGCTGGGCGACGCCGGCGACCGGCTGTTCGGGACCCGAGAGTAACGGTGCGAGACCGGGACGCCGACCCGGGCGAGGGCTTCGGGCGGGACCGGCGTCCGCGAGGAGGATCCGCGACGGGAGGCAGAGGTGGCCAGGAACTTCGAGGTCCGCGTCGAGAAGATGAGCCCCACGAGCTGGGGCCTGCACGTCCGCAACACCGGGGAGGACGCGATCCCCGAGGTGACGGTGGAGGTCGACGGCCGCCCGGTGGACGAGCATCCGGCCTTCGTGGAGAACCAGCCCGACGAGGCCCGGGTCGAGGACCTGGAGCCCGGCGCGGCGCTGGGCTACCTGCTGGTGGCCCACGACGAGGACCAGGAGCCGCCCTGGGACCTGCGGATCGTGCACACCGACGCCGAGGGCGTCAGCCACGAGTACTCGGCCACGGTCGGATGAGGGGCGCGGCCGTGGATCGGAGGGGCGCGGGCGGCGGACGGCTCCCGGACTTCCCGGACTCCCCTGCGGGGCCGGTCCACCGCGGGCGCGAAACCGAAAGACCCGGAGGCTCCCGATGATGTGGGTGGTGATCGCAGTCGTCGTGGTCCTCGTCGGCGGGGCCCTGCTCTGGGCGGTCCGGGGCGGGGGAGACGGCAAGAGACCGGCGCCGGACGCCGACGCGGCCGAGCCCCGGCCGGACGCTGTCCACGCCTACCGGCTCGAGCACCGCGACAGCGGCCAGTACGGACAGGGCTACATCATCGTCCGCAACGAGGACGGCAAGGTTTTCCGCTGGCGCACCCCCGAGGGCTCGGAGGGCCTGATGGCCCTGGGCGTGGCCGGCGAGCTCGACCACAAGGAAAACCTCCAGTCGCCGGCGTTCGACCCCGGGCGCTGGCTGTCGCTGGTGCGAGAGCCGGACAGCCCCCACGACGAGGACGGCCACGCCACGGTGATCACCGACGCCGAGGAGGCGATGAAGGTGGGCCACGTCCCCGCCGACCGGGCCGAGGAGGTCGCCCGGACGCTGGACGGGGGCGTCGAGCTGCGTTGCCTGTCGATGTGGGAGGTGATCCAGCTCGAGGAGCGCGTGAGCCTCCGGGTCCTGCTGATCG
>CAZJJO010000167.1:1718-3207 GCA_964546375.1 uncultured Gemmatimonadota bacterium
GCGAGGAGCGGACGGGGCGGCTTGATCCGGGCTCTCCCGTCTGCCGGCCGGCCCCGCCCTCTCCGCCCGGCCCGGCTCAGACCCGGTCGGGTGCCTCTCCTCCCGAACCGGGTGCCTCTCCTTCCGTACCGGGAGCCTCCCCTCCCGAACCGGGTGTCTCCCCCTCTCCCGAAGACGACGGGCCGTTCCGGTCCGGGTCGGTGAACCGGACCAGCCCCTCCAGCGAGTCCGCCCGGTCGCCGCTCAGCTCGTCGGGGTGGGCGACCAGCAGGAACAGGGCGGTGAAGTAGACCGCCTTGACCGTCTCCTGCAGGGTCTGGATCCCGGCCATGGGGAACGCGAGCAGGAGGGCGCAGGCGGCGCCGATCCCCAGGAGCGTGGAGACGGCGACCACCTCGAGGAGCCCGGCCGCCAGGAGGGCGATCGCCAGGAGGACGACCGGCCCCCAGAACAGGCCCGACAGCAGGCCGGAGACCGCGTCGATCCCCACCGACCCCGTCAGCGCCGCCGGGGCGTGGTCCATCAGCTGCCGGAGCCGCTTGGCCGCCCCGTCGAGGTCGAGGTCCTCCAGGACGAGGGCCGGCAGGAGGAAGGCGCCCCCCACGTCCAGCACCTCGCCGACCACGGCCCCCACCAGGGTGGCGATGAGCCCGCTCTCCTCTCCCTCCGCCTGGCTCTGGAGCCGCCGCTCCAGCCACTCGGCGACCCCCAGCAGGAACAGCCGCCCCCGCTTGCCCGACAGCGACCGGTCGGCCGCCTCGGCGCTCAAGGCCTCCCGGTCGGAGCGCGCGTAGGCCGCCACCAGGTGGGCGAGCCGCCCCCGCTGGCCGACGTCGTAGAACAGGAGCACGGGCAGGGCCAGGAAGACGAGCGTCAGGAGGGCGAAGCCCGGGAAGTACCGTCCGGTGGCCATCAGCCCCAGGCTCCCGGCGGGCCCCAGGTACACCAGGGTCCGGGCGATCCCCATCCGGTACATCGGGCGCCGGACGGCCGGCTCGGCGGCCAGCGACTTCAGGTAGGTCACCACGACCTTGAGCCGGTCGAGCCGCTCGGAGAGGCCGAGGGAGCGCGAGGTGGAGGCGGACATCCTGGTCCTCCCGGGAGGGGGCACGGAGGCGAGGCGGCCCTCCGGAAAGCGGGCGTGGAGGAAGCCCGCAGGCCTGCCTCCCCGACGCCGTCCCCGAGGGTGAGGGGGACGATATTCCTTCTTATCTCCGGGTACAACGGTCGGGGGGGCGGCACGGGCGGGGCGCCGCGCTGGCGGCGGGGACGATGCGGGGGAGGGCGCCGCCCCGGCGTGCGGCCCGGCCGGCCCCCGCTTCGCCGCCGGCACGTGGCGGCCGGTCGGGCGGGAACCTAAGATGAGGCGGGGCCCGGGGATCCTCCCCCGGGCCGCCGGCGACGAGGCAACGCGGGCCCGTAGCTCAGCTGGTCAGAGCAGGGAACTCATAATTCCAAGGTCGCGGGTTCGAGTCCCGCCGGGCCCACT
>CAZJJO010000168.1:0-2982 GCA_964546375.1 uncultured Gemmatimonadota bacterium
CGGCGGTGCAGCTCTGGGCCTGGACGGCCTGGGGCGCGACGAAGAGCGCGCCCAGGGCGGCCAGCGCGCCGAGGAGCGCGGCGAGCGGCCCAGCGGCGGTCCGGCGGTGCCGATTCCGGCACGTGGAATACGGGGGATGCATCGGCTCCCTCTCTGCGGGGGTCCCGGGTCTCACCCCGCGGGATCGGGCGGTTCGCTCCGATCGCCCCGGGGCACGGTTCTGTCGTCGTCCCGTCGCGGCGGGCAAAGACCCGGGCGGGGGATGACGTGGTCTCCTGAAGGGGCAACCCTCGTGCCGGGGCATGTTTTATGCTAAATGGTTTTATTGCAACAACTTATAAGTTAGCGTACCCTAAAAAGGTTCGGGGTCCTGCACCGTTCTTGTGCAGGGCGGCCCGGTCCCGCACCGATCCGGTGCGGAACCGGGCGGAGGCGGAGGGGCCCGGCCCGACGCGGGGGCGTCCGAACGGCGAGAGCGCGCCGCGGGCGGGGGCCCGGGCGCGCTCCGGCGTGCGATGATCGTCGGGGGGGGATGGCCTCCCGGCCGCGATCAGGTCCCGCCGCCCTCCACGGCCCGGATCACGAGGTAGTGCTGGTCCAGGAACGCCTTGTTCATCCCGGGCACGCGCACGGAGAGGTAGTAGGGGCCGGGCCTGGGGGGGCGGGCCTCCAGCTCGTAGAGGCCGCCGCCCACCTCGCGGGCGGTGCTCACGTCCGCCCATCCACGGGGCGAGGTGAGCCGGACCTGGACGGCCGCGCCCTCCACGGGCTCCCCGTCGAGCCTGGTCACCAGCCGGAAGCGGAGCCGCGAGGGGGCGCCGGCCACGAGGTGGCTGCCCTCGACCGGCTCGAGCTTCAGGTCGGGATGCGGTGCGTTCGCCGCGTCGTCGGCCTCCACCTCGAACGGGAAGCAGTGGACGATCCGCGGCTCCTCCAGCAGGAAGACGGCCTCGTAGTTCCCCCGGGCCGGCATCTGCACCGAGGCCGTGTAGGTGCCCGGAGCGGTCTCGTCCAGCGAGCGGCCCACGGTGAGGACGGCCTTCGGCTCGAACGCGTACGTCTTGAGGTTCCCCGCCGGCGTCGGCATCCCCTCCATGTACTTGTAGAAGGAGACCGACTTGTCGCCGGGCGCGGCCACGTAGAGGGCGTCCCGCTTGTGGTGCGCCCGCGTCATGGGCCGGGCCACCCCCAGGTCGCCGTGCGTGCCCGGCGCGATCTGGCCCGCGGGGAACGAGCTGGGCCGGACGTTCCCGTAGGTGGAGCTGACGGACTGCTCCTGGGCCCCGAAGTCCCGGGCGAGGGCTCCGCCCCGGGTGGCGGGGTCCAGGTCCCGGAGCGGGATCATCGCCACCTCGACGGTCCCCTCGGAGCGGACGTAGGCGAACCGCTCGGTGAAGGCCACCGCGTAGGGCCGGCCGTCTCCGGCGAAGCCGTGGCGGATCCGGTCGATCTCGGCGTCCAGCACCAGGACCTCGCCGGAGTCGCGGTTGAGCAGGAAGCCCCAGCGGCCGCTCGCGTCGAAGGCGACCTCCGACTTGCCGGGCGTCCCCTCCATCCGGAGGGCGACCTCGTGGGTCTCGTCGTCCAGCAGGGTCACCGAGCCGTCCTTCCGGTCCACCACGTAGAAGCGCCCGCTCACCTCGGAGTGGGCGACGGCCGACGGGGCCGGCCCGGTCTCCGGCTCCGCGACGGTCTCCAGGGTGGAGACGTCCACGGCCCGGACGAGGCCGTCCTCCTCTCCGGTGACGTAGGCCACCTCGCCGTCGTCCCGGAAGGCCACGCGATGGGCGCCGGGACCGGCCTCGACTCGGCCGACCTCCTCGCCGGTGGCCGCGTCGAGGATCGCCACGCCCGGGGCGTCGCCGCCCTGCACGGAGACCCAGAGCCGCTTTCCGGTCGGCGATCGGACCATCCGCGTGGGCTTCGTGTCCACCGGGAAGCGGCGGACGACGTCCCAGGAGTCCGTGTCGACCTCGGCCACCAGGTTCCGGAGCGGGATCGTGACGAAGAGCCTCGACTCGTCGGGGGAGAGGACCCAGTCGGCTCCCTCGCCCGGCAGGCGGACGGTGGTCTCGGTCTGGGTGACGCCCATCCCGAAGAAGGGGTTCAGCACCGTGAGGTTGTTGCCGCGGTTGAGCGTCACGACCAGATAGCTGTTCAGGTCGGCCACCGGCTGGCGCTTCATCCGCTCCTGGATGTAGCCGGTGATCCGGTCACGGCAGGCCTCGATGGGGCTGGCCGCCTCCTGGTCCCGGTGGTCGACCCAGAGGGCGGGAATCCTCTCGCTCACCGGTTCGCCGGTCTCGGCGTCGGTCATCCGGACGGTGACCCGGAACGGCGCCCGCTCCCGGAGCGTCGCGTCCGCGTCCTCGCCGGTGGGGACCAGGTTGAGCTCGACGCGGATCCCCTCCCGGACGATCTCGAGAGCCCTCCCGGCGTCGCCGCCCTCGCCCCTGGAGGCGGAGGGCTCGGCCGACGCTTCAGGGGACGACTGCGCGGCGACCGGCGCCGGGGCGGTCAGGGCCAGGGCGAGGGCCGAGGCCAGGAGGGCGACCGACCGGGCGGCGGTCCGGAGCGGAGAGGGGGTGCGGCGAGTGCGGCAATCGGGGTCGGGGGTCTCGGGGCCGTGGGCGTGAAGCATGGAGTCTCGGTTCCTCTCGGGGATGATGGTGAGCGTCGCGATGTGGCACGCGAGGGAGGCCGCCGGGGCGTGAGGTCCGGCGGGCCTCCCCGGTCGGGTCGCGGCCCCGCTGTCGGGGCCGGAGGCCGCCGCGCGGTGGCGGGGCGGTCCGGGCCGTCACCCCCTCTTAACGGCAACCCTCGTGCCGGGGCAGTACAACGTATAAGTACATATATATAAACGTCTTATATGTTAGATGACGCTAAAGGAGGCCGCGTTTGCGCACCAGAACGGTGCAGGGAGGGTACCGGCCGCACCGATTCGGTGCGGCGGAACGACGAGCTCCGCCCGGGCCGGGTCCC
>CAZJJO010000169.1:0-2854 GCA_964546375.1 uncultured Gemmatimonadota bacterium
GGCGGCCCCGGCCCGGCCGGACCTCCGGGCCGCTCCCGACGACGGGCCAGCGGGCGGCCGCGGGGCGCCCCGCCGGCGGCCGCTCCGGCCCCCGCGACCGGCAGCCAGCGAGGAGCGCATGTCCGAGCGAGCCCCCGCCAGCGAGACCTCTCCCGCGACGCCGACGGATCCGCCCGCCGGCTTCCCCGACCTGGAGGGCCCGGCCTTCGCGTTCGAGCGCTTCTTCCTCCCGGGGCCCTCGGCGGTCCGCCCGGAGGTGCGAGCGGCCATGCGTCGCCCGGTGATGGGCCACCGGACGCCGGAGATGAAGGACCTGCTGGGCGGGCTCCAGGACGGGCTCCGCGCGCTGTTCGAGACCTCGCGGCCGGTCTACGTCTCCACCTCCTCGGCCACCGGGCTGATGGAGGCCGCCGTGGTCAACCTCGCCCGCCGGCGGATCCTGTGCCTGGTGTGCGGCGCCTTCAGCGGGCGGTTCGCGGCCATCGCCGAGGCCACGGGCCGGGCGTTCGACACGCTCGAGGTCCCCTGGGGCCGCGCCAACGACCCGGACCGGCTGGCCGATCGGCTGGCCGAGGAGCCGGGACGCTACGACCTGGTCACGGCCGTCCACTCGGAGACCTCCACCGGCGTGCTGAACCCGGTGGACGAGCTGGCCGAGGTGGTGGCCGGCCACGAGGACGTCCTGCTGGCGGTGGACGGGGTCAGCTCGGTGGCGGGCGCGCCGGTGGAGGTGGACGCCTGGGGGGTCGACTTCCTGCTCACCGGCTCCCAGAAGGCCCTGGCGCTGCCGCCCGGCCTGTCGCTGGCCGTGGCCTCGGAGCGGGCGCTGGAGCGGGCCGAGGGGCTGGAGGGACGGAGCCGCTACTTCGACCTGCTGGAGTTCGAGCGCCGGATCCGCGACGCCCAGACGCCCAACACCCCGGTGCTGCCCCTGATCTACGCCCTCCACGAGCAGCTCGGCCGCATCGCCGACGAGGGGCTGGAGGAGCGGTGGGCCCGCCACGAGCGCATGGCCCGGCGGACCCGGCGCTGGGCCGAGGGCGCCGGCGGGCGGATCGGCGTCGAGCTGTCGGTGCTGGCGCCCCCCGGCCGGCGCTCGCCCACGGTGACGGCCGTCGAGCTCCCGGAGGGGATCCCGGGCCGTGAGGTGGCGGCCGGGGCGCGGGAGCGCGGCTACACCATCGCGCCCGGCTACGGGAAGCTGAAGGACGCGACGATCCGGATCGGCCACATGGGCGACCACACTGTCGACGAGCTGGACGGCCTGCTGGAGGCGCTGGACGAGGAGCTGGAGGCGATCCGATGAGCGCGGAGACGACGGCGACGGCGACCGACAGCCCTCCGGGGACCGGCGTCCGGAAGGTGGTCCTGGCGGACGCCCTCTCCCGGGAGGGCGTGGACCTGCTCGCCGACACCGACCGGCTGGTCGTGGTCGACCGGGCCGGCGAGGGGCGCCCGGCGCTGAAGGAGGCGCTGGCCGACGCCGCCGCGGTGATCGTCCGCAGCTCGACCGCCGTCGACGCCGACCTGCTGGACGCCGCCCCCGACCTGCGCATCGTGGGGCGGGCGGGGGTGGGGGTGGACAACATCGACGTCGAGGAGGCCACCCGCCGGGGCGTGGCCGTGATGAACGCCCCCGGGGGGAACACCCTCTCGACGGCCGAGCTGGCGTTCGCGCTGCTGCTGGCGGCGGCCCGCCACGTCGCGGCGGCCGACCGCAGCCTGCGGGCCGGCCGCTGGGACCGGTCCGCCTTCCGGGGCACCCAGCTCCACGGCAAGCGGCTGGGGGTGATCGGGGCCGGCCGGATCGGATCGGAGGTGGTGAAGCGGGCGCGGGCGTTCGGGATGCGGCCGGCCGTCCACGATCCCTACCTGCCGGGCGAGCGGGCCGACGAGCTGGGCGTCGACCTGCTGGAGCTGGAGGAGCTGCTGGCCCGGTCGGACGCGGTGACCCTGCACGCCCCCCTGACCGAGTCCAGCCGGGGGATGATCGGCGCCGACGAGCTGGCGGCGATGAAGGAGGACGCGATCCTGGTCAACGCCGCCCGCGGCGGGCTGGTGGACGAGGAGGCGCTGGCCGGGGCGCTCTCGGCGGGCCGGCTGGGCGCGGCCGCCGTCGACGTCTACGAGACCGAGCCCCTGCCCGACGACGCCCCGCTCCGGGACGCGCCGAACCTCGTGATGACCCCGCACCTGGGAGCGGCCACCGACGAGGCCCGGCGCGAGGTGGCCGTCGAGATCGCCACCTCCGTCCGCGACGGGCTGCTGACGGGCGACCTCCGGGCCGCCCTCAACGCCCCCCGCGTCGAGCCGGGCCAGCGGGGACGGGTGGAGCCGGTGCTGGAGCTGGGCCGTCGGCTGGGCCGGCTGCTCTCGGAGCTGACCGGCGGACGCTGCCGGACCCTGGCGGTCCGCTACGGCGGGCCCCAGCAGGAGATCCTGCGTCCGCTGGCCGCGGCCGCCGCCGAGGGCTTCCTGGCGCCGACGGTGGACCGCCCCCTGAACCAGGTCAACGCGCTCTACCTGGCGGCCGAGCGCGGGATCGAGGTGAGCCGGAGCCGGGCGGGCGAGGACCCGGACTACGGGAACTACGTCGAGCTCTCCGCGGACGGCGGCGCCGACGACGGCGACGCGAAGGCCGTGGGCGGGGCGGTCCTGGGGGAGGGACGCCCCCGGCTGGTCCGGATCGGGCCCTACCACGTCGACACCGTGCCCCGGGGGACCCTGCTGATCGTGCGGAACCGCGACGTCCCGGGCGTCATCGGCGAGGTGGGGAGCCGGCTGGGGGCCGCGGGGGTGAACATCGCCGAGTACCACCAGGCCCGGCGCGACGCCGGCGGCGACGCGCTGGCGG
>CAZJJO010000170.1:0-2774 GCA_964546375.1 uncultured Gemmatimonadota bacterium
CCGCGGTGCCGGCGCCCCGGGGCGGCGACCCCGCGACCGCGCGCCCGAGCGCCGCCTCCTCCCCGTCCGCCGCGCCCCCATCGCCGGCGTCGGCCCCGCGGTCGCCGCCGCCCTCGTCGCCCTCGGCGGCGTAGAGGGCCAGCAGACCGTCGCGCCGGCCGGTCACCGTGTCCCGCTGGACGCGGCCGGCGAAGGGGAAGAGGTCGGTGGGATAGAAGAACGCGCTGAAGCGGTGGGCGTCGCGCGAGGGCTGGGCGAACAGGTGGTTGAAGCTGCCCCGGCCCGCGCCGGCGGTGTGGACCATCATCCCGTCCAGCGCCCGGCGGCCGGCCTCGTCGACGTTGAAGCCCTGGTAGAGGAAGTGGCGCAGGAAGCGGCCCGTCTGCGAGATGCCCAGCGCGAAGACGTGCTCGATCCCCATCGGCGCCGCCGCCTCGCCGTGCTTCGCCCACGAGGCCATGTCGCGGATCGCCGCCAGGCCCAGCCCCACCACCCGCGGGTCCTCGGCCGGGTAGACCAGCTCGTAGATCCTGCCCGGCTCGAAGCCCCCCGGCAGGTGGATCGAGGTCCGGCTGGGGACGACTTCCCCCCCGTCGGTCACCTCGGCCCAGCCCCACAGGCTGTCGGGCACCGTCCGCCGCTCCGCCTCGCGGCCCGCCCGGACGGTGAGCCGGATCTCGGGCGCCGTCGTGTCGGCCACGGGGTAGGGCCGGTGGCCGCGGTGGGCGACCGGCATCGTGCGCGTCGGCTCCTCGGCCACCCGGTCGCTGCGGACCAGCCCCCGGATCGGCGACCCGTCGGCGGCCCGGGCCACGGGGACCTCCAGCCGCAGGGCGTCGCCGTCGCCCGCGGGCACGTCCCACTGCCAGCCGACCCAGATCACCGTGACCCCGTGGCGCATCAGCAGGCCGTCGCCGAAGGCCTCGGCCGAGGCGGGGTCGCGGGCGAAGGTGCCGTCGTTCAGGTAGCCCAGCGCCGCCTTGCCGCCGCGGTTGCTGACCTCGAGCAGGGCGACGCCCGACCCCCGCTCCGGGTGGACCGGCCGGAGGACCATGAAGTTCGCCCGGGCGTGGGCCAGGCCGTCCTCCTCCACCGGCGCCCGGTCCAGGCCGGCGATGCGGGCGTTGGCCGGATGGTCGGGGTCGACGCCGAAGACCACCGTCCCCCGCACCTTCTCGTAGGGGCCGACGTCGCCGAAGGACCGCCCGTCCAGCACGACCGCGCGCTCGTCGATCTCGACGCGCAGGACCTCGGCGCCGGCCGGGGCCGGCAGGGCCGCCAGCGCCGCGGCGGCCAGCAGGGCGGCGGCGAGGGGCAGGGGCCGGGCGGGGGATCGGCCCGTCCCCGCGCCGGCGGACGCGGCGGCGGGTCGGGCGCGGGGGTCGGGGTCGGTCACGGGCGGCCTCCGGTGCGGGGATCGGCGCCGGGCGCGGCCGCTCAAGGTGGCCGCACGGGATGGCCCCGGGCAACGCGGGGCCGGACTACAGGCGGGAAAGGAGTTCCTCGTAGTCGGAGTGCGACCCGATCCAGAACCAGATCAGCGCGTCGTCCTCCAGGACCCCGAGAGCTCGATAGCCGAGGCTCACCCGCGCCGAGTAGATGGGTCGTTCCGGATGGACCTTCTTGAAAGCCAGGCTCGGATGGGAGGGATCACGCTCGAAGAGCCGGTAGGCGGTGCGGGCGCGGCGCTGGATGTGGTCGGGAAGCTCGGCGTAGGTCTCTCGGAACCGGCGGGTCGTGAGTGACCTCACAGATCGGAGGCGTCCAGCGGGCGGGTCTCCCCGGCTTCGTGATCGGAAAGGGCTTCATCCGCCAGCGCTTCCAGCGTTTGCGGCGATCGATCCAGCGCCTCGGACCACCGGTCCTCCATGGCCAGCTCCTCCAGGAGCCTCCGGGCCAGGACGTTCTGTTCTTCCGGCGTGAGCTTGCTGGCCTCGTCGAAGGCCTTCTCGAGCAGGTTCGTCACGTGCGGCTCCCCGTGCTGGAGGGGTGCGGAGCGATCGGTCGCCGGGTCCTACCCCCGGTTCCGCACCTGGTTCGCCCGGAACGCCCGCCTGCCCCCCGTCGGCGCACACGGCCGGGGCCGGCCCCGCGGCCGCGGAACCGGGGCGCGGTCGAGCGTGTTCGATGGGAGGGGCCGGGCGGCACGGGGGGCGGCGTGCGGACGGCGCGGGACGACGAGCGGACGCCGGGCCCGCCGCCGGGGGTCGGACGGCGCGCGGGCGGAGCGGATCGACGAGCGCGGGAGGCGCGATGGGCGACGACGACCGGGAGCTGACGGTGGGCGCGCGGGCATGGCTGAAGATGGGCGTCCGCCGGCGGGATCCGGTGCCGGCCCGCCCCCTGGAGGGGCCGCTCTCCGGCGCCCGGCTGGGGCTGGTCTCCACCGGCGGCGCCACCGCCCCCGGCCAGGAGCCCTTCGAGACGGGCAAGACCGGCGACGCCTCCTTCCGCACCTTTCCCTCCTCGACCGACCCCTCGGAGCTGCGCTTCGACCATCCCCACTACGACACCGAGCGGGCGCGGGAGGACCCCGACACGGTCCTGCCCCTGCGGCTGCTGCGCGAGCTGGTCGCCGGCGGCGAGGTCGGCGAGCTGGCGCCCACCGCGGTCTCGATGATGGGCTACGTGCCGCTCACCCGGACGCTGGTGGAGGAGACGGCGCCGGCCGTCGGCGAGCTGATGCAGGGCGAGGCGGTGGACGCGGCGCTGCTCTGCCCCGCCTGACCCACCTGCAACCAGACCGTGGGTCTGGTCGCCCGGGAGCTGGAGCG
>CAZJJO010000171.1:0-2772 GCA_964546375.1 uncultured Gemmatimonadota bacterium
CCGGCGCGACCTGCTGGACGGGGAGGCCCGCCAGCCGCCCGCCGGCCGGCACCCGGGGCGCCGCCTCCTGCGCCCGGACGCCGGCCGCGGCGGCCGCCAGGCCCAGGCCCGCACAGACCGCCCCGGCCAGGACCCTCCGTCTCGTGGCTCCGGTCTCCATGCGCCTCTCCGCTCTCCCCGCTGTTCGGCACGTCGGCCCGGGACACCGGCGGTCTCCCCGCCGGCGCCGCCGGGCCGATCGAGCGTCCTCGCTCACGGTGGCCTCTACACCCCAGTCGGGCAAACGTCGCAGGGGAGCGGGAACCCCCGGCGGTCCGACCCTCAGCCCGCGCCGTCCCCCCGCACCCGGCGGATCTCGTCCTCGATCTCCTCGCGCGAGAGGGTGTGGTCGCTCCGCTTGGCGAGGTCGAGGATCGCCTCGCACAGCTCCTCGTCGTCCGGGTCGTGGCCGTGCTCGGCCAGCCAGTGCCTCACGTTGCTCAGCCCGGAGACCGGCGACACCTCGATGGTCTGCTCCAGCCCGAACTCGCCCGCCGGGACGCCGCTGTAGACCCGGTCCACCAGCCAGTCGTCGTCCTTGCGCATCGCCTTGACGATGGCGGCCGCGTGGACGCCGGTGCCGGTGCGGAAGGCGTCCTCCCCCGTCACCGGGTAGTCGTGGGCGATCTCCAGGCCGCACATCTCGGCCGCCAGCGAGCAGTAGTCGGGCAGGCGCGTGAGGTCGCGGTCGTGCATCCCCAGCAGCTTCAGGTTCACCAGCAGCAGGTCCATCTCCACGTTGCCCACCCGCTCGCCGATGCCCAGGGCGGTGCCGTGCACGCGATCCACCCCCTCCTCGATGGCGGCCAGGGCGTTGGGCAGGCCGAGCCCGCGGTCGCGGTGGCCGTGCCAGTCGACCGCCACGTCCTCGCCGGTCTCCTCGACCAGGTCCCGGGCGAACCGCACCAGCCCGCGGACGCCGTGGGGGGTGGCGTGGCCCACGGTGTCGGCCAGGCAGATCCGGCGGGCCCCGCACTCGACGGCGGTGGTGTAGAGCCGCCGGAGCGTCTCGGGCCGCGACCGGGTGGTGTCCTCGGTCACGAACATCACGTCCAGACCCTCGTCCACCGCGAAGGACACCGCCTCCTCGGTGGAGCGGAGCAGGCGGTCGACGTCCCAGCCCTCGGCGTACTGCCGGATCGGCGAGCTGCCGATGAAGGTGGCCGCCTCCAGGGGCTGGCCCGTGCGCTGGGCGATCTCGACGATGGGCTCGACGTCGGAGACCACCGTGCGGGCGGCGCAGTTGGGCTCGATCGGCAGGTCCCGGTCGGCGATCTCGCGGGCCAGCTCCAGGGCCGCCTCCCGCGCCCGCGGGCCGGCCCCCGGCAGGCCGATGTCGGCGGCGTGGATCCCCAGCTCGGCCATCAGGTGGAGCAGCCGCTTCTTCTCCTCGATCGGCGGGTCGGTGACCGAGGGGTTCTGGAGCCCGTCGCGGAGGGTCTCGTCGTTCAGCTCGACGCTGACGCCGGCGTAGTCGAAGCTGCCGGGACGGCGGTTCCAGTCGTGGATCAGCTCGCGCCCGCGGTCGTCCTCGCCCACGCGGTCGTCGCCGCTCACGTCGGCCTCCCGGGTCCGGACCTCACGCCTCGCCCGCCACCTCGGCGTGGTCGCCGACGCTGACCCGGCCCCGGACGTCGCGCAGGACGGCCCGGTCGCCCACCAGCGAGCGCTCCAGCCGGCAGCCCCGCAGCTCCGCCCCCTCGCCGACGATGCAGTCGCGCAGGCGGCCGCCCCGCACCACCGCGCCCGCCGCCACCGAGACGTTGGGGCCGAGCTCGACGTCCTCCACCGTGGCCCCGGGGTCGACCAGGACGGGGCCCTCCGTGCGGACCCCCGATCCCGCGGGCTCGCGGGCCAGGCCGCGCTCGAGCAGGGCCCGGTTGGTGGCGAGCAGGGTGGACGGCTTGCCGCAGTCCCACCAGCCGTCGACCCGGGCGGTGGAGAGCCGGGCGCCCCGGTCGATCATGTGCTGGAGGGCGTCGGTCAGGAAGTACTCCCCCATCACCGGGTCCGCCGCCAGCACACGCTCGATCCCCTCGAACAGCAGCTCGTGGTCCCGGAGGTAGTAGACGCCGATGTTGGCGAGCCGGGAGATCGGCTCGTCGGGCTTCTCGACGATGCGCTCCATGTAGCCGTCCTCGTCGGTGACGATGACGCCGAAGCGCTGGTAGTCCTCCACCTCGCTGGCCCAGACGATCCCGTCGTCGTCCGGCCGGGCGTCGATGGCCGAGAGGTCGGCCTCGAAGATGGTGTCGACGAAGACCACCAGGACGGGGCCGTCCACGAAGGGCTCGGCCAGCCGGACCGCGTGGGCGGTGCCGAGCTGCTCCTCCTGCCGCACGTAGCGCTTCCGGAGGTCGGCGTGCTCGGTCTCCAGGTAGGAGCGGATGCGCTCGCCCATGTAGCCGGTGACGCAGACGACCTCCTCGACGCCCGCCGCCACCAGGCGGTCCAGCACGTGGTCGAGCACCGGCCGGTTGGCGACCCGCACCAGCGGCTTCGGCCGGGTGTGGGTGTGGGGCCGGAGTCGCGTGCCCTTTCCGGCCAGGGGTATAATGGCCTGCATGTCGTCCGAGGGGGGCCTGGAGGCGCGGGGTCCGGGACGGACCGTCAACGTACCCCGCACCACCCCCCGCGACAACCGCGTCGCCGGGGGGCGAGCCCCCGCCGGGAGCGGCGGCGATCCCGGACCGGCCGGGGCCGCGTCGCCGGGCCGCGACAGGGGCCGAGCCC
>CAZJJO010000172.1:0-2738 GCA_964546375.1 uncultured Gemmatimonadota bacterium
GAGGCTGCGATGGAGGGAGGCAAGGATGAATTCCTTCCTGATATGGCAGATGCGAATCCAATTCGTATGCGGGCGGCGGACCGGCGCCCGTATAGGCCTGGACCGAAGGCGCGGGGCGCTCGCCCGGACCGCGGTCGCCCCGCGTCGGCGGCGTGGACAGACAGGGACGGGGGGCGAGGCATATGATCCCGCTACAGTCTCTCTCGTTTATCGGTCCCGGGAACTGGATGTCAAGGGATAGCCGTCGACGGGACGACGACCAGTCGCTACGAGCCGATGAAGGCGGAGGAAGAGCCCCGGTATCCGGCTGTGGCCGATCAGCTGCAGGAGCTGTTCGGCGAGCAGGTGAGCGACTTCCAGCTCCGAAGGGCCGGCGGCGGGGCTCGCCGGTCACCCCGTCGTCAGCATCCCGGCCGCGATGCCGGTGACCGTCTCGCGGAACAGCTCCACCTCGGCCTCGGTCCACTCGTCGCGGTCCAGTAGCTCCACCTGGAGCAGGTTCAGCGGGTGGATCATGGGCGCCCGGTAGCGGATCGACTCCGCCAGCCACGGTCGCTCGGGCAACAGATCCTCGGAGCCCGACGCCCGCCGGGCCAGCTCGACGGCTGCCTCACAGTCCTGGTCCAGGCCGGCCACCAGCTCGTCCGCGGTCTCCGGCGCGAGGGCGCGCCGGTAGCGGCGCCAGAGGGCCGGCTCGGTCTTGGCCAAGGTGAAGGAGAGCAGTCGGCCGTAGGAGCGGAAGAGCGGGTCCTCCGCCCGCGCCTCCTCCAGCCGCTCCTCGATGTCGGAATCATCGGCCACCTCCCGCCACGCCCGGCCGGCGCCGAGCCAGGCGTGGAGCAGCAGACGGGTCTGGGTCCAGCAGAGCACCCAGGGGATCGCCCGCAGCTCCTCCAGCCCTCCGTCCTCCCCGCGACTCGCCGGCCGGGAACCGAGGGTGAGCGTCTCGAGCCGGCCGTAGGGGGTGGCGCGCTCCAGCAGTCGGAGGAAGTCGTCCGCGCCCACCCGCTCCTCGAAGGCACCGCGCGAGGCGGCGGCCAGCTCCCTCGTCAGCCCGCTCACCTCCCGGTGGGGCGGGGGATCGTTCTGGACCTCTGCCACCTTCTCCACCAGGCTGCGGAGAATCGCCGGGGTGGCCAGGGTCCGCTCCACCATCTCCCCCTGGACGGTGTGCTTGTAGGGCGTCCGCGCCTCCGGCGGCCAGGTGGCGGCCAGATCCTCGATCCGGCCGCCGCCCCGCCCGACGCTGCCGCCGTGGCCGTGGAAGAAGAGGGGGGCGACGTCGCGGTCGGCGGCCCAGGCGACGACGCGGTCCATGGCGTCGTGGAGCGCCACCCGGCTGGCCAGCATGCCCATCCGCTTGGCGGTGTCCGAGTAGCCGAGCATCACCTCCAGGTGCCCCCGCTCCCGGACGGCGGCCCGAAAGCCCGCGTCCGCCCAGGCGCCTTCCAGGATCTCGGGCGTCCGCTCCAGCACGTCGGGCAGCTCGAAGAGCGGGATCACGGGCAGGGCGGGCCCGCCGAAGACGTCGTCGATCAGCCGCTGGGCCTGTAGCAGGTCGCGCGCCCCGGTCGTCATGCTCACCACGGCGGCCCGTGCGTAGTCGCAGATCTCGCCCCCACGGGCGATCCCGTCCAGTCGACGCATCATGTCGGCGATGGGTTCGTCGGCGCCGAACCGGCCCCGCTCCTCGCGCAGCTCAAGCGGCACGACCAGGGCGGGGAAGACCGCGAGCAGCGTGTCCAGCCGGCCCACGGCGGGGTGGACGATCCCGAAGGCCGACCGGTAGGAAGCCTGGAAGGCGTCCATCGCCTCCCGGAGCGTCGCCACTCGTCCCCCGTCGCCTTCCGACACCGGCCGGAGGGCAGCGAGCGCGTCCTCCAGGTCGGACAGGGCCGAGCTCAGCGCGGGGCGTTCCGCCAGTCGGACGTCCTCCCGCACCGTCGGCAGCAGCCGAGCCTCGACGAAGTCCAGCAACCGGGCCCGGGACCGCCCGAGCGCCCCCACCGTCTGCTCCGGCCCCACACCCGGATGGCCGTCCTTGTCGCCGCCCACCCAGGTGCGGAACAGCACCCGGTGGCCGGCGTCGGCCAGCGCGATCACCTCCTCCAGGATCGGGTCGGTGAGCAGCGAGAAGATGTGGTTCGCCTCGTCCTCCACCGACGGCTTCGCCTCGGGGTGGGTGCCCGCCCGCCAGGCCAGGTGTAGAAGGTTCCGGATCTCGTCCCGGTCCACCGGTCGGTCCTCCTCCAGGCTCTCGACCACGTGGTCCTGGACGCGCCGGAGGAGACGGATGTTGGCGGGCGAGCGCGACTCGGTGGGGTGGGCGGTGAGGACGAACGTGAGCCGGGCCCGTTCCGTGCCCTCGTCACGCGCCCGCAGCCGCTCCCGGAGCCGGTGGGTGCGGTACGCGTTCTCGCAGACGTTGACGAGCTGGAGGTAGAGCGTGTAAGCGCGGGCCAGGGCGATCTGCTCGTCGACGGAGAGGTCGCACAGCAACCGGGAGGCGCGATCCAGCGCCGCCTCGCTCTCCGCCTCGTCCTCGGCCTCCCGGACGGCGACCATCTCCCGACGGACGCCCTCCACGCCGTCGTAGAGCGCCTCGCCCCCGGCGGTGGCCACCACCTCACCGAGGATCTCCTCCACGGTGCCGACCGTGTCGGTCAAACCGGGAGGGAGGTGGAAGGGGCGGTCCTCGTCGTCGGCGGGGGTCATCGACGCCATGATACCGGCGCCGG
>CAZJJO010000173.1:0-2737 GCA_964546375.1 uncultured Gemmatimonadota bacterium
CGCGGCGGCCAGGGCCAGGGGGAGGAGGAGGGCGGCCGTGCGGGCGCGGAGCCCGGCGCCGGGCTCGCGGCCGATCACGGCCGCCCCGCGGGCCGGATCATCCGCACCCGGCCGGTCTCCGGGTCGATCCCGAACAGCGGCGCGTCGATGCGCTCCTCCCAGCCGCCGCCCCCGGGACCGATCCGCAGGCCGACGCCGCTCCGGGCCGCCGGGAAGGTGTAGGCGTCCGCCCCGGAGCGGTCGGTGGCGTACTTGAGGTCGCCCATGGCGTCCACCGACAGGACGCTGAGCGGGTTGTCGCCGTCGTTGAGGAAGCCGGTCATCAGCTCGTCCTCCAGCTCGGTCTCGCGCCAGTGGCCCAGGGCGGTGCCCTCACCGCCGAAGCCCTCCACCGGCACGTGGTCGCCGTCGTAGACGTCGCCGTCGACGTCGAGGAACGCCTCCCGGCCCTGCCGGCCGACGTAGAACGGGTCGTCGGTGGCGGTGTCGGCCACCAGGCCCCGGTCGCCCCAGAGGGTGCCCAGCCCCAGCACGTGGCCCATCTCGTGGAGCACGAGCTGGTCGAGCTGGCCGTCCCGGCGGACGTTCTCGATGTCGGCGGTGTCGAACTCCATGATGCCCACCGCCACCGTCCGGGGGGGCGAGGTCCGGATCCCGCACGGCCCGGCCCGGCCCAGCACGCTCCCCTCGCCGTCGATGGAGTCGAGCCGGACCACGATCTCCAGGTCGTCGATCTCCTCGGTGAGCGTCGGCCCGCCCTCGACGCACTGGGAGGTGTCGAAGCTGTCGGGGCGGATGGTCCGCAGGTCGCCGGGCAACAGCCCCTCCCAGCGGTCGGCGGCGTCCTCGAAGGCCTGGCGCTGGGCGTCGGTGGGCTCGGTGATGAAGCGGAGCACGATCTCCATCCCGCGGCTGTAGACCGCCAGCAGGTCCTCGGCCACGTTGTCGGCCTCCGAGGCCTCGTCCACCTCGTCGCCGGTGTCGACCTCCAGCCGGGCGGTGGCCGTGCCGGGGGCGAAGGGGCCGAGGTCGGTGGTCCGGGGCAGGTCGGTCGAGTCGCCGGCGGCCAGGCTGTCGACGCGGCCCGAGGCCACCTCGGTCCCGTCCAGCGTGATCGTCCAGTCGAAGCCCCCGGCGTCGGCCCCGCCCGCGTTCCGGACGCGGCCGACCACCGCGACGGTCTCGTCGTCGAGGGCGCCGCCCGGGAGGACGGCGAAGCCCGAGGGGCGCAGATCGGCCCGTTCGGAGGGCGTGTCCGAGACGATCGCCAGCGAGATCTGGTCGCTGTCGGTGGCGCCCTCGGCGTCGGTGGCCTCGAGGGTGATCTCGTGGTCGCCGGCCGAGAGGGCCGGGGCGTCCACGGTGGTCCCGGTGCCGAGCCGGCCGTCCAGGTCGCTGCTCCAGACCAGCGCGTCGCCGCCCAGGGTGCCCTGGTCGGGATCGACGGCCGAGCCCTCGAAGGTCACCGTCTCGCCCTCGTCGAAGGTGCTGCCCGTCGCCGGCTCGTCGATGGTGACGTCGGGCGGCCGGTTCTCGGGCTCGGTCGGGCCCTCGTCGCCCCCGCCGCCGCAGCCGGCCAGGGCGGCGGCCGCCAGGGCGACGATCGCCGGGAAAGCTCGCGTGCTCGGGATCATCTCCTGCAGGCTCCTCGCTGCGGTCTCGTGCCCACGAACCGTCGGGACGGCCGCGCCGCGCCGCTCGACCCGTCCCTACCCCACCGCGGTACGGTGGGATCCGTCGTCGGCGGCCGTCCCGGCGGAGGGCCGGGCCCGGCCCGGCGGCGATCCCCGCGCCGGCGGGGGCTCACCGCCCGCCCCGGCGGCCGGTCACCCAGTCCCAACGGGCCGCGGCGCGCTCGACGGCCCGGTCGACGTCCTCGGCCAGCAGGAAGCCGGCGTCGACCAGCGAGCGGGCGGCCCGCCGGGCCCGCTCGAGGTAGGCCGCCCGCGAGCCGTACAGCGACGCCACCGGCGGACGGGGGTCGCCGCTCCGGCGGGCGGCGGCCGAGTCGGGGGGCAGGGGGGCGAAGGTGCCCCGGAAGTCGGCCAGCTCCCCCTCGGGCCCGGGCAGGCCGGTCCGGAGGCTCCAGGGCGTGTAGGTGGCCAGCGGCGCCCGCAGGGCCACGTTGCGCACGCCGCCCACCTCGTTGCCGAGCCGGTCGACGGCGGGCACCAGCGACGGGAAGGCCGGACCCAGGGCCGGCGGCTGGCGGTCGATTCGGCCCTCCGGCCACCGGTCGCCGTAGTCGGCCCGGTAGGCCACGTGAACCACCTCGGGGACTGCCACGCCCGGGATCGCCGGGAAGCCGGCGGCCGCCTCGTCCACCGGCACCAGCGTGCCGTCCTCGATCCGGGGGCGGCGGGAGGCGGGCAGGGGGTCGCCGTCGGCCAGGTGGTCGACCATCCCCACCGCCAGGGCCCGCAGGTTCACCAGGAAGTCCAGGGGGTTGCCGCGCCAGGCCGCCGGCTCGCCGTCGCCGGTCACCCGGCGCTCCGGCTCCGGCGGGAAGGCGTCGACGAAGTGCTGGGCGCCGGCCAGGTGGTAGATCCGGACCTTCGGGTGGGTCGGCACGTCGGCCGAGCCGTCCGGCGAGGTGTGGAGCAGGGAGGCCGCCCGCCCCCAGTACTCGTAGCCGGTGTTCGTGTAGAGGACCGTCGGCAGGTGCCGGGGGTCGCGGTCGAAGCCGGCGGCCGCCTCCCCGGCGGCCGCGCCGGCGGCGCCGGGGGCGTAGCGGCCC
>CAZJJO010000174.1:0-2691 GCA_964546375.1 uncultured Gemmatimonadota bacterium
ACTGGCCACAGACGATGGTGAAGGGCACGACGACGCGGTCCCCCTTGCGCAGCTTCGAGACCTCACGGCCGGTCTCGACGACCTCGCCCATGAATTCGTGGCCGACGATGTCGCCCGATTTCATGCCGATCATCATGCCGTCGTGGAGGTGGAGGTCCGAGCCGCAGATCGCGCAGGCGGTGGTCTGGATGATCGCGTCCTTCGGGTCCTCGATGCCTGGATCCGGGACCGTTTCGCAGCGGATGTCGTTCTTGCCGTGCCAGACCAAAGCGCGCATGGGCCGATCTCCTTTCCGGTACGCCGCGGAGGGGCGACGTGAACTCGAACCGGAAGGACGCGGATTTGTTCCTGAGCGCGGGCCGCTCCAGGATCATTCCTCGAGGGGCCGCGCCTCGTCGACCAGCATGATCGGGATCCCATTGTGGATCGGGAAGGCGAGATTAGCGCCGCGCGAAACCAGTTCACCACGCTCGGAATCGTACACGAGCGGGCCCCGGGTGACCGGACACACCAGGACCAGGCCGGCCGGGCGCCCCGGCCCCGACGCGAGCCCGGCGGCCAGCGCCGCCCCGTGCGAGTGGCCCACCACCGGGCGGCCGGCGGTCCCGGTGGCCCGGGCCAGCGTCCGGACCCGGCGCAGCTCCGACGCCAGGTCGTGGGGCAGGTCGGGTCGGGGCTCCGAGCGGCCCCGGCTCAGCAGGTCGGGCATCACCAGGGTGAAGCGCTCCGCGAGGCGGTCCGCCGTGGCCGTCCAGGCGCCGCCGTGGGCGGTGAGGCCGTGCAGCATCAGCACCCGGGGGCCCCGGCCCCGCAGGCGGACGTGGAGCTCGCCGTCGTCGGTGCGAAGACGGTGCGTCTCGCGGCGGACGTCGCCTCCCGGTCGCGGTTGTCGCGGCCCCGGGTCCGGCCCGGCCGCGGGACCCGATCGCGGCCCGAAGATGACCTCCGGGAGAAGGGCCGGCAAGCGGGTCCGAACGTCCCGCGCGAGCGCCGGCGCGTGCTTGATCCGCCCGGGCGGGAGCGATATGTTCGCGCCGGCCACGTGAAGAAATTCACAAGACCGGCGGACGGGACGTGACGCAGCCGTATCTCGGCATTCTCCTGGTGGGGCTCATCACGGTCCTGAACGCGGCCGTGCTGGTGGGCCTCTCCGAGCTCTTCAGCGAGGATCGGCCCACGGCCGCGAAGCGGGGGCCCTACGAGTCCGGGATGATCCCGCTGGGCGACACGCGGCGCCGCTTCTCCGTCCAGTTCTACATCGTCGCGATGCTCTTCATCGTCCTGGACATCGAGACGGTGTTCTTCTTCCCGTGGGCGGTCGTGTTCCGGGACCTCGGCCTGTTCGGCTTCGTCGAGATGCTCGTCTTCGTGAGCGTCCTGCTGGTGGGCCTGGCCTACGCCTGGAAGAAGGGGGCGCTGGAATGGGACTGACGAGGCTGCGGATCCGCCCCCCCACGTCGATCGCTCCCGCGGAGGGCTGACCCCATGGCGAAGGAGCTGGACACGCTGCCGTCGGACGGAGGGTCCGGCGAGAAGGTCGACACGGGGATCCCCCGCAACTGGCTGACCACGAAGCTGGACTACGTGATCAACTGGTCGCGGCGGAACTCGCTCTGGCCCATGCCCTTCGGCACCGCCTGCTGTGCCATCGAGATGATGGCCTCGGCCGGCTCGAAGTACGACATCGCGCGCTTCGGGATGGAGCGGATGTCGTTCAGCCCCCGGCAGGCGGACCTGATGATCGTGGCCGGGCGGGTGAGCTACAAGCTCGCTCCGGTGCTCCGGAAGGTGTGGGACCAGATGCCCCAGCCGAAGTGGTGCGTCTCCATGGGGGCGTGCGCCAGCTCGGGCGGCATGTTCGACAACTACACCATCGTGCAGGGCATCGACACCGTGATCCCGGTGGACGTCTACGTCCCGGGCTGTCCGCCCCGGCCCGAGGGGCTCATCTACGGGCTGCTCATGGTCCAGGAGAAGATCAAGGGCGAGTCCGTGTCGGACCCGGCGGCCCGCGAGGAGCCCCCGGAGGCCGCGGGGCGCCCGAACCTCCCGCCGGAGGCCATCGAGCTGGTGGCGCAGCCCTTCGGCAACTCCACCAAGCAGAACCGGGTCAGCGGGCTCGAGTCCACGTCGGCGGTGGACCGGCCGGGCGACCGGCGCGAGCGCCTCATGGAGCACCGGGACTGAGGATGGCGACCGTCTCCTCTCCGCCCGTCGGCGCCGAGCTGGTCCGGGGCGCCCGCCGGGAGGACGCCGAGCCGGACGAGCACCCGAGCGTGGCGGCCCTCCGCGAGCGCTTCCCGGAGGCCGTCGAGCGCGCCCGTTACGACGCCGTCCGGACGCCCGTGGTGGTGGTGGACCCGGACCGCTCCTACGAGGTCCTGCAGTTCCTCCGGGACGACGAGGACCAGGCCTACGACCTCCTGCTGGACGTCACCGCGGCCGACCTGGGCGGCGGGCGTCCCATCCAGGTCTGGTACCAGCTCTGGTCGCTGGCCGGCGGCCGGATGCTCCGGGTGGTGTGCGAGCTGCCCCGCGACGGGCTGGCCCTGCGCAGCGCCACCTCCCTCTGGAAGGCGGCCGAGTGGATGGAGCGGGAGGTCTACGACATGTTCGGCGTGACCTTCCGCGGCCACCCCGACCTCCGGCGCATCCTGATGCCGGAGAACTACGAGGAGGGCTTCCCCCTCC
>CAZJJO010000175.1:0-2621 GCA_964546375.1 uncultured Gemmatimonadota bacterium
CCCGTGAGCCCCGAGACCGCCCACCGCGACGTGGTGGTCATCGGCAGCGGCTTCGGCGGCGCGCTGGCCGCCCGGCCGCTGGTCCGATCGGGGCTGGACGTGCTGATGCTGGAGCGGGGCGACTGGGTCCCCCGCGGCCCGTCCTGCTGGGACCCGGACGCCACGATCAACCGCACCCGACACTACGCCGACGACCAGGTGCTCGTCCGGTCGGGCGGCCGGGAGGGGACGGCGGGGACCACCGCCTGCGTCGGCGGGGCCTCGGTCTTCTACGGCGCGGTCTCCACCCGCTTCCGCGCCGAGGACTTCCGTCCCGACCCGGCGGTGACCGGCGACCCGGGCGCGCGGTGGCCGGTGGGCTACGACCAGCTCCGGCCCCGCTACCTGGAGGCCGAGCGGGTGCTGGGCGTGGCCGGCGTCGACGACGGCGATCCCACCGCGCCGCCCCGCCGGGCCGGCTACCCGCAGACGCCGCCGGGCCTCGCCCCCACCAGCCGGATGATCGCCGACGCGGCCGGCCGCCTGGGCCTGCACCCCCACCGCCTGCCGCTGGCCATCAACTACGGGGGCGACCCGGACCGGCCCGAGTGCGTCCGGTGCGACACCTGCGACACCTACGCCTGCGCCGTCGGGGCCAAGAACGACCTGGCCAGCCGGGTCCTGCCCCGCCTTCTGGACGCGGGCCTCGAGCTGCGCCCGCGGACGGTGGCCCTGGAGCTGGAGGCCCGGGACGGGGCGATGCGGGCGGTGCGGGCCCGCGACCGCGACAGCGGCGAGGAGCTCCGCTTCACCGCCGACCGGTTCGTCCTGGCCGCGGGCGCCCTGGGCACCCCTCAGCTCCTGGCGGCCTCCGGCCTGCGGGAGCCCAACCCGGCCGGCCACGCGGTGGGCCGCCGGCTGATGCGCCACTGCGCGTCCATCGTCTTCGGCTGCTACCCGCGCCTGCCGGAGGGCGGCGACCAGTTCCACAAGCAGGTGGGCGTCAACGACTTCTACCTCGGCGACGACGCGCCCGGCGCGCCCGAGGGGAGGCTGGGCAACATCCAGCAGGTGCAGAGCCCGTCGATCGGGCCGGTGCGCTCGGAGCTGCCCCGCCCCCTGCCCGCCCTCCTCTCCCCCCTGCTCGCCCGCTCCACCGGCCTGCTGGTGCTGGCCGAGGACCGGCCGCGATACGGGAACCACGTGGCGCTCTCGACCCGCGAGCGGGGGCCGTTCGGCCTGCCCCGCCCGGTGGTCCGCCACGAGCACGCCGAGCGCGACCTGGCCGCCCGCGCCGCGCTGGTGCGCCGGGCCCGGCAGATCCACCGCGAGGCCGGGGCGCTCCTCACCTACGAGCACCGGATCGAGACTTTCTCCCACGCGCTGGGGACGGTCCGGATGGGCGACGACCCGGAGGAGGACCCGGTCGGCCCCGGGGGGCGCTATCGGGGCGTGGACGGGCTCTGGATCACCGACGCCAGCGTCTTCCCCACCGCCGCCGGGGTGAACCCGAGCCTCACGATCGCGGCCCACGCCCTCCGGGCGGGACGGATCATGGCCGGGCTGGACCCCGAGGCGGAGCCCGACCCCGGGGCCGAGGCGAAGCCCGGCGCCGCGCCGGGGACGACGGCGGCGGAGGCCGCCGGCGGAGGGGAGGCGGGCGCCCCGTGAGCGGCGGGCGGCCGGTCCTGGCCCTGCTGGGCTGCGGCGAGGCGGCCCGGACCCACGCGAAGGTGCTGGGGAGCGTCGCCCCCGAGGTGTCCCTCCGGTTCGCCAGCCGCGACCGCGACCGGGCCGAGGCCTTCGCCGACGACCTGGGCGGCGACGGCGCCCACGGGTCCTACAGAGAGGCGCTGGAGGACCCGGAGGTCGACGCCGCCGTGGTCCTCACCCCGCCCCACCGCCACCGCGAGCTGGTCGAGGCCGCCCTGGAGCGGGGCCGCGACGCGGTGGTGGAGAAGCCCGCCTTCCCCCGCGCCGAGGACTTCGCGGCGGTGCGGGAGGCCGCCGACGGGTCCGGGGGCCGGGTGCTGGTGGCCGAGAACTACTTCTACAAGCCGCTGCGTCGGACCCTGGCCCGGCTGCTGGAGGGGGGCGCCGTGGGCCGGCCGCTGATGCTGCACGTCGACGCGGTGAAGGAGCAGGCGACCGGCGGCTGGCGCGACGACCCGGAGCGGGCCGGCGGGGGCGCCCTCCTGGAGGGGGGCATCCACTGGGTCAACTTCATGGCCGAGCTGGGCCTCGAGGTGGAGGAGGTCGAGGGCCGGGCCCCGGCGCCGACGGACGGCCCCGAGCGGAGCATGGTGGTCCTCTTCCGCTACGCCGGGGGCGCGGTGGGCACGCTCTCCTACTCGTGGGAGGTGCCCTCGCCGCTGAAGGGCCTGCGCCTCTCGCGCGTCTACGGCCGGGAGGGGGCGCTCACCTTCGAGTCCAACGGCCTCTTCGTCTTCCAGCGCGGCCGTCGCCTGCGGCTCCGCTTCCCCGGCTTCCGCGACATCGCCGGCTACCGGGGGATGTGGCGGGACCTGGTGGACGCCCTGCGGACCGGCGGCGAGCCCGAGATGACCCTGGACGACGCCGAGCGCGACGTGCGGCTGGTCCGGGAGGCCTACCGGACCGCCGGGCTGGAGGGCTGAGCCGGG
>CAZJJO010000176.1:0-2603 GCA_964546375.1 uncultured Gemmatimonadota bacterium
ACCCTCCCCGCCGCCCCCGCTCCGACGCCCGTGCCCGCGTCGATCGGCGCGGCCGGACGGGGCCGTCCGACGAAACGGGATCGACCACCATGTGCGGACGCTTCACCCTCCGGATCGACTCCGAGGCCGTGGCCCGGGCGTTCGACGCCCGCCGCGGCGGCCTGGACCGTCCGCCCCGGTACAACCTCTCCCCCACCGACCCGGTGACCGTGGTCCGCCTGTCCGAAGAGGACGGGGGACGGGAGATGGTCGAGGCCCGATGGGGCCTGGTGCCGCACTGGGTCGACGAGCCGGCCGACTTCGATCTCACCCTGATCAACGCCCGCTCGGAGACGGCGGCCGAGAAGCCCGCGTTCCGGGACGCCTTCCGCGCCCGGCGTTGCCTGCTCCCGGCGGACGGCTTCTACGAGTGGGTCCGGGTGAACGGCGGCAAGCAGCCCTGGTTCGTGCACCGGGCCGACGACCGGCCGTTCGCCTTCGCGGGGCTCTGGGACCGGTGGGAGGGCCCCGACGGGCGACGCCTGGAGAGCGCGACGATCCTCACCTGCGAGCCCGACGAGGTCGTGGCGGAGCTGCACGACCGGATGCCCGTGGTCCTGCCGCCCGACCGGTGGGACGGGTGGATGGATCCGGGCGCCGATCCGGACGGCCTGACCTCCTTCCTGCGGCCCTACCGGCGAAACGAGCGCGCCTTCGAGGCGCACCCGGTCTCCCGCGACGTGAACCGGCCGGACCGGGACGGGCCCGAGCTGGTCGAGCCGGTGGCCGACGAGCGGTAGCGGCCGACGCGGCCTCAGCCCTCCTTCCCGCCCGACCCCGCCCGGTCGGTGCCCGCCAGCCGGACCTCCTCCTCCCGCAGCACGGGGACCCCGAGGCTGGCGTCCGTCTCGGCGCACCAGGCCAGGTCGGCCTCCAGCCCGATCTCCACCAGCGCCCGACCGGCCGCCGTCGAGGCCAGCCAGTCGGCGTCGGGCTCGCCCAGCAGCTCGGCCACCGCCAGGGCGTCCCGGGCGCCGTCGCCCAGCTCGACTTCCTCCCCGCGGCGTCGGCGGATCCCGCGGACCAGGTGGCCCGCGCAGGCCACGTCGTCCAGCCCCGCCCGCCCCTCCTTGCCGGCGCAGGCGATCACGACGTCCCGTCCCCCGTCCGCCAGCCGTCGGGCCACGGCGGAGAGGTTCCGGAAACAGGCGAGCACGACCTCCCCGGCCGGCGCGAGCCGCCGGAGCAGGGGGGTGCCGTTGGTGGTGGTGAACACCAGGGAGCGGCCCTCCACGGGCGCCTCGGCCAGCTCGCGGGGGGAGTTCCCGTGGTCGAACCCCTCGATCCGGCGGCCTTCCCGCTCGCCGCACAGCAGGGGGGGCTCCCCGGGCCCGTCGGCCCGGAGCGAGCGCTCGACCGCCCGCGCCTCCTCCCGGGAGGCCACCGGCCGCACCCGCTCGGCGCCGGCCTCGAGGGCGGCCAGCACGGTGGTGGTGGCCCGGACGACGTCCACCGCGGCGGCGGCCCGGCCGGCGAGGTCCGTGCCCTCCAGATCGGAGGGGGTCCAGAGCGTCTCGATCTCCATGCGGAGCCTCTCGTGCGTCCGCTCTCCCCGGGGCCGATGAGGGTCGGCGCAGGGGAAGGTACGGGATCGCGGCCGGCCGTCCCACCCGGCGGAGCGGCCTCCGGCCGGCGCTCGACACGAGGCGCCCGGCCGGCGACCTTTGTGGGCGTCGAGCCCCGGGGCGCGGCGCGTCCGGCCCCGTCCTTCCGCCTCCAGGGAGCCCTCCATGACCCGTCCCGACGCCGCCGCTCCCGGCCCGCGGATCCTCCGGCTGTGGCGGACCCTGGCCCCCCTCCCCGGCGGGGCCTGGCTGTTCAGCCGCCTGCTGGGCTGGATGGTGCCCTACTCCGGGTCGCTGGGCGCCACGGTGCGGACGCTGGAGCCGGGCCGATGCCGGACGGAGCTGCGCGAGCGCCGTCGGGTCCGCAACCACCTGGGCTCGGTCCACGCGGTGGCGCTGGTGAACCTGGGCGAGCTGACCACCGGCCTCGCCACCCTGACGGCGCTGCCGGCCGGCGTGCGCGGGATCGTGGTGGGGCTGGAGGCCCGGTACGAGAAGAAGGCCCGCGGCCGCGTCGTCGCCTCCTGCTCCACCGAGCCCCCGGAGGTCGAGGGCTCGACCGAGCACCGCCCCCGGGCCGTGCTGCGGGACGGGTCCGGGGACGCGGTGGCCGAGGTGCGGGCCACCTGGCGGCTCGATCCGCCGGAGGAAACGTGAGCGGCGGGGGCCGGGACCGGGATCCGGCGCCGCTGGCCACGGACCTGACGCGGGACGCCGGGATCGAGGTGCCGCTGATCTGCGGCGCCATGTATCCGTGCAGCAACCCCGAGCTGGTGGCGGCCGTCTCGGAGGCGGGGGGGCTCGGGGTGCTCCAGCCCATCTCGCTCACCTACGTACACGGCCACGACTTCCGCGAGGGCGTCCGGTACATGCGGCGGCTCACCTCGCGTCCGATCGGCATGAACGCCCTCGTCGAGGCGTCCTCCCGCACCTACCGGAAGCGGATGGAGAACTGGGTGGAGATCGCCCTCGAGGAGGGGGTCCGGTTCTTCGTGACCT
>CAZJJO010000177.1:0-2478 GCA_964546375.1 uncultured Gemmatimonadota bacterium
CTCAGGGCCGCCAGCTCTCGCCCTCCCAGCACATCTCCCAGAACTGCCACTCGTAGCGGCTGGAGAGGACGAAGGTCTCCACCATCCGCTCCCGCCCGGCCTCCGTCCGGCCGCGGGCCTGCCGCCCGGTCTCCTCCTTCAGCCACCGGGCGGCGTCGCGGAACTCCTCCGAGGTGTACTGCTCGATCCAGTCGGCGTAGCGGTCGTCGTCGGGCTCGGGGCCGCGGGCCAGGCGCTCGGCCACCCAGGCGTAGCCCCAGGCGCAGGGGAGGAGGGCGGCCAGGAGATCGGCCATCTCGCCGTCGGCGGCGGTCCGGACCAGGAAGTCGGTGTAGGCGCGGGTCGTGGGCCACATCTCCGCCGATTCCAGCTCGCCGGGGTCGACGCCGAAGCGGGCCGCGTACCGGCGGTGCAGCTCCATCTCGGTGTTGAGGGTCAGGTCCAGGACCGACGCGTACCAGCCCATGGCCTCGAGGCGGTCGGCCTTCGCCGCCGCCCAGGCGAAGATCCGGGCGAACTCCTTGAGATACAGGTAGTCCTGGACCACCCACCGGCGGAAGCGCTCCTCCTCCAGGGTCCCGTCGCCGATGCCGCGGACGAAGGGATGCTCGGCCTGCGCCTCCCAGACGTCGCGGGCGGCCTCCAGCAGCTCGTCGGTGAACGACATCTCAGACTTCCTCTCCGTTCGTGTTCGCGGGCTTCCCGGTCGCGGGGGGGCTCCCGGCCTCGCCGGCGTCGATCCCCGGCCAGCCGGCCCCGTCGTGGGCCATCTCCCAGAAGGCGATCTCCCAGCGGACGGTGAGCTCGAACAGCTCCTCCATCTCCGCCACCGTCTCCTCCCCGGCGCCCCGGGCCAGCTCGTCCAGGCGCGCCTCCAGCGCGTCGACGTAGGCGGCGAAGTCGTCGCCGGCCCAGTTCTCGACCAGCGGACGCCACGGCGAGGAGCGATCGAGCCCCGCCTCGACGACCTTCCAGGACTCGTGGTAGGCCTTCTCGGCCCCGTAGAGGACGGTGAACGCCTCGGGATAGCTCCGGCCGTGGCCGGTGGCCATCAGGAACTGGACGTAGCCGTGGTTCACCAGGCCCGGCTCGACGTCCTCCAGGTCCACGCCCAGGGCGTCGGCCCGCTCGCGGAACAGCTCCAGCTCCTCCCGCAGGGCCAGGACCGCGTCCGAGTGCATCGCGCGGTCCTCGGGCGGCGCCTTGGCCAGCAGGGTCCCCAGGAAGGGGACGGCCGCCCGGACGAACAGGTAGTCCTGGCGGAGCCAGCGGGCGAAGACGCCGGGGTCGAGCTCCCCGTCGCGGGTCTCGATCAGGAACGGATGGTCGAGCATCCGGGTCCAGAGCGGATCGACGCGGCGAAGCAGGTCGTCGTGGAAGGCCATGGCCCCTCCGGTCTCGCGGGTTCGGGTCTCTGCGAGGCGGAAGGGGAGACGGGCGCGCCGCCCCGGCGGGGCCCGGAGAAGGGCCGCTCCGGAGCTGTCGCGGCTCCCTGCGCCGGCATGATCCGGATCAGGTTCGGGCGGCCCGGCCGACGGGTCGGACCGTCGGCGCGGGCCGCGCAGGGTGTCCTCTCAGCCGGGGACGCGCCCGACACCCCTGCCGCCGGCGTCGAGGCTAGCCGCTCGCCGTCGGGCGGGAAAGGCCGCCCCGGCCGCCGGGCCGGGAGATCGTCTTGACGAGGCCCGGCCCGGGCATACCTTGGTGGTGGGTGCTGTATTTGCAACAGTGGGCCGCCGCTCCCCGCCGTGGGTCGGCCGGCCCGGTCACCACGCGAGGAAGGGAGCCGGGGATGACCGAGGAGAGGCCCCACAGGGACCTGACGCGGCGCGAGCGTCAGATCATGGACATCGTCTACCGGTTCGAGCGGGCCACCGCCCAGGAGGTCCGGGAGAACCTGCCCGACGCGCCCAGCTACTCGGCGGTGCGGGCGCTGCTCCGGGTGCTGGAGGAGAAGGGGCACTTGACGCACGTCCAGGAGGGGCCCCGCTACGTCTACCTCCCCACGCTGCCCCGCGAGAAGGCGCGCAGGTCGGCCATCAAGCGGCTCCTGCGGACGTTCTTCGACGACTCGGCGGGCAAGGCGGCCGCGGCCCTGCTGAGCATGACCGCCTCCGACCTGTCGGAGGACGAGCTCGAGCGCCTGCACGGGCTCATCGAAGAAGCGCGGGCGGAAGGGAGGTAGACCTTGCCGCTCCCCGGTGATCTCGGCCCCTCCCCGGACCTGGCGGCCGCCTGGATCACCGGCCTCCTCGACGCCGCCCTGCGCGGCACCCTCCTCCTGCTGGCCGCCGGCCTGGCCGCTCGCCTGCTCCGGGACGCTCCGGCGGCCGCCCGCCACGCGGTCTGGGCCTCGGCCCTGGTGGGCTTCCTCCTGATCCCGCTGCTCCAGCCGGTGGTGCCGGCCGTCGAGGCGCCCTTCGTGCCCGACGTCCGCCTGCCGGCGGGCACCGCGGCCGCCGATCCGCCGCCGGCCGC
>CAZJJO010000178.1:0-2436 GCA_964546375.1 uncultured Gemmatimonadota bacterium
GGCCGGGGCCCGCTCCGCCCGGGCCCCCTCGTCGTCGGGGCTCGCCGCCGCCCCCGGGCCGGGCCGCTCCACCATCAGGCCCGTGCCGCCGACCACCGTCGCCAGGAGCGCGGCGGCGACGACCACCCGCGCGCCGGGGCGGCCGGCCCGGCCCTCGTCCTCCCCTCCCGGTCCCCCGTCGCGAGCGTCCGTCATGGCTCCGGGAAGGTACTACGGCCGCCGCCCCGCGGGCGATCCGTGGGCCTCCGACGCGCCGGCGGGACGCCGGTCCGGTCACGGCCCGACCGCGCTCCGGACCTGCGCTACGCGTCCGCGGCCCCGACCCTCCTCCGGTGGACGGCCCGGAGCCCGAACCACAGCCCCAGCGACACCAGGAGGACCGTCAGCCCCAGGACGAACGTGGGGAGGGTGACCCGGAGCCCGTCCCAGATCACCTCGGCCGGCAGGTCCCCCCCGGCCCGGCTCGCCGTCCGCGCGAGCTGGCCCACGCCGCCCAGCGTGCCCAGCAGGCCCACGAGCGCGGCGAAGACGCCCCAGAAGAGCACGGCGTCGATCCGGCCCCGGATCCGGCGGGCGACGACGGTCGTCGCGTCGTCCACGGACAGCCGGCGTCCGGCGTGGGCCGCCAGGGCGAGGGCGATCAGGCCGGCGACGAGCACCGGCCACATGAGGAAGCCTCCCTGCAGGAACCAGTCGATCATCGGGACCTCCCGTCGCGTCCAGGGTCGAGGTGCGGCACGGAGGCCCGGAGCTCCGCCCGGGCGTCCCGTACGAGACGGGCCCGGACCGCCAGCCAGAACCAGGCGAGCGTCAGCGCCAGCGCGACCACCAGCCCCAGGCCGGCCGTGCCCGCCGCCGAGGCGAGGGCGCCCCAGAGGGCTTCCGGCGCTCCCGCCCCGACGCCCTCGACGGCGGCGGACGCGAGCTCCGGCGCCCCGGACGGCGCCGCGGTCGTCGGGGCCGCGGCGGCTGCCGCCAGGGACGAGCCGACCTCGAAGCACGCCCCCAACGCCCCGACGACGAACGACGCGGCCGCCAGGACGGGGAGGGAGAGGAGGTGGGCCTCCCGCGGAGGAGCCCCGTCGGCGGCCAGGAAGAGCCGGGTCGCCCGGCGGGCCGCCACCGCCAGGCCCGTCCCGCCGATCGCCAGCACGGCGGCGACCGCCGGGCCCGGCGGCCAGAGCAGCACCGTGCCGCGCAGCCCCCACAGGCCGGCGGCGACGGAGCCCAGGGCCAGCACCGTGAAGGCCGCCGTCTCGAGCCGGCTGCGGCCGACCTCGGAGAGGGATCGCAGCAGCCGCCCGGCCAGCGGCGTGTGCAGGCGGCGGAGCCCCTCCCGCGACGCCCCGTCCGGAGCGAGCCACGCCTCGGCCCGACGCCGGGCCTCCTCCTCCGAGCATCCCCGGCGGCGGTAGGCCCGGAACAGCTCCTCCAGGTCGCCGCTCAGCTCGAGGAGGATCCGGGAACGCTCGGGCTCCCGGACCTCCAGCTCGCGGTCAACCCGCCGCAGGACGCGGCCGAACCGTTCCATCGCTCACGTCCGGGAGCATCTCGGCGAGCCGGTCCAGGACGTCGCCCAGGCGGACGGCCTCCTCCCGCAGGTGCCGGCGCCCGGCCTCGCTGAGCCGGTACTCCTTCCGGCGCCGCCCCTCCTCGCTCCACTCGCCCTCGATCAACCCCTCGTCCTCCAGCCGATGGAGGATCGGGTAGAGCGTGCCGTGCTGGAGCTCGAAGGCCCCGTCGCTCCGCTCCTCCACCTCGAGGGCGATCTGGTAGCCGTGCCTCGGCCCGTCCCTCAGCACCGAGAGCACCAGCGCCTCGTTGACGTCCCGGCCCAGGCTGCGCGTGTCGAGCGACATCTCCGGCGCGGCCTCCTCTCGTATATCGTTTCTCTTTGTGTTGCGAGTCTATATAACGCGGCCTCGCGCCGTCAAACTCCGGGGTCGGACGGACCGTCCGGGTGCGAGAAGGGGAGGAGAGGACGTCGACGGCCGGACGGGCTCCTGGTGGCGGGGCGCGCGACGCGCCCCGGAGCCCCAAACGCGAAAACCCCCGATCTCTCGGGGGCTCTCGCGATACGCCCGGCAGGATTCGAACCTGCGGCCTCAGGCTCCGCAAGCCTGCGCTCTCTCCAGGCTGAGCTACGGGCGCTCGTGCTCTGGCCGGACCGCGTCGTCTCCGACGAGGCCGGCACCGGTCGGGACGGCGCCCGCGCTCGCGGCGCCGGCTCGCCCGGTCCGATGCCCAGGGTGGGATTCGAACCCACACGCCCACGAAGGGGCACTAGCCCCTCAAGCTAGCCTGTCTGCCAGTTCCAGCACCTGGGCTGGCGCCGCGTCGGCCGGGCCGGCCGGCTCCCCGCGAGGGGGCGGCCGCCCCGGTCCGGGGCGCGGCGAGTGCTCGGGGGGGGATTCGAACCCCCACGGGATGTAACTC
>CAZJJO010000179.1:0-2427 GCA_964546375.1 uncultured Gemmatimonadota bacterium
CCACCTCGCCCTCCAGCCGCAGCTCCACGCCGCCGGTCTCGCTCGCGTCGCCGAAGCGGTCGAGGTCGCCGAGGACGGTCGACAGCCGGGTCCCCTCGCGCTTCTCCCAGCGGAAGAGGTGGACCAGCAGGAAGTCGATCAGGGTCGTCTTGCCGCTCTCGTTGCCGCCGTGGACGACGTTCAGGCCCGGGGCCAGCTCGAGCTCGAGGCCCCGGAGGGGGCCGAAGTCGGGCACGTGGACGCGCAGGATCCTCACGGCCGAACCGTCATCCCTTCAGCGCCCGGGCGCCCAGCTCGAGCGCCCGCCGTCGGACTTCCTCCTCCGGCCGGCGTCCCTCCTCGTCCTCCCATCCCTCCAGCCGGCGCCGGAACTCGCGGAAGAGGTCCGCCCGGGCGCGGTCCAGCCCCACGCCCTTCCGCTCGAAGTGCAGGCCGGCGTAGGCGTCGGCCAGGTCGTCGGCCATCGCCTCGGTCCGGCGACGCAGCTCCGCCTCGTCCATGCCCGCCAGCACGCCCTCCAGCTCGACGGTCAGCGTGCAGTCCGGGTCGGCGCGCTCCCGCAGCTCGTCCGCCAGCGCCTCCAGCCCGGCCTCCTCCTCGAACGGCGTGAGCCAGCGCTCGATCTCGTCCCGCCAGGGGACGGGCAGGCGCACGGCCTCCACCTCCGCCGCCCCTCCCTGCGCGTCCACCTCCACCAGCATGGCGGTCCGGGGGCCCAGGGCGTGGGCGCCGACGGGGACCGGCGAGCCGGCGTAGGCCACCGGGACCCCGCCGGCCCGGCGGAGCTCGGCCCGGTGGTAGTGGCCGAGGGCGACGTAGGCCACGTCCAGATCGGCCAGCTCGCCCGATCGGACGGGGAAGTACCGGTCGTCCGGCTCGTCCTCCTGGCTCTCGGTCTGGATGTGGGGGTCGGCGGCGTCCACGAGCGTGCCGTGGAGGGTCAGGATCGCCGCCCCTCCGTCCTCGGCGAGCCGGTCCTCGACGTGCCGGCGGACGCGGGCGAAGCTGGTCCGCTCCCGCGGGAACGGGACGCCCAGCACCCGGAGCCCGGCCACCTCGGTGCCGTGGACCGGGGTCGAGAGCATCAGCCGGACCGGTCCGCCCCAGTCCTGGCCCGGGGCGTAGGCCTCGAGGTCGTGGTTGCCGGGCAGCAGCAGCACCGGACAGGGAGCCTCCTCGAACCGCTCCCGGACCCGGGCGCGGAGGGCACGGTGGTCCTCGCCCCGGTCCAGCAGGTCGCCGGCCACCAGCAGGGCGTCGGCCTCCCGCCCGGCGGCCGCCTCCAGCACGGCGTCCAGCGCCGCCCAGCGGTCCGGCTTGCCCGCGGCCAGGTGGAGGTCGCCGGTGTGGAGGATGCGCGTCATGCGATCGGATCTCCGGGACGAGGGAGGTGGAGGACGGACGCCGGCCCGACGGGGTCGACGCTTTCGGGGATCCCGGACCCTCGGCCCCGGATCCCCGGTCCCGGCGCCGTACCGCGCCGCCCGGGGCCGCCCCCGGCCCGGCGGGTCTGCGGCCGCCCGGACGGTCGCCTAAGATAGGGACCCCGTCGAAGCGGGCCAACGGCGTCCTTTCGCCTCCGACTGTCGAGGAGCGCCATGAGCGAGGAGCAGCCCCGAGTCGAGCGCCTGCCGCTGGAGGGCAACCCGCCCGAGGTCCAGGAGATCTTCCGACGTTTCCTGGAGGAGCGGGGCAACGTCCCCAACATGTTCCGGATCATGGGACGGCTGCCCGCCCACCTGACCACCATGATCGAGCACTTCGCCACGGTGATGGAGGAGGGCGAGGTCCCCCGCCGGCTGAAGGAGATGGTCGCGGTGCGGGTGTCGGCCCTGAACGACTGCGGGTATTGACTCGCCTCGCACACGCAGCTGGCAGCTGCTCTCCGGGTGAGCGACGAGCAGATCGAGGACCTGCAGGCCGAGGAGCTGACGCCCGACCTCTACGGTGAGGACGAGCTGGCGGCCCTGCGGTTCGCCGGGGCCATGACGGTCCGGTCGACCGACGTCCCCGCCTCCGTCCACCGGGAGGTCCGGCGCCGCTGGACGGAGGAGGAGGTGGTGGAGATCGCGGCCGTGGCGGGGATCTTCAACTACTTCAACCGCTTCAACAACGCCCTCGAGGTCCCGCCCACCGAGCCGAGCCCCCACGTGGAGTAGCCGGTCGGGGACGGCTCCGGCCCGGCCCGGCCGCGCTCGGCGCGCTCCCGCCGGGCCCGCGCGGCCCCCCTTCCGAGCCCCCTCTTCAAATCGATTTGAAGAGGGGGCCGGAGAGGGGCCGGGGAAGGGAGGGGGGCGAGGTGAGCGAGGCGGGTCCGGGGGCCCTCGGCGGCCCCCGCCGTCGGCCGCGGCACCGGATCGGCCGCGGCACGGGGTCGGCACCGATCGTTCGGTCAGGGCGAGGCGGCGGTCCCGTCCTCCCGGTCCG
>CAZJJO010000180.1:0-2403 GCA_964546375.1 uncultured Gemmatimonadota bacterium
TGTCGCCCGACGGGAAGACCTCCTGGCCCTCGGACCGGGCGACCTCGCGGGCCCGCTCGTCCCCGAGCCCCCGCTGGCGGAGCTGGAAGTAGTACGGGTCGACCGCCGTCAGCGCGTACACGGCCGTCACGAGCGCCAGGAAGGCGAGCCAGCTCACGTACGCGCCGGTCAGCCCCCAGGCCGCGATCGCCAGCGGAAGCAGGTAGTTGACGAGGCCCGGCCCGACGTTGCCGGCGCCCGCGTAGACGCCGAGCGCCCACCCCTGTCGATCGGAGGGGAACCAGTACGACGTCTGGGGCACGCCCACCGAGAAGGTCGCGCCGCCTGCCCCTCCGACGAAGCCGCAGAGAACCAGCCACCAGTACAGCGATCGGTCGAATCGGTCGGGATAGTACAGCCAGAGGAGGACGACGACCCCCGCCAGCCCGACGGTCGTGAGCCCGAGCAGGACGAGGAACGGCAGCTTCCCACCGACCTCGTCCACCCAGGCGCCGAAGGGGATCCGGAGGACGGCCTTGCTGACGTGGGGCGACGACAGGAGCAGACCGGTGTGGGCGCCCGTGAGCCCAAGCGCCTCCATGAAGGTGGGCCCGGCGGCCCCGTAGAAGACGATGCTGGTCAGGCCGGCGAAGAAGGCGACGGTCGCGGTCGTCAGTCCGCGCCGGGAGGTGCCGCGCAGGTCCGAGTCCGCTTCCCGGTGGGAGTCGGGGTCCGGCATCACCGGTCGGGGCGGCCGTCGTCCCGCTCGTGCACGAGCTCGATCGGGCGCTTCGAGGAGGGGGAAATCACGGGTCGGGGGCCGTCAGCCGGGCCGGGCCTCGACGGCGGTGAGGATCCCGAGCAGCGACGTCCGGTGCTCGCGGACCGCGAGTCCGGCCCGGCCGACCACCTCCAGCGGGTCCTGGTTCCACCGGCACCCGTGCTTCTCGTAGTGGGCCTCGGCGCGCCAGTCCTGGAAGCGGGCCAGCGGCTCCACGCTGCTCCGTCCGTGCTCCAGGAGGAGGATCCGTCCGTCCGGCCGGCACACCCGTCCCATCTCCCGGAGGACGGCGTCGGGATCGGGGAACGTGCAGGTGGAGAGCGACGAGATCACCGTGTCGAAGGCGTCGTCCTCGAACGCCAGGTTCGCGGCGTCCATCCGCCGGAACGCCGGCGTCGGGTCGCGTCCGGCGAACCGCTCCCGCGCCCGGGCCAGCATCTCCGGGCTCAGGTCCACGCCCACGTAGTCGACGGCCTCGGGCAGGTAGCGGAGGTTGAGCCCCAGCCCGCAGGCGACGTCGAGCACTCGCCCGCGGGCCTTCCCGAACAGCCGTCGGCGGTGTCGGCCCGTGACGAGCCGGTTGAGCCACGCCATCCGGTCCATCGTCGGGGCGAGGTCCGCGTACAGCTCCCGCAGCTCGTCCGCCGACTTCCGGCGTGCCGGCTCAGCCACGGCGCACCCCGCTCATGCCGACTCCAGGTCCGACCGGAGCGTCCGGAAGGTCTCCCGGTCGATCTCGCCCCGGGCGTAGCGCCGGCGGGCGGTGGCCAGCGCGTCGTCCTCCCGGTCTCCGGCCTTCCGGTCGCCGGTCAGCTCCCGGACGATCCAGACGACCAGCACCGTGAGCCCGGCCAGCGCCAGCAGGGGCACGAGCCAGCCGATGAGCATCCCTCCGCCCATCATGCCGGACATCATCCCGTCGCCCATCATTCCGCTCTGCGTCATTCCGATCATCGCGTGAACAGCCATGGTTCCGTCTCCTCGCTTCGATTCGGGTTTCCGATGCTGCGTCGTCGTCGAGGTCGTCGTCAGCCGCTCGCCGCCGGCGAGGCCGTGGTGGCGGCCCCGTCGCCGGTCGTCGACGCCGGCCGGCGGACCGGCGCCATGAGCCCGTGGGCGAGGACCCCGGAGGCGAAGGTCACGGCGGCCACCAGCCAGACGGCCCCGCCGGCGCCCAGGAGGTCGGCGGCCCCGCCGGCCAGCAGGGCGCCCACGGGGTAGCCCAGGTCCCGCCACAGCCGGTAGGTGCCGACGGCGCTGCTCCTCCAGGCCGGGTGGGCGCGGTCGCCCACGGCCGCCAGCAGGGTCGGGTAGGCCAGGGCGGTCCCCAGGCCCAGCAGCCCCGACGCCGCCAGCCAGGGCCAGAAGCCCCGGAAGAGGGGAAGCACCGCCAGCGCGCCGGCCTGCAGGAGCATCCCGGCCACGATCAGGCGCTTGCGGCCCAGCGTGTCGCTGAGGGCGCCGGTGCCGATCTGGAGGAGCCCCCAGGCCGCCGGGTAGGCGGCGGCGAGGACGCCCACCTCCTCCACCGACAGGCCGCCCCGGGCGAAGAAGACGGGCAGGAGGCCCCAGGCCAGGCCGTCGGTCAGGTTGTTCACCAGCCCGGCCTGGCTGCAGCTCATCAGCGTCCGGTCCCGCCAGGT
>CAZJJO010000181.1:0-2378 GCA_964546375.1 uncultured Gemmatimonadota bacterium
TCGCCCACGAGGAGCTCTCCTACGTGGTCGACTCCACCGCCTCGCCGGCGGCCACGCTGATCCCCTTCAACGTCTGGCCGATCTACATCGGCGGGCTGGTGGCCGGGACCGTGCCGGTGATCGCCACCCAGCAGGAAGGGGTGGCGTTCTTCTTCCAGGCGATCCCGTTCAACTTCTACGCGATCGTGGCCATCCTCTTCACCCTGCTCTTCTCCTGGGACCGCCTGCCCTGGGTGCCGGGGAAGAAGATGACCGCCGCCCGCGAGCGGGCCCGGACCACCGGCGAGCTGGACCGCGAGGGGGCCGAGCCCATGGCCGCCGAGGAGCTGTCCCGGGTGGAGGTGCCCGAGGGCTACGACGCCGGCCTGCTGGACTTCTTCGCGCCCATCGGCACGCTGCTGGGCGTCGCCATCGTCCCCTACGTGGTGACCTTCTTCGTGATGGGCAACACCGAGGACCCGGCGCTGCCCATCGCCGAGGCCTTCGTGCTGGCGGTGCTGATGGCCTTCGGCGTTGCCCTCACCAAGGGCATGAGCCTCCGGGACGCCATGGACGGCTTCGTCGACGGCTGCAAGGGCGTCACCATCGGCGCCATCGTCCTGGCGCTGGCCGTGACGCTCAAGTCGGTGGCCGACAGCCTGGGCACCGCCGCCTACGTGGTGGGGACGCTGGGCGACGTGATCCCGGCGCTGGTGCTGCCGGCGTCCCTGCTGGTGCTGTGCATGCTGGTGGCCTTCTCGGTGGGCACCTCCTGGGGCACCTACGCGGTGGTCTTCCCGGTGGCCATGCCCCTGGCCTGGGCCGTCCAGCCCGATCCCGGCTACCTGACCCTCTGTTTCGGCGCCGTCACCGGCGGCGCGGTCTTCGGCGACCAGTGCTCGCCGATCTCCGACACCACGATCCTCTCCTCGCTGGCCACCGGCACCGACCTGATGGACCACGTCACCACCCAGCTCCCGATGGCCACGGCGGCCGCGGGGGTGGCGGCGGTCATCTACACCCTGCTGGCGGCCGGCATGGTGTAGGGCCGGCTGCAGGACCGCGGGCCCCGGCCCGGGGGGCGCCGCCCTCCGGGGCCCGCCCGTCGGATTCTCGCCCTCTCCTCGCTGTCGCTTCGCCGCGGGCTCTTCACCGGCCCTCTTCAAATCGATTTGAAGAGGGGCGTGGCGGGACGGGGGGCGATGGGGGGACGGGCAATGCGAGGCGGGACTCACCCGACCGAAGCCCGTCCCGGTCGCCCGTCGGATGCGCCTCGGTCCCTCCCGTCCCACATTGGGGTCCCGGTCCGGGGCGTCCTCCCGGCGGCGGATCGATGCCGGGAGCTCCCCTGCGGGATCCCCGGGCCCCGGAGCCGGCACCGACGGTCCCGAAACCCCGACCCGACGACGGAGGAGCGATCCATGAGCGACGACGCCCGAGCCGCCCTCGTTCTCGGCGCCTCGAGCGGCTTCGGCGAGGCCACCGTTCGCGCCTTCGCCGCCGAGGGCTACGACATCTACGGCGTCCACCTGGACCGGCGCTCCGGCCTGGAGCACGTGGAGGAGATCAGGGAGGACCTCGAGGCGCACGGGGTCCGGGCCCGCTTCTTCAACCGCAACGCCGCCGACGAGGACAAGCGGGCGGACACGCTGGACGAGGTCCTGGACGAGGTGGGCGAGGGCGGGCTGGGGGTGATGCTCCACTCGCTGGCCTTCGGCACCCTGGTCCCCTTCGTGGGCGACGAGCCCGGCGACGGGGTGAGCCCGAAGCAGATGGACATGACGCTGGACGTCATGGCGCACACCCTGGTCTACTGGACCCAGGGGGTGGTCCACCGCGGGCTGATGGCCGAGGGGGGGCGGATCTTCGCCATGACCTCCTCGGGCGGGGACCGGGTGGCGCCGGCCTACGGCCCGGTCTCGGCCGCCAAGGCGGCCCTGGAGTCGCACTGCCGCCAGCTCGCCCTGGAGCTGGCCGACCGCGACATCACCGTCAACGCCATCCGGGCCGGCGTCACCGACACGCCGGCGCTGCGGAAGATCCCGGGCTCGGACGTGATGGTGGAACGGGCGCGGGCCAGCAACCCGCACGGGCGGTTGACGCAGCCCGAGGACGTGGCCCGCTGCATGGTCACGCTGGCCGGCGCCGGCACCCACTGGATGACCGGCAACGTGATCCGGGTGGACGGGGGCGAGGACTGGGTCATGGCCGGCGCCGGAGGCGGCCCGTGAGCGACGGCGTCGGCGGCCGGGCGCTGGATCTGCTCCGCCGGGAGGCCGGGCGGCGGGTCCGGGAGGCGGGGCGCGAGCTGACCCGGCCCTGGCGGGAGGGCCGCCCCGGGGCGGCGGCCGAGATCGGCCGTCGGATCGGGCTGGGCGCCGCGGTGGGGGCGGCCGCGG
>CAZJJO010000182.1:0-2359 GCA_964546375.1 uncultured Gemmatimonadota bacterium
CGGTCGAGGAGGCCCTGGACCGGCTGGCCCGGGCCATCCACGAGCGGGAGCCGGCCGCCGACGACCTCCTGGTGGTGGGCATCCGGCGCCGGGGGGTGGAGCTGGCCGAGCGGGTCGCCGACCGGCTGGCCGAGATGTCCGGCTCGGAGGTGGACACCGGCACCCTGGACATCACCCTCTACCGCGACGACTTCGCCCGGGTCGGCCCCCGGCCCGTCATCGGCCCCACCGAGCTGCCCGCGGGGGTCGGCGACCGCCGGGTCGTCATCGTCGACGACGTCCTCCACACCGGCCGGACCGCCCGGGCCGCCATGGACGAGCTGGCCGACTTCGGCCGCCCGCGCCGGGTGGAGCTGTGCGTGCTGGTGGACCGGGGCGGCCGCGAGCTGCCGATCCAGCCCGACTACGTGGGCCGCCGGGTGGAGGTCGAGCCCGGCCGCGAGGTGGCGGTCTCGGTGCCGGCCCAGGACGGCGAGCTGGCCGTGCGGCTGGTGCCCGTCGACGAGGAGGACGGGGCGGAGGGCGGGACGTGAGCGCCGAGGAGGCCTGGCCCGGCCTGGGCAAGGACCTGGTGGGCCTGGAGGGCCTGTCGGGCGAGCAGGTGGAGGCCGTGCTGGACACCGCCGAGCCCTTCAAGGAGATCAGCGAGCGGCGGATCAAGAAGGTGCCCGTCCTCCGGGGCGTCACGGTGGTCAACCTCTTCTTCGAGCCCTCGACCCGGACCCGGATCTCCTTCGAGTTCGCCGAGAAGCGGCTCAGCGCCGACACGGTGAACATCTCGGCCCAGGGCTCCTCGGTGCAGAAGGGCGAGACGCTGGTGGACACGGCCCGCAACCTGGAGGCGATGCGCATCGACATGGTGGTCATGCGCCACCCGGCGGCCGGGGCGGCCCGCTTCCTGGCCGAGCGCATCCCCTCCAACGTGATCAACGCCGGCGACGGCCAGCACGAGCATCCCACCCAGGCCCTGCTCGACCTGCTCACCCTCCGGGACAACTTCGGCGACCTGCAGGGGCTGAAGGTCTGCATCGTGGGCGACATCCTCCACTCGCGGGTGGCCCGATCGAACATCTGGGGCCTGCTGGCCGCCGGCGCCGAGGTGGCCGTCTGCGGCCCGCGGACGCTGATCCCCCTGGGGATCGAGGACCTCGGGGTCGAGGTGTTCGGGCGGGTGGAGGAGGCGATGGCCTGGTGCGACGCCCTCTACGTCCTCCGCCTCCAGCTCGAGCGGATGTCGGCGGGCTTCGTCCCCTCGCTCAGGGAGTACAACCGGGTCTTCGGCGTCACGGGCGACCGGCTCGACCGGCACGCCTCCGACGATGTGCTCGTCCTCCACCCCGGGCCCATGAACCGGGGCGTGGAGATCGACTCCGACGTGGCCGACGGCCCCCGCTCGGTGATCCTCCCGCAGGTGACCAACGGGGTGGCGGTCCGGATGGCCGTCCTCTACCTGCTGGCGGGCGGCCGGCCCGAGCGGGCCGAGGCGGCCAAGCGGGAGGGCGGATGAGCGGTCCGCGCCCGCTGGTCCTCCGGGGCGGTCGCCTGCTGGATCCCTCCACCGGGCGGGACGGGGAGGGCGACCTGCTGGTGGCGGACGGCGAGATCGCCGCCGTCGGACGTCCCGACGAGGTCCCCGGGGACGCCCGGGAGCTGGACGTCTCGGGCTGCGTGGTGGCGCCCGGCTTCGTGGACCTGCACGTCCACCTCCGCGAGCCCGGCGGCGAGCACAAGGAGACGATCCGCTCGGGCGCCCGGGCGGCGGCCGCCGGCGGATTCACCACGATCTGGGCCATGCCCAACACCGATCCGCCGGCCGACGACCCGGCGGCGGTGGGCTTCGTGCGCACCGAGGGAGAGCGGGCCCGCGGCGCCCGCGTCCGCCCGGTGGGAGCGGCCACGGTGGGCCTGGAGGGCGAGCAGATGACCGAGGTCGGCGAGCTGGTGGGGGCCGGCGCTGTCGCGGTCTCCGACGACGGGCGGCCGATCTGGGACTCGGGTCTGCTGCGTCGCCTGCTCGAGTACACCCAGACCTACGACGTCCCGGTGCTCCAGCACGCCGAGGACCGGAGGCTGGCGGGCGACGGCGTGATGAACGAGGGCCTGGTCTCCACGGCCCTGGGGCTGGGCGGCCAGCCGGCGGCCGCCGAGGCCGCCATGGTGGCCCGCGACTGCCTGCTGGCCGAGCTGACCGGCGGCCACCTGCACGTCTGCCACGTCTCCACCCGCCGGTCGGTGGAGCAGATCCGGCGCGCCCGGGAGCGGGGGGCGCGGGTGACCGCCGAGGTCACGCCCCATCACCTGGCGCTCACCGAGGAGGCGGTCCGGGGCTACCGGACCGAGGCGAAGATGAACCCGCCGC
>CAZJJO010000183.1:0-2357 GCA_964546375.1 uncultured Gemmatimonadota bacterium
CCGTCCCGGTTCCCCGCCGGCGAGTCGGAGGCGGCGGCCGCGATCCCGGCGGGCCCGGCCTCCCCGGCCTCGCCCCCCGCCGCGGTCCCGTCCGCGCCGTCGCCGCCCAGGTGAGCCAGGGCCAGCCAGCCGCCCCCGATCGCCACGATCAGCGCCGCCCCGGCCACCACCAGCGCCCGGGGCGGGAGGCGGTCCCCGTCCCGGTCCGGGAGGTTCATCATGCCCGAGAGCCCCGGATAGCCCTCCTCCTCCAGCCGCTCCTTCTCGGCTTCGGCCTCGGCCGTGCGGAGGGCGTCCTCGATGGCGCTCACGGGCCGCCCCCCCTCACACGCCCCACAGGAGGAAGCGTCGGCGCGGGGCCTCGCCCTCCACCGTGCGGATCCCCTCCCGGACGATGTCGCGGTCGATGGTGCGCGCGCCCTCCGCGTAGCCCGCCAGGAGGGCCTTGTCGCAGGCCTTGTTGATCAGGCGCGGGACCCCGTCGGAGTAGCGGTAGACGCTGCCGACGGCGCCCCGCGTGAACTCCACCTGCCCCCCTCCCCCGGCGATCGAGAGCCGGTGTCGGACGTAGCCGGGGACCTGGTCCCGGGCCAGCGGGGTGAGGTGATAGCGGATCGCCACCCGCTGGTTGAGCTGCCGGAGGTGCGGCAGCTCCAGCATGTCCCGGAGCTCCGGCTGGCCCACGAGCACCACCTGGAGCAGCTTCTGGGTCTCCGTCTCCAGGTTCGTCAACAGGCGGACCTCCTCCATCACCTCCGGGGCCAGGTTCTGGGCCTCGTCGATCAGCAGGACGGCGTGCGAGCCCTGTCGGAGCTGGTCGAGAAGGAACTGGTTCAGGCGATCCGTCATCTCCTTCTTGGTCGACGCCCCGGAGGCGTCCAGCCCGAACTCGTCCAGCACCGTCTCCAGCAGCTCCTCCGCCGAGACGCTCGGGTTGAAGATGAACGCCGTCTCGCAGTCCTCCTCGCGGAGCGAGCCCAGCACCGCCCGCAGCAGCGTCGTCTTGCCCGTGCCCACCTCGCCGGTGATGACGACGAACCCCTCGCGGCCCCGGATCCCGTAGAGCAGGTGCTCGTAGGCCCGGCGGTAGTCGTCGCTGAGATAGAGGTACTTCGGATTGGGGGTGAGCTCGAAGGGCTTCTCGTCGAGGCCGTAGAAGTTCAGGTAGTGCATCTACCGGCTCCCGCCGCCGGACTCCCACATCTGCTGGACGTCCATCCGTTCCTGGGCGGCCCGCTCCTCGACGCTGGATCCCTCCTGCAGGTGGGTGGTGATGAAGATCACGAGCTGGCTCCGGGTGTCGGAGGAGCTGGTGTTCGAGAACAGGCCGCCCAGCAGGGGGATGTCCTCCAGCAGGGGGACGCCCTGCTGCTGCCGCTGGTCCCGCTCCTGGATCAGCCCGCCGATGACGATCGTCTGCCCGCTCTTCAGCCGCGCCATGGTGTCGATGGTGCGGACGTCCAGGATCGGCTGGCGGTCGCCGGCCGGGGACTCGGCCACCCCCTGGATCTCGGTGACGCTGGGCCGGACGTCCATCATGATCGTCCCGTCGGCGGCCACCTGGGGCGTCACGTCGATGACCACGCCCACGGGGATGACGTTGGGGATGAACTGGCGCTCGCTCGGCACCACCGTCCCGTCCGAGACGATCGGCTGGGTCTGGACCGACGAGAAGAAGACCTCCTGGGTGGTGGCCTGGAGGACGGCCTTCTGGTTGTTCAGCGTCGACGTCCGCGGGCTGGAGAGCGTGCGGACGTCGTTCTGCTCCGAGAGGGCCCGGAGGATCGCGTCGACGTCGGTCCCGGTGACGTTGACCTGGAAGTCGCTGTTGTCGTCCTGACCGAGGACCGCCTGCTCGATGGAGACGTCGCCCAGGAGCGCGTTCCAGTCGATGCCGAACCGCTCCTCGTCCTGCAGCTCCACCTCGACGATCTCGGCCTCGATCAGCACCTGCCGCTCCACCGCCCCCTGCACCGCGTCCAGGTAGCGCTCCACCTGGTCCAGCTCCTCCGGCGTCGCCGTCACCATGATGAGTCCCGCGAAGGGGTTCACCACCAGCCGGCGGCCGGTGTCGTCGGAGCGGGTGAAGGCCTGGGAGTCGCCGCCCCCCTGCAGGCGGCCGCCGGCGCCGGCCGCCCGACCGGCCTGCCCCCCGCCGCCCTCGCCGTCGTCGGTGAGGTCCTCGCCGAAGACCATGGCCTCGAGCCCGTCGGTCAGGTCCTGGAAGACCTCGCCGGTGCTGGACGAGGTGACGGTGCTGGTGCCGGCGCCGAGCCCTCCGCCCCCGAAGCCGCCGCCCATCCCGCGCCCGAGGCCGCCGCCGAGGCCGCCCACGCCGCCGGCGCCCGCGGCGCCGC
>CAZJJO010000184.1:0-2259 GCA_964546375.1 uncultured Gemmatimonadota bacterium
GAGTACGCCGCCTCGGTGGCCGCCGAGGACGACGAGGGCCTGCGCGTGGCCTGCGTGGTGAACAGCGCCTGCGGCGAGCGCTTCGCCGCCGTGCGCGGCGCCGGCGCCCGCCGGGACGGCGAGCCGATCCGGGTCTCCGGGGCCGACACCCTGGCCCGGGCCCTGGTGGGCACCGGCTTCCCGTTCAAGAAGCTGGAGCAGCTGGACCCGTACATGGACGCCTTCCGGCGGGTGCTCACCGGCACCGCCGGGATCCGCCGCGCCGGGGCCGCGGCGCTCGACCTGTGCGACGTGGCCTGCGGCCGGCTGGACGCCTTCTGGGAGCTGTGGCTCCTGCCCTGGGACGCCGCCGGCGGCGCGCTGATGATCCAGGAGGCCGGCGGGGTGATCGAGGACCTGCCGCTGTCGGACGTGCTCGGGCCGGAGGCCGGCGGCGAGGCAGCGGACGTCGCCGCGGAGACGTCGGGCGGCACCTCGCGCCGCATCGAGGGCTGGGCCCGCCGGGGCGGCGGGGGCTACCTGGCGGCGGCGCCCGGGATCCTGGACGAGTTCCGGGCCCTGGTGCGCGGCGAGGGGTGAGGCGGGCCTACTCCTGAGTCCCGTCGCGCGGCCGGACCTCCGGCGACGCCCTGCCCGCCAGGAGACCTTCCGTGCTCAGATCCTCGTCGACATCGGGCCAGTGTATCCCGTACCCGCCGCCGCACAGCTCCCAGTTGCCCCGCTCCTCGTCCGTCGCCTCCGAGAGCCGGGGATACCACGCCAGGGGCACGGTGATGATGCGACCGTCCCGCAGGGCCACGCTGAGGCTGTCCTCGTCGAAGGACAGATTCTCGACCCTCTCACCAGGATCCAGGTCCGAAGTGTTCATGCCATGCCTCCAGGAAGTCGTCCCGGTGCTCCTCGACCAGCTCCATCAGGAACCGGAACTCGTGCGCGGGAAAGCCGACGTTGTTCGCCGGGCTCACCGGGCCGATCGAAAACTTCGCCGTGTTGCCGTCCCCGTCGACATGTACGTGCGGCGGCTCCCCCTGTTCGTTGCTGTAGAAGTAGAATCGGTACGGTCCCTGCCGGAGCACCGTCGGCACGTCCTACCCTCCGGAGCGAGGATTTCTCCCGGCGACCGGCCGCTCGGACAGCCGCCGCTCGCTCCGTCACAGTCGCGCCGACCGTCACCGGCGGTTCACCCTCACCCCTCTTCCATCGCCTCCTCCACCGCGTCCGCCAGGGGCCCGGCCCCGTGGCGGATCGGGTCCGACGCCGGCAGGCCGGTGAGCTCCCGCGCCCGCTCCACGGCCTCCCGGGCGGGTCCGGGCTCCATGTCGTAGGTGGTGCAGGCCACGGCCACGACGCGGGGCGTCTCCCCGGGGCCGCCCGCCGGCGGCGCGCCGGCCGCGCTCCCGTCGTCCGCACCGCCCCCGGCTGAGGGCGACGCCTCCCCGCCGGGCCACGCCCAGGCCGCGGCCTCCTCGTAGGCCGCGGCGATCCCGTCCAGCGGCGGGAGCTCCGTCCAGGCGTAGTCCTCGCCGTGGATCCGCGGCCGGCTCGGCATCCAGGTGAGCACCATGGCCTCGGGCATGGCGCCGTGCAGGAGCCCCAGGGTGACGGCGGAGTAGCCGGGGTGGAAGATCGAGCCCTGCCCCTCGATCAGGACCAGCTCCCGGCCGGCGGCGGCCTCCAGGGTGAGCCGCTCGGCGGCGCCGGCCACGAAGTCGGACTTCACGGCGTCCACGGCGATCCCGCTCCCCTCGAGCGCGATGCCCGTCTGCCCGGTGGCGCCGAAGCCGCAGGAGAGCCCCCGGGCCTCCAGCTCGCGGCGGATCTCGAGCGCCGCCGTCATCTTCCCCGTGGCGCAGTCCGAGCCCACGGTGAGCACCCGGAAGGCCGCGGTCCCCCGGGCGCGGCCCGCGGCCACGGGCAGGTCGCCGGGGACGGCCCGCAGGTCCACGAGCTCGGCGCCGTGGCCCGCCGCCAGGGCCGACAGCTCCGGGTCCTCGGCGAGGGCCACGTGCAGACCGCTCCACACGTCGAGCCCCCGCCGGATCGCCTCCTCCAGGACCGGCCGCTACGCCTCCGGCAGCCCGCCCCCCACCGGGGCGATGCCGATGAGCAGGGCCTCCGGCCCGGCCCCCGCCGGCAGGTCGTCGAGCCCGGCCACCACGGGAACGTCGCCGCCGATGCCGAGCACCTCGCCGGCCGTGCGGCCGGCCCGGGTCGAGTCCAGCACGGCCTCCACGCGCTCCGGGGCGTAGCGGATCACGC
>CAZJJO010000185.1:0-2223 GCA_964546375.1 uncultured Gemmatimonadota bacterium
CTCGCGCAGCCGGGCGCCGAAGCCCGCGAGGACCCGGCCGGTCAGGGCGAGGAAGAGCCCCGCCACCACCCCGGCGAGCACGAGCAGCGTGGGCACGGGCAGCGGGAACCCCTCGACGTAGGGCGGCGGGGGCACCGGGACCTGGAACCACTCGAGCAGGAACAGCCCCAGCAGCCAGACGAGCCCGGCCACCACGGCGAGCATCGCGATCCACTGCAGCACGTCGAAGACGAACCACCACCAGGAGCTCTTCCGCGCCCGGAAGTCGGTGCCGGCGATGGCCTGGTCGATCGCGTCCGGCAGCCGGGGCTCGTGGGCACGGGCGGCCTGGCGCACCGACCGGGTCCACGGCTCCGCGGCGCCGGCCGCGGCGTCGTGGGCGAAGGTGCGCACCGCGGAGTCGGCGGCCGCGCGCTGGGCGGCGCCCATCGGCGGCAGCGACGTCCGGTTGACCTCCGGGTTCACGGAGTCCCCGCGGTCCAGGTTGAGCCGCCGCATCGGGTCCTTGCGGAACTTCAGCAGCCAGCGGGTGGCGATCCACCCGGTGTGCCCGGTGGCGTGCAGGGCGTAGGACCTCCCGGCGGCGCGGGCGATGCCGGGCACGTTGGCGGCCTGGGCCAGCCCGTCGGTGAGCCTCTCCTGCGCCTGCTCCGTGATCCCGGTGGGCTCGCCCTCTCCGGAGGCCTGCGCGAGGCGTTCGGCGGCGTCGGTGACATCGGCGTCGAGGCGGGCCCCGGCCGCCGCCTTCGAGTCCGCCACCTGGCGGATCCGGGAGCGCAGGGACTCGACGCCCTCCCCCGTCACCGCGGAGACGGCCACGGGCTTCGACAGCCCGGTGGTGGGCAGCCCGTCCTGGGCCACGAGGTCGGCGAGGGACGCCATCACGGCGGGGACCTCGGCGGCGGGCAGCCGGTCCACCTGGTTCATCACGACCATGGTGACGGCGCCGTGCCGGGCGAGCGGGGCGATGAACTCCTGGTGGATGATCGCGTCGGCGTACTTCTGCGGGTCCACGACCCACACCACCACGTCGACCATCCCGACCAGCCGCTGCACGACCGTGCGGTGGTGCAGGCTGACCGAGTCGAAGTCCGGCAGGTCCAGCAGGATGAGCCCGCCCGGTCCCTCCGCGGCCGGCCCGCCCGTGACCCGCTCCTTGACGCGGGTCCACCGCCCGGCGTCCTCCTGCCCGGTGGGCAGGGGCGTGTCGATCCGGTGGCGCTGGGAGACGTCGAGCCAGTCCAGCAGGGCCGCGCTGCCGGGCTCCCCCCACACCGCGGCCAGCGGCTCGGAGGTGGTGGGCCGGCGGGCGGCGGCGCGGGCGATCTCGCGGCCCACCACGGCGTTGAACAGCGTGGACTTCCCGGAGCCGGTGGCCCCGAAGAAGCCCACCACGGTGTGGTCGGCGGACAGCGAGCGGCGCTCGGCGGCGCGGTCGAGCACGGTGTCGGCGGCCGCCACGGCCTCCTCGTCCAGCCGCCCCTCGGCGAGGTCCGTGGCGCGGGCGAGCGCGGTCAGCCGCTAGGACAGGGTCGGGGACGGCCGGCGGGCGGGGCTCACCGCTCCTCGCCCAGGGCCCGGCCGGCGGAACGGATGCGCTCGGCCACGGCCTTCAGCTCGTTCGCCTCCGGGTGCCCGTCCAGGACGTCGAGGCGCCGCAGGAACACGCCCGCCTGCTCGTCCAGCAGGGTGGAGATGCGGGACTCGAGGTTCCGGCGGGCCTCCTCGGCCATCCGCCGCACGGCGTCCTCGCCGAACACGGCCTCGAGCAGCTTGGTGCCCACCACGCCGGAGCCGCCGGCGATGCCGACCTCCAGGCCGGTCAGCCCGCCCGTCATCGAGAACACACCGATCATCAGCACGACGGTCAGCGCGTTGACGCCGAGCGACATGGCCCGCGCCTTCGTGCGCTTGTCCGCGCCCTCGCGCTGGATCAGCTCCATGAGGTCGCCCTGCCAGGCCCGGACCTGCGCGGCCGCGCGCTCCCGGAAGTCCGGGGGCAGGGAGCCGAGGTCGGAGCCGCCCAGCAGCACCCGGCCGGCCGGCTCGTCCTGCCAGCGGCGCTCCGCGGTCTCGGACGCGCGTGCGGCCTCCTCGACGATGACGGTCTGCAGGCCGGTCTCGATGGCCTCCTCGACCTGGACCTCGGGGGCGGGCCTGCCGCTGAAGAAGGCGGTGACACGGTCCCGCACCCGTCCGATGCCGGCCTCGAGGTTGCGGAAG
>CAZJJO010000186.1:0-2194 GCA_964546375.1 uncultured Gemmatimonadota bacterium
TACGCCCTGAGCCGCAGCTTCAGCGTCGAGGCGGGCGTGCCCTACAGCGCCAGCGACGAGGCCCTCGGCGTCACGCACGTGAGCCTCAAGTTCGCCAGCTACGCCCTCGAGGCACAGGGGATCTCCCTCGGCTACGGAGTCGGACTGGGGGTTCCCACCAGCGGGGGCACCGCAGAGGGAGGCCACACCCATCCGGACGGCGGCGACCACACCCACGCGGCCCGCGCCGCCCGGTCCGGCGTGACCTCCTCACCGCCGCAGGCCAGGGCCAACGGCGGCGCCGGCGTCCACGGCACGCTCGGCCGGGAGCACTACGAGTTCGAGCCGTTCTTCAACATCGGGTGGCGGTCGGGCAGCTGGGAGCTGGTGGGCTTCACCACCTTCGGCATCCCGAGCGGGATGGCCGAGCCGAGCGAGGGCGGCTCCACGCTCTCATGGAACGCGTCGACGCTCTTCCAGCCGGCCCCCGAGGTGCAGACCGTCCTCGAGCTGAGCGGGAGCCACGGCCTCAGCGGTCACCCGGTTGGCGAGGACGTCGTCAACCTCTCGCCCGGGGTCAAGCTCCGACCGTCGGGAGCGAGCCCCCTGTGGCTCGGGATCGGCGGCTCCATGCCGGTGACCAGCGACCAGAGCTACGACGGACGCCTCCAGGTCTCTCTCTTCTACCACTTCTACTGAGGCGGGACGCGGGGGGGGCGTCGCCGGCCGGGCCCACGCCGAGGCCGGCGGTGACGGCCGGGCCGGAGCCTCGGTGGCGACCCTCCCCGTTCGGGGACGGGAAGGCACGGAGGCTGGCCGTCGCCAGCGGTGGATGCCCCGTCAGCCGGCGTAGCGCACCTCCCGGGCCATGCCGGCGTCCAGGTGGTACAGGTTGTGGCAGTGGAAGAACCAGTCGCCGGGGTTGTCGGCGGTGAACGTGAAGGACCGCTGCCCCATGTGGGCGGGGACCATGACCGTCTCCTTGAGGACGTCGCCCGTGCGGAAGAAGTGGCCGTGCAGGTGCATCGGGTGATGGACGGGGCTGCGGTTGAGCATGTTCACCCGCAGCCGCTCGCCCCCGCGCACCTCGAGCGGGGGGGCGTCCGGGTACCGGGCCCCGTCGATGGTCCACCGGCCCGGGTTCATCATCATTCCCCAGGAGAGGGTGAGGTCCAGCTCGCGGTCGGGCGCCGGGGGCGGCCCTCCCGCCAGCTCGGTGGATCGCAGGTCGGCGAGCTCCAGCTCCCGGCCGCCGTCGAGGCCGGACGGCCGCTGGCCTGCCTCGGGCCGGGAGCGGGCCGCGTCCAGGTAGCGGAGGACGGCCCGGGCGGGCCGGGGTGAGCCGAGCAGGCTCTCGGCGACGACGGCCCACGCGCCCGGGTCGTCGGCCTCGACGACCACGTCGTAGCGCTCCCCCGGGGCGATCACGAGCGAGTCCACCGCCACCGGCTCCACGGGGCGGCCGTCGGTGTGGGAGACCGTCATCCGGTGGCCGGCGATCGCCACCCGGAACGCCGTGGCCGAGGCGGGATTCACCAGCCGGAGCCGGACCCGCTCGCCGCTCCGGACCTCGAGGGCGGGCGGGTCCTCCGGGCCGCGGCCGTTCACCAGCAGGGCCCGGTACTCGGGACGGGCCGGGTCCGTGAGCCGCATTCCGCCCCGGCCGCCCATCATCCCGCCGCCCTCTCCACCGCCCTCTCCGCCGTCCATCATGCCGCGCATCCGCCCCATCATCCCGTCCATCCCCTCCCCGGTCCGCTCGGAGGCGGGGACGGGATCGCCCGGGAGCCAGTCGTCGAGCACGAGCACGTGCTCCCGGTCGTAGGCCACGTGCGGGTCCCGCTCCTCGATGATCAGCGGCCCCACGAGCCCGCGGTCGAGCTGGAGCCCCGCGTGGCTGTGGTACATGTAGGTGCCCGCCGGCTCGGCCACGTAGTCGTAGACGAAGGTCTCGCCCGGCGGGATCGCCGGCTGGGTGACACCGGGCACCCCGTCCATGGCGTTCGGGACGGGCACGCCGTGCCAGTGGACGGTGGTGGGCTCGGGGAGGCGGTTCTCGACCGTGACCCGCAGCCGGTCGCCCTCGGTGACACGGACCTCCGGGCCCGGGTAGCCCCCCGAGTAGAGCCAGGTGCGCCGTCCGCCGCCGGGCCCGACCGACACCTCGCCGGCCTCGGCCACGAGCCGCAGCTCCCGGTCCGGCGGGCCGGCCGCC
>CAZJJO010000187.1:0-2190 GCA_964546375.1 uncultured Gemmatimonadota bacterium
CCGCCGCGTCCGGGGCCGCCCCGGGCCACAGCCCCAGCGGCTCGGTCGCCGCCCGGAGGGTGGGCCGGCCCTCCGCCCACGCCAGCGACCAGGAGTCGATGGTCCCGTCCTCGCCGGCCCGGGCCCGGAGCCGCCAGCCCTCGCCCTCCCAGACCATCCACCGCCCCGGCCCGGCGGGACGCTCAACCGCGGGGTCGCCCAGCCGCTCCCGGGCCCCCGCCGCCGGGACGCCCACCAGCCCGTCCAGCGAGGGCGGCCCGCAGCTCATCCGTCGCCGGGGAGGACCCGCACGGCCACCGCCTCCCGGACGCGGTCGGTGACGTCCACCCTCTGCTCCCGGCGCTCGGTGCGCACCTCGAGGACCTCCATCGGCGATCTCCCTCCCGGTCTCTCGCTCGGGGCCCGGCGATCCGCGCTCGTCGGCCGCCGGTCCGGCTCTCCGTACCCCCTCCGGCCCGGCCGCCGGATCCCAAAGGTGAAATGGGACAAATTTGCGGCAACCCTCTTGCGGTATTCGCCTCACCGTAGAGGAGGCGGTCGGGAGCCGCGCGGGCGACCGGTTCCGCCTCGTCGTCCGCTCCGCGCCCGGATCGGCGACCGTTCGGGGGGCGGTCCGCCCCGCGTGCGCCGCCCCACCCGCCCAACCCCCACGGGAGGCCCCGAGAAGATGATGCCCGGCGACACCGACCAGTTCTTCCGCTCCACCCGCGGCCGGATCATCCTCTACCTGATGCGGTCGGAGCACACGGTGAACGAGCTGGCCGAGATGCTCGGGCTCACCGACAACGCCGTGCGCTCCCACCTGGTGGCGCTGGAGCGCGACGGGGTGATCCGCCGCAGCGGCGAGCGCCGGAGCGGGGGGCGGCCCGCCTTCATCTACGACGTCACCCCCCAGGCCGACAGCCTCTTCCCCAAGGCCTACGAGGAGGGCCTGCTGGGCCTCGTCCGGGTGCTGGGCGGGCGGGTCGGGCCCGAGGCGCTCTACGACCTGCTGGCCGAAGCGGGCCGACGGACCGTCGAGCCCTCACGGGCGGAGACCCCGGAACGCCGGGCCGAGCGGGCCGTCGACGTGCTCGAGGACCACGGGGGCGTCGCCAGCGTCGAGGAGGACGACCGGGGCCGGCTGGAGGTCCGCAGCGCCTGCTGTCCCCTGTCCGGGATCGTCGAGGAGCACCGGGCCTGCTGCCACTTCCTGCGGGGCATGGTGGAGGGGGTGGTGGACGCCGACGCCCGGGTCCGCTGCTCGTTCGGCGAGCGGCCGAACTGCTGCTTCCGTCTGGAGGGCGAGGCCGGGGAGGACGGCGACTGAACTCGAAGGCGGCGGCCGACCGGGAAAGGCTCCCGGCAGGATCGTCCTCCCGCCCCCGCGCCGTCGCCCGACCCGCCGTCCCGACCGAGGGGGACCGGACCGGGGCGCCGGCGGCGCTTGTCCCTCCCCGCTCACACGATATCATCATAGTAATACCTCGAGTGGGCGATCCGACCGTCGGCGCGGCCCGGGTGCGGCGTCGAGCACGGAGAGGCCGGGCCCGGAACAGGAGGGAGAGGACTCGATGATCGACGACACCGACCCGAGCGATCCGCAGGAGGGCTTCCTGGCCCGGCCGATGGGCCTGCCCGGCATCTGCCTGTTCGGGCTCTACTTCGCCGTGCTCTCGGTGGCGGCGATCTGGCTCCTGTGGGCGGTCTGGCCCACCCCCGAGGCCGCGTCGCCGCCCGGGGCGGCCGTCTTCGACGATCTCGCCATCGAGTACCGGCTCATCCTGATCGCGATGCTCTCGGGGGCGCTCGGCGCCTTCATCCACGGCGCCACGTCGTTCGCCACCTACCTGGGCAACCGCAGCCTGAAGCGATCCTGGGCCTGGTGGTACCTGCTGCGGCCCTTCATCGGCATGGCGCTGGGCCTGATCTTCTACTTCCTCGTCCGCGGCGGCTTCCTGAGCCCGCAGGCGGACGGCTCGCAGATCAGCCCCTTCGGGGTGGCCGCGGTGGCGGGCCTCGTCGGCCTGTTCTCGAAGCAGGCCACGGACAAGCTCAAGGACGTCTTCGAGCAGATCTTCCCCACCGACGCCGACCGGCGGCGGGCGGACCCGCTGGAGGAGAAGGAAGGGAACGGCGAGCCGCCGGCGGAGGGCTGAGCGCCCCGCCGATCGGTCCCCCGGTCCGGACCTGCGACCGTAGACCCCGCCG
>CAZJJO010000188.1:0-2146 GCA_964546375.1 uncultured Gemmatimonadota bacterium
CTACGAGGGCACCCACGACATCCACGGCCTCATCCTCGGGGCCGACGTCACGGGGATCCCGGCGTTCTGACCCCGCCCGGAGACGCGTCCGGTCCGGGGACCGGCGCCGGGCCGGAAAGCGACGCCGGGGCCGCCCCCGGCGAGGCGGAGGCTCCCGGCACGGAGCCCGGCGCGGCCGGAACGGGGGGCGACGCCGGGACGAGCCCCTCGCGCGGGGCCGCCGGGGACGACGACGGGCCCTCGGGCTCCGGCGGCGTTCCGTGGCGGCGGCTCCGGGAGGCGCTGCTGCGTCCGCGCGGCAACCGCACCTGGGACGGGGTGGTGCGGGGCAGCGGCGTGGTGGGCCTGCTCGGCATCCTGCTGGTGGTCCTCGTCCCCGAGACCGGCCCGCTGGTGGGGCTGGAGATCTTCACCATCTGGATCAACGGGCCCTTCTCGGCCCTCTTCCCGGCCTCCTTCGAGCCGGTCCTGATGCTCTTCGGGCGCCTCTATCCGCCCCTGCTGGTGGCCGTGGTGGCCACGGCGGGCAACCTCTACGTCGAGTTCCTCAACTGGCACCTCTATCGGAAGGCCCTCCAGCACGAGAAGGCGGAGGGGGTCCGGGACAGCCGGGTGATCCGGTGGCTGGTGCGGCTCTTCGACCGGGCGCCCTTCCTGACGGTGTGGATCTGCGCCTGGTCGATCCTGCCCTACTGGGCGGTCCGGCTCGTGGCGCCGCTGTCGGACTTCCCCCTGCGCCGCTACATGTGGGCCACCTTCCTGGGGCGGCTGCCCAAGCTGTGGTTCTTCGCCGCGCTGGGCGCCTGGTGGAGCGTCAGCTCGGAGCTGCTGGTGGCCGTCAGCGTCGGCGGCGTCGTGGTGGGGCTGGCGGTGTGGGGCTGGAACCGATGGCGGGGCGAGGAGGACGAGGCCGACCGGCTGAAGCGTCCCGGGACGGTGGGCAGGGTCGACGACGACCGGCCGGACGGCCCTTCCGCCTGACCTTCCTCCGCCCGACGCGCCCCTTCCCGGGCCCGCCCGCGGACCCCTCTCTCCGGCCCCTCTTCAAATCGATTTGAAGAGGGGGGCGGACGGACCCCGCGGACGGGGGCGCGCTCGGGCGGGCTGGCGGGCCGATCGCGGCGTGGGGGAGATCGCGGCGTCGGGGGTCGATCCCGGCGTCGGCGTCAGAGGTCGGCCGGGGCCCGGGCGGCCTCCCCGGGGCGGGCCGGAAGACGGCGGCCCCGGCCGGCCGCCCGGGTCACACGAGCGTGCCCTCCGGGCCCAGCAGCGCCAGGGCCACCGCCCCGAGCACCCCGAGCCAGACCGCCAGGTAGAGGGGCACGAACCGGTAGCGGGTCTTCAGCATCTCGGGATGGCCGGGCTCCTGGCCCTGGAACTTCCCCCGGTCCTCGTTCGGGAAGAAGAAGGTCTTGTAGGTCTCGGTGGTGGCCACCGTGTAGCCGATGGAGCCGAGGAAGACGGCGAGGTAGCTCCCGGTCAGGCTGGCCATCAGCAGGCCCCACAGGAAGGCGATCAGGGGGCTGCGGAAGAACTTCAGCAGGTGGAAGCCCTCCACCGGGGCGTCCTTCCACGCCCCGCCGAAGGCCGAGATCCAGCCGCCGGCGCTTCCCACCACCAGGGCGATTAGGACGGTGCCCATCTCGGGCCCGCTCCGGTCCAGCCACCAGACGCCGGCCAGCACGCCCAGCACCCCGGCCAGGTAGAGGGCGCCGGCGCCCAGCCGCTTCGCCCGGCTCTCCACCACCTCGCCGCCCACCGAGAACTGCATGGGGATGGTGTACTTGGACTGGTCCTGCTCCCGGAGGAAGGTCTTGTAGAACTCGTTCAGGCCGCGCTCCAGCCCGTAGGTGACGCCGAAGAGCACCACCACGCCGGCGGCGTCGGTCGGCGTCAGGCCGGCCCACGCGGAGAGCGCGACGGCGATGAGCACCGCCATCACGGGGCTGCGCAGGTAGGTGCTCCAGGTGAACCCCTCGTGGGGCGCGTCCTTGAACATGCCCCAGGTGGCGGTGTGCAGGCCGACGGCCAGGCCGATGCCCGCGGCGGCGAGGTGCTCCATGCGCTCCCCTCTCTCGGATCGTGTGCTCGGTCGGCTCGTCGCGGTCCCGGGGACCCCGGGCCGGTGCCCGCCCCGTCCCCCGGC
>CAZJJO010000189.1:0-2145 GCA_964546375.1 uncultured Gemmatimonadota bacterium
CGTGGACCCGCTCGCTCGAGCTGCGGGCCAGGCCGAGGAACACCAGGACGAGGCCGCCGCGGATGAGGTTCTGCCGGACGTAGCCCGGATCGCCGTGCAGCCAGTCGGCCGCCGAGATCAGCGCGAGGAAGACGACGAGGAGACCGAAGAGCCAGCGCCGGTTCTCGAGATAGTGGGTCCAGAGGTCGGTCCGTCCCCGCTCGGACGGGTCGGGCAGGAGCAGGGCGGCGACCAGGTAGATCGTGATCGTGAGCGCCACCAGGAGCACGAAGCCGAAGAAGTTGGACCAGATCGGGTCGCGGATCATCCCGAACAGCGCCCACCAGACCTGGGTGATCGTCACGCAATGCAGCGTCGCCCAGGTGACGGGGATCCAGTGGAAGTCCACCCGGCGCCGGGCGACCAGCAGACGGTGCGCGCTGGTCAGGATCTGGGCCAGCGCCAGGCCGAGGATCAGCGACAGGAAGACCAGCAGGTGCTGGGCGGGCTGCACGGAGTCCCCTTTCGCGGTTCTCTAGCGGTGTCCCCGGGCCGACGGCAGGTCCGTCCCGGGGCGGTCGAGACCCGGCCGACGCCCCGGCCTCCCGGGCCGAATCGGACGGGGACGTCCCCGCCGGCGCGCCCGACGCCCGATCGCGGGGGCCCACCGCGGGATCGTCACGCGGCCCCCTGCCGCTCGCGCCAGAGCCAGAACCCGCCGCCGGCCACCGCGATGGCGGCGAAGGCGAACCACTGGACCGCGTACATCCGGTGGGGGCCCTCGTCGAGGGCCGGCGGCGGCAGGGCGCGGAGCGGGGGTCGGCCGTCCGCGGCGGGCGGGATCCGCTCGGTGCTGGAGTCGGCCCGCACGTAGAAGCCCGCCGTCCGCCAGGGCCAGATCGAGTCCAGCCGGGCCGGGTCCATTTCCGCCAGGACCGGATGGACCCCGCCGGCCGCGTGGAGGGTGTCGGGCGCGGACGCCGGCTCGCCGGACGGGGGATGGGCCGTGCCGTGGACGGTCACCCGCGGCGCCGCCGGGCGGGTGACCACGGGCCGGCGCGGAGCATCTTCCGCCGCGCCGGCCTCCGATGCCGGCCCCGGCCGCCGGCCGGTGACTGCGCCCCGGGCGGCCGAGTCGGTCCGCGCCCACACGGGCCGGGCCCGGGCCAGGGGGGCGTGGAGCCCGTCGGGGGCGGGCAGGGACCCGCGGATCACGGGCACGGCCGCCGAGTCGGCCACCACCAGCGGCGTGACCACGTAGACGGCGGGCGAGCCCTGCCGCGAGCGGGGCGAGAGCACGGCCTCGCGGGCGTAGTCGAAGCGTCCCTCGGCCACGACCCGCCGCCAGCCGGCGCTGTCGGAGGGCGGGAAGGGCGCGGCGCTCCCGGGCCGCCGCTCCACCTCGCCGGCGTCGATCCGCAGGGGCGTCCGGGCGAGCCGGGCCTGCCGGTCGGCCACCTCGGCGCGGCGCTCCCCGAGCCGGTCGAGCTGCCAGAGGCCCAGCCGGACGAAAAGGGCGGCGAAGAGGAGGGCGACGGCGGCGAAGAGCCAGCGGGCGGCGCGGGAGGACATGGCCGGCAAGGTCGGCCGGACCCCCGGGGGGCGCAAGCACGCGACGCGGACGGGGACCGAAATCGTGGCGCCGACGACCCCGGGCGGGGAGATCCGGGGCGGGCCGCGGCGACGGAGGGAGGACGCCGGGGGCGGTCCGCGGCGCCCGGTTGTCCGGGGTGCGGGGGGCGGCCACCTTGAGGGTTCGGAGGGGGCCGGCCCCTGGCGCCCGGTCCGCCCGTGAGCGCCGGGGCCGCCCGGTGCAGGGAGGATCGGGCTCGGAGCCGGGGGGGATCCGTCCGAGCCGTCCACCTCGAACCGACCGGAGAGCGAGCTTGGACGAGAGCGACACCTACGAGCTGCTCCGCGAGCTGACCTCGCCCATCGTGGCGGTGACCACCCGCCGGGGCGAGCGGCTCAACGGGCTGATCGTCAACAGCGCCATCCGGGCCTCGCTGGTGCCGGGCCGCCAGCGGGTGGCCTTCTACGTCTTCAAGCGCCACCTGACCCACGAGCTGCTGGCCGCCACCGGCGCCTTCGCCCTCCACGTCCTGTCGCGGACCCAGTGGGAGGAGATCCGGGAGCTGGGCTTCCACAGCGGCCGCGACCGGGACC
>CAZJJO010000190.1:0-2115 GCA_964546375.1 uncultured Gemmatimonadota bacterium
CTGCTGGCCCGGGTGATCGGGAGCGGCGGGGCGGGGGAGTCGGCCCTGGGGCTGGCGGCGGCCCTGCTGGGACGCCACGGCGGGTCGCTCCGGCGGCTCGGCGCCGCCTCGCCCCCGGACCTGGAGGGGGTGCCCGGCATCGGCCCGGCCCGGGCGGCGGCGCTCTGCGCGGCCCTGGAGCTCGGGCGTCGCATGACGGCGGAGCGGCGGAGCGCGGGCCGGCGCATCTCGGGACCGCGGGACGTGAGTCGGCGCCTGGCGCCCCTGCTCCGGGACCGCCGCCAGGAGGAGTTCTGGGCGCTCTACCTGGACACCCAGAACCGGGTGCTGTCGGAGCGGCGGATCACCGTCGGCCTGCTCAACGCCTCGCTGGTCCACCCGCGGGAGGTCTTCGCCCCGGCGCTGCGGAAATCGGCGGCCTCGGTGGTCGTGGCCCACAACCACCCGAGCGGGGACCCGGAGCCCTCGGAGGAGGACCGGGCGGTGACCGGCCAGCTCGGCGCCAGCGGGGCGCTGCTCGGGATCCCGCTCCGGGACCACGTGATCCTGGGCGCCGACGGCTACGTGAGCCTCCGGAAGCGGGGCTGCCTGCCGGTGCCGACGCCCCCGACGCCGGGCTCCCCGGGGAAGGCCGCCGACGGCGAGCCTACCGGTACGCCTCCATGAGCACGTCCGCGACCTCCGGCCGGCTGAACTCCTCCGGCGGGCGCTCCCCCTCGCGGAGCATCTGCCGCACCTTCGTCCCCGACAGGTAGATCTGGTCCTCGGGGCCGGCCGGCGACGTCTTGGAGGTGGCCATCTGGCCGGTGACTTCGCACCAGAAGGCGTGCTCGAACTTCATGGGGGTGATCCCCAGCGCCTCCTGGTCCAGCTCCCCGAAGATCTCCTGGGCGTCGTAGGTGCCGTAGTAGTCGCCGACGCCGGCGTGGTCACGGCCGACGATGAAGTGGGTGCACCCGTAGTTGCGGCGCATGATGGCGTGGTGGACCGCCTCCCGGGGACCGGCGTAGCGCATGGCCGCCGGCAGCACGGAGAGCATGGTCCGCTCGTCCGGGAAGTAGCCGTCCAGGATCGTCCGGTAGCACCGCATCCGGACGTCGGCCGGGACGTCCCCCTCCTTGGTCTCCCCGACCAGGGGATGGACCAGCAGCCCGTCCACCAGCTCCAGGGCGCACTTCTGGATGTACTCGTGGGCGCGGTGGATCGGATTGCGGGTCTGGAAGCCCACCACCGTGTCCCAGCCCAGATCGTCCATGCGGGCCCGGGTCTCGGCCGGCGTCAGGTTGTCCGCCGGGAAGCCGGAGATGTCCCGCGGATAGGTGTACCGGATGGGCCCGGCCACGTACTTCTCGCCCATGCTCCGGATGGCGGCGACGCCGGGGTGGGCGTCCTCGTCGGTCCCGTACACGGAGCGGGCCTCCCGCTCCACGTCGCGGTCGTAGACGTTCTCCACGTCGACGACGGCGGCCAGCTCCCCGTCACCGTCCACCAGGGCGGCCTCGCCCCCCTCCTGCAGGTGGGCCGCCTCGGCCTCCGTGGCCGGCAGCACCACGGGCACGGCCCAGGGCAGGCCGTCGGCGAGACGCATGTCCTCGAGCACGGAGAGGTAGTCGTCCCGGTCCATGAAGCCCGTGAGCGGCGACAGCCCGCCCACGGCGATCAGGTACAGATCGCTCAGGATCCGGTGGTTCACGCGGATCGTCGGGAGGTCGTCGGCGCGGGATCGGAGGGCCTCCGCCTGCTCCGGGGCCGTGGTCCGGTCCACGAGGTTGCCGCCGTAGGGGTCGCTGCTCATCGAGTTCCCGTGTCGGGATGGGAGAGAAAAGGCGCGGCGGCCGCGGCGCGGCCGCGGGCAATATCGGGGACGGGACCGGGCGCATCAAACGGGGGCGCCCGGGTCGCAGCGGGTCGGGGGGAGGGCGAACCCAGCGGGGGCTCGGTCGTATCAGATCGTGCCGCTCGGGCCGCCCCGGCGCCGGCCCGGGTCGCCCCCGTCGCCCGTCGTCCGGCACCCGTCGAGCCCCACGCGAGGCAGCGTCCCCACGATGGCCGAGACAGCAGACTTCGACCTCCAGCTCCCCTTCGAGCCCACGGGCGACCAGCCCGAGGCCATCG
>CAZJJO010000191.1:0-2083 GCA_964546375.1 uncultured Gemmatimonadota bacterium
GAGGATCTTCTTGCGGCGCTTCTTGGTGGCCACGCTGGTCTTGACCCGGGTCATGGTCGCTCCCTGGCTGGATCTATGAGAGGCTGATCGATCGACGCGGAGGCCCGTCAGCCCTGGCCCTTCAGCAGCTCCATGATGCGCTCGTGCTGCTCGTTGGGCACCACCGACGGGCGCCGCTCGGAGCCGCCCCCCTTCCCGGGGTCGGCCCGGCCGCCGCCCAGGAGGCGCCGGACCCGATGGTGGTCGGCGGGCGAGACGATCGACGCCTTGCGGAGACGCCGCTTCCGCTTCGTCGTCTTCTTCGTCAGGATGTGGCTCTTCCCGGCGTGGTAGTACTTGTACTTGCCGGTGGCCGTCTCCTTGAACCGCTTGGCGGCCGACCGGTTGGTCTTCATCTTGGGCATCTCGGGCTCCGTGTCGCGGTGCTCGCCTCGCTGGCGGGGGGCGGACCGGCGAGGGCCGGCCGCCGTCGGGTCCTCCCGAGCGTACGCCCGGGCGCGACCTCCGTTCCGACGACCCGCCCCGCCGAACACCGACGCCCGGCACGGCGGGACCGGCCGGGCGACGGCGCTTCCGGGGCGGCGGAGCCGGGTCCGTCTCCGGCTCCTCGTCGACCCGGAAACGTAGCTCCCGGGGCCGGGGGCGTCAACGAGCGTCACCTCCCCCGGGCCCGGATCCCGACCGGCCCGGCCGCGGCCGGACGAGACGCCCCGTCCGCCGGCGCGGCGCCCGCTCAGAACTCGGCCGAGGAGCCCGGCGCCACCTCGTGGAGCTCGACCCCCTCCTCGTCGGCGTCCTCCCGGGCCCGGCGGAGCTGGAAGTCGTTCTCGAACAGGATCAGCGGCTGGCCCTCGGCGTCGTAGACCAGCTTCCGTCCGTACTTGCCCGCCACCCGCTCGACGGCCTCCTCCGGCCCCTCCACCCACCGGGCCCGGCCGTGGGGCAGCCGCTCCAGCTTCGCCTCCACGCCGTACTCGGTGTCCAGCCGGTGCACCAGCACGTCGAACTGGAGGACGCCCACGGCCCCCACGATGGGCGACGGCCCCGTGACCGAGGTCTCGTAGAAGACCTGGGCCGCCCCCTCCTGGGAGAGCTGCTTCAGGCCCTTGTCCAGGTGCTTGCGCCGGAGCGGGTCCGGGACCCGGATCCGGGCGAAGTGCTCCGGCGAGAAGCGCGGGACGCCCCCGAAGCTCAGGTCGCCGTCCTCGGAGAGGGTGTCGCCGATGTGGATGTCGCCCCGGTCCAGGACGCCGACGACGTCGCCCGGCCAGGCCTCCTCGAGCGTCTCCCGCTCCCGGGCCATGAACTTGCGCGGCTGGGTCAGCCGCACCCTGTCGCCGGAGCGGACGTCGGTGACCTCCATGCCCGGCTCGAACGTGCCCGAGCAGATCCGGATGAAGGCCACCCGGTCCCGGTGGTTGGGGTCCATGTTCGCCTGGATCTTGAAGACGAACCCGGTGAAGGCCTCCCCGGCCGGATCCACCCTCCCCCGGTCCGACGGCCGCGGCCGGGGCGGCGGCGCCATCTCGAGGAAGTGGTCCAGGAAGTTCTCCACCCCGAAGTTGGTCAGCGCCGAGCCGAAGAAGGTGGGCGAGAGGTCGCCGGCCTCGAAGGCCTCCTCGTCCCAGCCGGCGCCGGCCAGCTCCAGCAGCTCGAGCTGCTCCCTCAGCTCGTCCACCACCCGCTCGCCCAGGTGCTCGCCGGCCGCGTCGTCGTCCAGGCCGAAGGTCGTGGCCTCGACCTTCTCCTGGCCGTGGTGCTCGCCCTTCTCGAACAGGTGGACCCGCTCGGTCAGCCGGTCGTAGACGCCCAGGAAGTCCGGGCCGTCCAGGATCGGCCAGGTCACCGGCCAGCAGGCCATCCCCAGGTCCTCCTCCACGTCGTCCAGGAGCTGGAGGGGGTCGGTGCCGACCCGGTCGCACTTGTTGACGAAGGTGAAGATGGGGATGTCCCGGCGGTCGCAGACGCGGAAGAGCTTCCGGGTCTGCTGCTCCACGCCCTTCCGGTTGTCCAGCAGCATCACCGCGCTGTCGGCGGCGATCAGCGTCCGGTAGGTGTCCTCGGAGAAGTCGGCGTGGCCCGG
>CAZJJO010000192.1:0-2068 GCA_964546375.1 uncultured Gemmatimonadota bacterium
GCAAGGCATGTGCCGGCGGCGAGCCGGGGGCCGGGACGGGCGACGGTGCCGATTCGGCGCGGCCCCTGTCGCTCCGACAGGCCGTCCGGCGGCCCGGACGAGCGGCCGGGCTCTTGCAGGAACAGGGGACCGGGGCCCGCGCCCGGCGGCACCGGCCGGCGGGCGGCGGCGGTCCCGCACGAGCGTCCCGCCACCACCCGAGCGAATCCGAAAGGGAGAGTCCGATGGCCGTGAACGACCAGGTCCGCGACGCGATGAACGCCCAGGTCCGCCGCGAGCTGCAGGCGGCCTACCTCTACCTCTCCCTCTCCAACTGGTTCGAGGAGGAAGGCCTGTCGGGCTTCGCCGCCTGGATGCGGGCCCAGTCGGAGGAGGAGCGGGAGCACGCGTTCCGGCTCATCGACCACCTCCACGAGCGCGGCGCCCGCGTCGACCTGAGCGCCCTGGAGGCCCCCACCGCCGAGTTCGGCTCGGCCACCGACGCCGTCCGCGCGGCCCTGGAGCACGAGCGGAAGGTCACCGGCCACATCCACGACCTCTACGAGCTGGCCCGGGAGGTCGATGACCATCCGGCGGCCGTCATGCTCGAGTGGTTCGTCGAGGAGCAGGTCGAGGAGGAGGACACCTTCGAGACCCTGATCGGCAAGCTCGAGCGGATCGACGGCAGCGGCGCCTCGCTGCTGGTGATCGACGGCCACCTGGCGGACCGGGGGGGCTGAGCCGCCCGAGCCGGGCCGGCGGGGCGAGGCGAGCCTGACGGGGCGGGGGATCCGGTGGAGCGCACCCGGGTGGCCGTCGTGGGCGCCGGCGTCACCGGCCTGGCCCTCGGCCGGGCGCTGGCCGCCCGGGACGTCGACTGCGTCGTCCTGGAGGCCGAGGACCGCCCGGGCGGGGTGATTCGCTCGGCCCGGGTCGGAGGCCGGGTGCTGGAGGACGGGCCCCAGCGCACGCGGCTGGTGGCGCCCGTCCGCCGCCTGGTCGCCGACCTGGGGCTGGAGGACCGGCTGGTCCGCGCCCCCGACGGGATTCCCCTGCACGTCTACGCCGACGGGAAGCTGCGCCGGGTCCCGACGTCGCTCGGCGCCTTCCTGACGACCGACCTGTTCACCTGGCGCGGCCGCCTCCGGATGCTCCTGGAGCCGTTCACCGGGCCCGCCCGCGACGGCGAGACCGTGGCCGAGTTCGTGTCCCGGAAGCTGGGGCGCGAGGCCTACGAGCGGCTGGTGGGGCCCCTGTACGGGGGCATCTACGGATCCGATCCCCGGGACATGCTCGTGCGCCACACCCTGGGCCCGGCCCTGGAGACCGCCGAGATGGGAGGCGGAAGCCTCCTGGCGGCCGCCGCCCGCTGGCTGCTGTCCGGAGACCGCGCCCCGCCGGCGGCGACCTTCGAGGGCGGGATGCAGGAGCTCACCGACGCCCTCCACCGGGAGGGGGCCGATCGGGTCCGCCTCGCCGACCCGGTACGGAGCGTCCGGTCGGACGGCGACGGGTGGCGGGTGCGGTCCCGCGCCGGCGAGGTGGCCGCCGACGGGGTGGTGCTCACCTGCCCGGCCGACGCGGCCGCCGAGATCCTCGAGGGTGCCGCCCCGGAGGCGGCGGCCCGGCTGGCCCGGATCCGCTACAACCCGCTGGCCGTGGTCCACCTGGAGGTGGCCGACGGGCCGGAGGGCTACGGCTACCAGGTCGCGGCGGGGGAGGGCTTCGTCACCCGGGGCGTGACCTTCAACGAGAGCCTGTTCGGCCCCGGGCACGGCCGGGACGGCGTCCACACGGCCTACCTGGGCGGCGCCACCGCGCCGAAGGCCGTCGAGCGGTCCGACGGGGAGCTGGCCGCGACGGCGGTCGACGAGTTCCGCCGCGTCACCGGCCGGGGCGCGGAGGCTCTCCGCGTCAGCCGCACGCGCATGGCCGCCTGGGACCGGAGCCGCGCCGCGCTGGAGGAGATGGAGCTGCCGGCGGGGATGCGGATCTGCGCGGCCTACGAGTCGCGGGCCGGGATCCCGGGCCGCCTGGCCGAGGCCGGGCGGGTGGCGGAGGGGCTGGCCGGGGCGCGGGCCGCGTAGGC
>CAZJJO010000193.1:0-2051 GCA_964546375.1 uncultured Gemmatimonadota bacterium
GGTCTTCAACCGGATGAGCCCGTCGGCCTACCTGCGGGGGCTGCCCGGCGGCGTCGCCTACGCCCGGGGCTGGCTGGCCCACCTGGAGGCCCGCGGCGTCCGGGTGGTGAACGGCACCGACGCCTTCCGCGTGGAGACCTCCAAGGCGCTGCAGCTGTCGCTCCTGGACGGCCTGGGGCTGGACTTCCCGTCGGCGCGGGTCGTCCACACCCCGGCGGAGGTCCCGGCGGCGGCCGGGGAGCTCCGCTGGCCGGTGGTGGTCAAGGCGGACGTGGGCGGCAGCGGCGCCGGCATCGCCCGCTTCGACGGGCCCGGCGAGCTGGAGGCCGCGGCCGCGGGCGGCGAGCTGGACTTCGGCCCCGACGGGGCGGCCCTGGTGCAGGAGTTCGTGCCCCGCCGCGGCGGGACGATCACCCGCGTGGAGACGCTGGACGGCGAGGTCCTGTACGCCATCCGGGTGCGGGCCGCGGAGGACTGCTTCGACCTCTGTCCGGCGGACATCCCCTCCGGCGAGGAGGGGGAGGACGACCTCGGGCGCGCGGTGGAGCCGGTCGAGCCGCCGCCGCAGGTCGCGGCCGACGTGGAGCGGATCGTACGCGCGGCGGGCATGGAGGTGGGCGGCGTCGAGTACATGGTGGACGACCGCGACGGGACGGTGCGCTACTACGACGTGAACGCCCTCTCGAACTTCGTCGCCGACGCCGACGAGCTGCTCGGCTTCGACCCCTTCGGGCGGCTGGCCGACTACCTGGCCCGCGAGGCGCGACGAGCCGAGGGCGATCGGGGGCGCGGCGGGGCCGGGACGGCGGCGCCGCGGGGGAGCCCGTCGCGACCGTCCGCGGTGCCGTTCTCGGCGACGGTCGAGGAGAGCCTGGACCCCCCGGTGCGGCCCTGAGCGCCCCGCCCGTCGGGGGCGGGACGGACGGCCCCGACGCGGACCCGCCGGTACGACGTGCGGGCGGCCCGCCCGGAGCGACGCGGGCGACGAGCGAGAGCGACGGACGAACCGACGCGACGAATCACCTCGAACACACGGAGACCTTCGATGCGATACGGATACTGGCTCCCCGTCTTCGGCGGCTGGCTTCGGAACGTCGAGGACGAGGGGATGGAGGCGAGCTGGGAGTACGTCGAGCGGCTGGCGCGCCGGAGCGAGGAGATCGGCTTCGACCTGACGCTGATCGCCGAGCTCTTCCTGAACGACATCAAGGAGGCCGACGCGCCTTCGCTCGACGCGTGGAGCACGGCGGCGGCCCTGGCCGCGGTCACGCGCACGCTGGAGCTCATGGTGGCGGTGCGCCCCACCTTCCACCCGCCGGCGGTGCTGGCCAAGCAGGCGGCCAACATCGACCGGATCTCGGGCGGGCGACTGTCCCTGAACCTGGTGGCCTCGTGGTGGGAGGAGGAGGCGCGGAAGTACGGCGCCGAGTTCGACCGCCACGACGAGCGCTACGAGCGCGCGGCCGAGTGGCTCGAGGTGGTGGACGGCATGTGGCGGGAGGACCGCTTCTCGCTCTCCGGCGACTACTTCGAGGTGGAGGACGCCATCCTGGAGCCGAAGCCCGCCTCCGACCCCCGGCCCACGGTGTACGCCGGCGGCGAGTCGGAGGCCGGCAAGGAGATGATCACGGGCCTCTGCGACGCCTACGTGATGCACGGCGACCCGCCGGCCCGGGTGCGGTCGAAGATCGACGACATGCGCCACCGGCGCCGGGAGAAGGGGCTCCCGGCCATGCGGTACGGCGTCTCCGGCTTCGCCGTCGTGCGGGAGACCGAGGAGGAGGCCCGCGAGGAGATGCGCCGCATCACCGGCGCCGGCGACGACCTGGACTACCACTCCTTCCAGGACTGGGTGGACGGCACGGACCTGGAGCGGGAGCTGTCGCCGGAGGACTACGCCGTCTCCAACCGGGGCCTGCACTCGGGCCTGGTGGGCACGCCGGAGCAGGTCTCCCGGCGGATCGACGAGTTCGAGGAGGCCGGCGTCGACCTGCTCCTGCTCCAGTTCAGCCCGCAGCTGGAGGAGATGGAGCGCTTCTCGGAGACGGTGA
>CAZJJO010000194.1:0-2036 GCA_964546375.1 uncultured Gemmatimonadota bacterium
CGTCGCGCGGCGCCTTGTGCTTGTCCCCCCCCCGGCGCCCGGGGCCGCTGGCCCGCCTGCGGCGGTCGCGGGCCGGCCCGCGCGACGAGGGCGACGCCCGCGAGGTCGAGCTGATCGTCGTCGACAACGACCCCGAAGGCTCGGCCCGACCCGTCGTCGACCGGTGGTCCGAGCGGATCCCGTGGTCCGTCCGCTACGTCCTCGAGCCGCGGCGCGGCATCCCGATGGCGCGCAACCGCGGGCTGGCGGAGGCGGCCGACGACACGGACGTGATCGCCATCCTGGACGACGACGACTGGGCCGAGCGGGGCTGGCTCGAGGCCCTCCTGGACGGCCTCGATCGCCACGGGGCGGACGTGGCGACCGGCCCCCGCGTGCCGCTGTACCCGGCCGGGACCCCGGACTGGATCCCCCGGGCGGGGCTCTTCCAGCGCACCCGGCACCGGAGCGGCCGGGAAGTGGACATCGCCTACACCCACAACGTCGCCTTCCGGACCGGGATCCTCGACGAGATGGGGACCTGGTTCGACGAGAGCCTCGCCGGGGCCGGCGGCAGCGACACCGATTTCTTCCACCGCGTCCACGGGCTGGACAGAAAGATCGTCTGGATCGACGAGGCGGTCGTCTTCGATCCGGTCCCCGAATATCGGGCCCGCGCCGGCTGGCTCGTCCGCCGGTACTACCGGTTCGGGACGACGGCGGGGCAGGTGCTGCGGTGGCGCGACCGGACCCTAGGTGGGGCGCTGATGCGGACGGCCCGCGCGCTGGGCCGCGGGATCCTCAGCCCCCTGCGGCTGGCGGGCCTCCCCCACCAGGGGCGGGGCGCCGCGGTCCGCATGGCCGCCGACGCCGCCTTCTCCGCCGGGTTCCTCGCGGGGCTGGCCGGCCTCGCCGGCGACGGGTACGTCCGGCTCCACGCCGACGAACCGACGCCCGGCGAGCGGGACCGGCGCGAGGCGGACGGAAGCCCCCGGGGCGGGACCGCGTCCGACCCCGGGTAGTGTCCCCGGACGGGCCGGCCTCACCCCTCCTCCCGGCCCACCTCCGGCCACGCCCCCCGGAGGCTGATCCAGACCGACCGGAGGAGGAGCCGCAGGTCCAGCCCCAGCGAGCGGTTCTCCACGTACAGCAGGTCGTAGCGGAACTTGTCCCGGGGGCTCAGATCCCGGGGGCCCCGGACCTGCGCCAGCCCGGTGAGCCCCGGCTGGACCGAGTGCCGGCGCGCGTAGCCCTCGACCTCGTCCAGCCGGACGACCTCTCCCTCCCGCCGGTGCTCCTCCTCGGGCAGCAGGGGACGGGGGCCGACGAAGCTCATGTCCCCCTTCAGGATGCTCCAGAGCTGGGGCAGCTCGTCCAGGGCCATCGGCCGGAGGATCCGGCCGACCCGGGTCGTGCGCGGGTCGTCGGGGCCGGCCTGCCGCTCGTGCCTCCGGGCGGATCCCGGCTCCGGGCCGGGCGTCATCGAGCGGAACTTCCAGCTCCGGAACAGCTCGCCGCCCTTGCCGACCCGCTCCTGGCCGTAGAAGACGGGGCCGCCGTCCTCGACCTTGATCGCCGCCGCGATCAGCGCCCAGAGCGGCGCCGAGAGCAGGAGGCCCGCGGCGGCCAGGGCCACGTCGAACGCCCGCTTGGCGGGCGGGACCGGCTCGGTTGGGACCCCCGTCCCGGCCTCGGCGGCCACCGCCTCAGTCGGGCGCGATCGCGGGCACGACGCGGCCGACGGCCTCGCGCCAGGGGGCGGAGCGGCCCAGCAGGACCCGCAGGGCCGGCCGGTGCCAGTCGAAGCGGACCATCTCGCGGACGGCGGAACCGAAGCCGCCCTGCAGGGCGCGGAAGAGCCGGTCGATCTCCTCGTCGGCCATATCGGCGCCCACCCGCTGCAGCCGGCGGCCGGCCTCGATCTCGCCCAGCAGGCGGTCGTGCCAGGCCGCCTCGTAGGCCGACAGCGTCCCGGCGTCGAGCCGGTCGTCCGCCAGAGACCCGTCCAGCACCTCGGCCGCCCGCTCGGCGCCGATCATCCCGTAGTAGATGCCGCC
>CAZJJO010000195.1:0-2025 GCA_964546375.1 uncultured Gemmatimonadota bacterium
GGCGCGGGGACGGCGGCCGGCCCCGCCGGTCCGGACGGCGCCGAGGCGGCGGCCCGGTCCGGTTCCCCCGTCCGGTCCTCCGGCGCCCCGGCCGGGGCGGTCGCCGCCGACAGCCCGGTGGACGTCGACCGGATCCTCGACCGCGCCCGCCGGGCCTACGATTCGCTGGAGACCCTGAAGGCCCGCTTCCGGCAGGTCATCGAGATGCGGGCCTTCGATCCGCCCCGCCGGCGCGAGGGCCGGGGCGCCTGGTACCAGGAGCGGCCGGGGCTCTTCCGGATGGACTTCGAGGAGCCGGAGGGGGACCTGGTGGTCTCCGACGGCCGCCACGTGTGGCTGCACTATCCGAGCAGCCATCCGGGCCAGGTGGTCCGGACGGAGCTGGAGCGGGGCGGGGCGGGCCGGAGCGGAGAGATCGTCGACCTGCAGGGCCGGATCCTGGAGCGCGCCCGCACCGCCTACCGGCCGCGCCACGCCGGCCGTGACACGCTGGACGGCCGACCGGTCCACCGGCTGGTGCTGGAGCCCGGCGCGGAGGGCGCGGCCTACGCCCGGGTCCGGATCTGGATCGACGCCCGCCGGTGGCTGGTCCGGAAGCTGGAGTTCACCGACCGCAGCGAGACCGTGCGGACCATCGAGCTGGACGAGCTGGAGACCGGGCTGACCCTGCCCGACTCGCTGTTCCGGTTCGAGCCGCCCGACGACGTGGAGGTCTTCGAGGGATGACGGACGGATCCGACCTCTGGAGCCGCGCCCGGGACGTGATGCCGGGCGGCGTCAGCTCCCCCGTCCGATCGTTCGGCTCGGTGGGCGGGACGCCCTTCTTCGCCGAGTCCGGCCGGGGGGCCCGGCTGACGGACGCCCGGGGCCGCCGCTACATCGACTACGTGCTCTCGTGGGGTCCCCTGATCCTGGGCCACGCCCACCCGGAGGTGGTGGAGGCGGTCCGGGAGGCGGCGGCCCGCGGGACGAGCTACGGGACCCCCGTCGCCGGCGAGGTGGAGCTGGCCGAGCTGGTGCGGGACTTCGTGCCGTCGGTCGAGATGCTCCGGTTCGTGAACAGCGGGACCGAGGCCACCATGTCGGCGGTCCGCCTGGCCCGGGGGCACACGGGGCGGGACCTGCTGGTGAAGTTCGAGGGCTGCTACCACGGCCACGGGGACTCCTTCCTGGTCCAGGCCGGCTCCGGGGTCGCGACGCTGGGCCTGCCGGATTCGCCCGGCGTGCCGGCCGCCCTCTCCGAGCTGACGATCACCGTCCCGTTCAACGACCCGGGGGCGGTGGAGGAGGCGTTCGACCGGCACGGCGATCGGATCGCGGCGGTCATCCTGGAGCCGGTGGTCGGCAACGCCGGCGTGATCCCGCCGGCGGAGGGGTTCCTGGAGGGGCTCCGGGAGCTGACCGCCGCGGCCGGCAGCCTCCTGATCTTCGACGAGGTCATGACCGGCTTCCGCGTGGCGCCGGGCGGCGCCCAGGAGCGCTACGGGGTCGAGCCCGACCTGACCACGCTCGGCAAGGTGGTGGGCGGCGGCCTCCCGGTCGGCGCGTTCGGCGGCCGGCGGGAGGTCATGGAGGACGTCGCGCCGCTGGGGCCGGTCTACCAGGCGGGGACGCTCAGCGGGAACCCCCTGGCCATGGCTGCGGGCCGCGCCCAGCTGGAGGTGCTGCGCCGGGAGGATCCGTTCGGGCGGCTGGAGGAGCGCGCCGGGCGGCTGGTGGACGGCATCGTCGCCGAGGCCCGGGAGCGGGGGATCCCCGCCACCGGGACCGCCGTGGGGTCGATGTGGGGGGTCGCCTTCCGCGACGAGCCGGTCCGCGACTACGCGGACGCCCGGGACGTCGACGCGGAGCTGTTCGCCCGCTACCACCGGGCCTGCCTCGATCGGGGGGTCTTCTTCGCGCCCTCGCCCTACGAGGCGGGCTTCCTGTCGACCGCCCACGGCGAGGAGGAGATCGAGCGGACCCTGGAGGCGGTGGCCGGGGCGCTGGACGACGTCCGGGGGGCGTCCTGAGCGGCCCGACGCC
>CAZJJO010000196.1:0-2003 GCA_964546375.1 uncultured Gemmatimonadota bacterium
CCCGCCACCTCGGAGGACCGAGCATGAGCTTCCGCCACGCACGCCGCCTCGTCCGCCTGGCCCTCGTCCCCGCCCTGGCGCTGCTGCTGGCCGCCGCCGCGCCCGACGCCGTGGCCGCCCAGGAGGGCGCCGACGACGGCCCCGCCGTCGGGAAGGAGGCGCCCGCCTTCACCCTGCCCGACACCCACGGGGAGGAGCACGCCCTGGAGGACTACCGCGGCGAGTGGGTGGTGCTCGAGTGGCTCAACTACGGCTGCCCCTACGTCCAGAAGCACTACGAGAGCGGGAACATCCCGGGCCAGCAGGAGAAGTGGACCGAGCGGGGCGTGAACTGGTTCGCGATCGTCTCCTCGGCCCCCGGCAAGCAGGGCTATCATCCACCCGACGAGATGCGGGAGCGGGGGAAGGAGTTCGGTGTGAAGGCCGACGCCATCCTGATGGACCCCGAGGGCGAGGTCGGCCGGAAGTACGGCGCCCGGACCACCCCCCACATGTTCGTCATCGATCCCGAGGGCGAGGTGGTCTACATGGGCGGCATCGACGACGTGCCCACCGCCCGCATCGAGGACCTGGAGCGGGCCACCCAGCTCGTGGACCGGGCGCTGGAGCAGGCGATGGCCGGCGAGGAGGTCGACCGGCCGACCGCCCGGCCCTACGGCTGCTCGGTGAAGTACGCCGACCAGGAGGGCTGAGCCGGGTTTCCCGGGCGGGGCGGTCGGCCGGCCGCCCCGCCTCCGCGACGGACCGGAGGGACGACCATGGCGGGGGGTAGCACGGGCGCGGTCTGGGCGGCGATGGTGGCCAATGCCATCATCGCGGTGGCGAAGTTCGTGGCGGCCGGGGTCACGGGCAGCTCGGCCATGTTCTCCGAGGGCATCCACTCGGTGGCCGACACCGGCAACCAGGCGCTCCTGCTGTTCGGCGACCGCCGCAGCCGCAAGCCCGCCGACCGCCGGCACCCGTTCGGCTACGGGCCCGAGATGTACTTCTGGAGCCTCATCGTGGCCATGATCCTCTTCGGCCTCGGCGGCGGGTTCAGCCTCTACGAGGGGATCGCCCACCTGGACCACCCGACCGTGCCCGGTGACCCGACCTGGAACTACTGGGTGCTGGGGATCGCCTTCGTGGTCGAGGCCGTGGCCCTGAAGGTGGCGCTGGACCACCTGATGGCCGGCGACCGCGGGCCGGGCCTGTGGCGTCGGCTGAGGGCGAGCAAGGACCCGCGCGTCTACGTGCCCGTGGCCGAGGACGCCGCCGCCCTGCTGGGCGTGGTGGTGGCGTTCCTCGGGGTCTTCCTGGCCCGCCGGCTCGGGGCGCCGGTCCTGGACGCCGTCGCCTCCATCGTCATCGGCTGCATCCTGGCGGGGGTGGCCGTCTTCCTCGCCGCCGAGACCCGGGCCCTGATGGTCGGCGAGAGCATCGTCGGCGAGCTGGAGGAGCGGATCCGTGCGGCGTGCGCCGCGGACCCGGCGGTGGTCGAGGTCGTGCAGATGCGGGGGATCCACCTGAGCCCCGACGAGGTCCTGCTGGCGCTGGAGCTGCGCTTCGCCGCAGGCGAGGCGGAGGGCCCGGTGGGCGAGGTGGTGGATCGGATCGAGCGGCGGGTCAAGGAGGTGGATCCCCGGCTCACCCGGGTGCTGGTGGAGCCGGCGGCCCGCCGCGCCCCGGCGGCCGAGGCCGGCTGACCGTCCGGCCGCGGGCTCGGGCCGGTCCCGCGGGGCGGCCGCCGGGTCCCCCGCTCAGCGCGCCACGAACCCCCGGGTGTCCACGTGGACGAAGGGCGGATGGCTGCTGGTCTTCGGGTACTTCCACAGCCCGCCGGTCAGCGCGTTGCCGCCGCCCTCGCGGTCGATGGCGTCGGCGATCTCGAAGAGCACCTCGGCGTCGGCGATGGTGATCCGCCCGTCGCCGTTCAGGTCGTCCATGTAGCCGTCGCCGTCCTCGTCGACGAAGACGTCGGCGGCGTCGCCGTAGATGTGCCGGCTGTAGCGGGGCCGGCCCAG
>CAZJJO010000197.1:0-1933 GCA_964546375.1 uncultured Gemmatimonadota bacterium
GTGCCCGGCCGCGGGAGCGCCGCGGGCCGGGCGCCGGCGTCAGCGGATGCGGCGCCGGATGGTCTTGAGCATGGACTGCCAGTCGTCGATCAGCTCGTCCAGCAGGTCCTGGTAGTCCGACCGGGTGGTGGCGGAGGAGCTCTTCAGGTCCTTGAAGCGGCTCTCGGCCTCGTCGGCCTTCTCCTCGAGCCGCTCGATCATCGCCTTCATCTGCACCTTCGTGGCCGCCCGGGCGTCCGAGAGGTCCTCGCGCAGGTCGAGGGCCCGCTCGCGGTACTTGTTCAGGTGGGCTTCCGTCCGGTTCTTGATCTCGTCGATGTCTGCCATGGGGATGCCGTCCGTCCTGGTGGTTGGGATGGGATGAGGATCGCCTGGGACCTCATACCCCTCGATGCATCCTTCGTACCGGTCGCGGGGCGGGCGACGGGCGCGCTCCGGCCGGCCGCCGGGCGGGGGGCGGCGCGGCGGGTCCCCCGGGGTGCGGGGCCTCGGGACCCGGGCGTCAGGGCCCGGTGCTCGCCTCGCCCACCAGCAGGTCGCGGATCGGCACCTTGGGGAAGGTGCTGGCGAAGAGGCTGTAGCAGAGCCCGAACAGGCCCAGGAAGCCGAGGCTGACCGAGATCTCCGGCCAGCCGAGCCGGAAGCCGGCCTCCAGGGTGGAGGGCTCGACCAGCAGGTGCCGCTGGAGCCAGAAGCCGGCCAGGGTGAACATCGACACGAAGGCCAGCCAGGCGGGCTTCATCTTCGGCTTCCGCCACAGCAGCGCCACGAACGGGACGCCGAAGAGGAGGACCATCTGCAGCCAGTAGGCGCCGAACCCGCCGCCGGTGCGCTGCTCGAAGAAGATCGTCTCCCGCCCCAGGTTGCCGTACCAGATCACCAGGTACTGGGACCACCACAGGTAGGCCCAGAAGATGGTGAAGGCGAAGAGCAGCTTGCCCAGGTCGTGGTAGCTCCACTTCCCCCAGGCGTGCTCCAGCTCGTAGCGGCTGCCGTGGGCCCACGCCAGCACGGCCACCAGCGCCAGCATCGAGAGCCAGCCGCCCACGAAGAACAGCGGCCCCCAGACGACGCTCAGGAAGCCCGGGATCAGCGACATCGACAGGTCGAACGAGAGCATCGTGAAGACGGCCACCCAGGCCAGGATCAGCACCGGGGCCAGCCAGCCGGCGCGGCCGCGGATCCGCTCCAGCTCCTCCCCGGTGCCCTCCCAGCCGCCGCGGATCCACTCGACCAGCGTCCGGCGCCAGCCCGACAGCCTCCGGGCCAGCTCGGGGGTGTCGACCCGGAGGGCCACCCGGAGCCACCACAGGCTCAGCAGGTAGAGCGCCGCCGTCCACAGGAGGTTCCGCCACAGGACGCCGTCCAGGGTGAGCCACCCCAGGTTCACGTGGCCCCGGGCGCCGGCGGCGCCGTCCACCCAGGGGAAGACGTGGGGCGCGCCCCACACCAGGACCGCCGCCAGCAGGAGGAAGGAGACCGGCAGGAAGGCCCCCGTGCCCTCGGCCAGCCGGCGGAACGGCTTGCCCCAGTGCCCCTTGGCGGCCTGGAGCACCGCGCCGAAGACCACGCCGGCCTGGGCCAGGGCGGTCCAGAACAGCAGGTTCGCCCAGGTCGTCGACCACGCCCGGGCCGGGTCCTCGCCCACCGACGTCCAGAAGCCGATCCCCCCGACGGCCACCAGGACCAGCCAGAAGGCCAGCGCCGGGCCCGAGATCCGCCCCGGCACCGTGGTCAGGGCCCGCTCGGCGCGGGAGAGGTCCCGGCGGCCGGCGTCGGCGGGTCCGTGTCCGGCGTCCTCGGAGGCGCTCGCGTCGGCGCTCATCGCACTATCTCGCCTCCGCACCGTCGGCCGGGCCGGCCGCGCCCCGGACGGGGTCGGCGCCGGCCTGGCGCTGGAGGTGCCTGACGTACTCGACGATGTACCAGCGGT
>CAZJJO010000198.1:0-1908 GCA_964546375.1 uncultured Gemmatimonadota bacterium
GCCGCAGGCGGCGGCGGAAAGCGCCGCCCATGCCAGGGCCAGGGCGAGCGCCGCCGGCCGGGCCCGGGCGGCGGCGGAAAGCCGGGCGGCGCCGGCCGGGCCGACGGCGGGGGATCGGGTCGGCGGGGACGGTCGCGTGCTCACGGCCTCCTCACGGGTTCGATGGACGGATCGGGGCGGCTCGACGGACGGATCGGGACGAATCGACGGACGGATCGGGGCGGCGGACGACGGGTCGGCAAGATATCGCCGGATCGGCTCTACCGTCCAAGCGGGACGCTCCTTATGATGTGCCGGGACGTCGCGAGCCCGGAGACCGGGGCCGGCGGCCGGGTCGACCTCGCCGCTCCGCGCCCTTCCACACCGACGGGACCGCTCATGAAACTCCATACGAAGATCAGCCTCGCCCTGGTTCTCGGCGTCGCGGCCGGGGTCGTCGCCAACCTGGCGAACCTGGGCTGGCTGACCGACGCGCTGGTCTTCCTGGAGCCCTTCGGCAACGCCTGGATCGACCTGATCACCATGGTGGTGATCCCGCTGGTCTTCGCCAGCCTGGTGATCGGGGTCACCAGCATGGGCGACATGGCGCGGCTGGGCCGGATCGGCGGCAAGACGGTGGCCTTCTACGTCTGCACCACCGCCGTCGCGGTGACCATCGGGCTGGCCCTGTCGAACCTCGTGGCCCCGGGCAGCCGCATCGCGCCGGAGGCGCTGGAGAGCATCCGCGGCCAGTACGCCGAGCAGGCCGGCCAGCAGGTCGAGATGGCCGCGGGCGAGACGCCCGGCCTGCTGGACGTCCTCTTCCGGATGATCCCGCCCAACCCGGTCGAGGCGCTGGCCAACATGGAGATGCTGCCGATCATCTTCTTCGCCATCTTCTTCGGCGCCGCCGTGGCCGCCCTGCCGGAGGAGCGCAAGGAGACGGTGGTGGGCTTCTTCGACGGCGTGAACGAGGCGGCCATGCAGATGGTCCACTGGATCATGAAGCTGGCCCCCTACGCCGTCTTCGCGCTCATCGCGGCGGTGGTCGCCCAGTTCGGGATGGAGGTGCTCCAGAGCCTGGCCGTCTACTGCCTGGTGGTGGTGGGCGGCCTGGCCCTGCACGCCTTCCTCACCTACCCCGCGGCGCTGCGCTTCCTGGCGCGGGTCTCGCCGGTCGACTTCTTCTCGCGGATCCGCGAGGTGCCGCTGATCGCCTTCTCCACCTCCAGCTCCAACGCCACCCTGCCGGTGACGATGGAGACGGCGGAGGAGGAGCTGGGGGTGAGCACCGAGACCTCCAGCTTCGTGCTGCCGCTGGGCGCGACGATCAACATGGACGGCACGGCCCTCTATCAGGCGGTGGCCACGATGTTCATCGCCCAGGTGCTGGTGGGGGACATCTCGCTGGCCGGCCAGCTCGGCATCGTGCTCACGGCCACCCTGGCGTCGATCGGGACGGCCGGCGTCCCCTCGGCCGGGATCATCATCCTGGTGGTGGTGCTGAAGCAGGCGCTCCCCGCCAGCGTCGATCCCGCGGCCGGGATCGCGCTGATCCTCGGCGTCGACCGGATCCTGGACATGTGCCGGACGGCGGTGAACGTCACCGGCGACCTGACGGCCGCCACCGTGGTGGGCTACTCCGAGGGCGACGAGCTGACCATCCGCCGCGCGGGTCGGCGGGAGCGGCCCCGCCCGGCGGGCTAGGGCGGCCGCCCTCTCAGCCCCGCACCCGCTCCAGCCGGCGGTCCAGCGACCGCCACAGGCGCCGGATGCGGCGGGCGTTGGTGCCCAGGTCGCCCACGCCCACCCGCGAGGCCGAGCGGGCGTCCAGGCGGGTGAGCCCGTCCTCGTCGAGCGAGGCCCGGACGGTCAGGTCGTCGCGGAAGCGGAGGACCGGCGTCCGGCAGACCGCCTCCATCACCCCCT
>CAZJJO010000199.1:0-1887 GCA_964546375.1 uncultured Gemmatimonadota bacterium
CGCCAGCGGCTCGCCCGCCGCGCGGCCCGAGGCCACGACCCGCTGCATGGTCGGCTCGTCCGCGGCGACGAAGACGTCGGCGGGTGCGCCCTCGGCGATCTGGACGGCGAGGTCGGCCGAGCCGGAGAAGTTCAGGGCCACGTCCACGCCCGGGTGCTGCTCCTCGAACGCGGCGGCCAGGTCCGTGAACGCCCCGGTGAGGGAGGAGGCGGCGTAGACGTCGACGCGCTCCGCGGCGCTCGAGGACCCGCACCCGGACAGCACGGCCCCGGCCAGCAGGACACCGGTGGCGGCGCCCACGGTGGTGGCCCGGCGGGGCGCGTGCTCGCGCGCCCGGTCGGAGGTCCTGGAGCGGTGCAGGGGCATGGCCCGCATCCTACGCGGCTCCTCCCGCGGTGTCCTTGCGGGCCCGCGAGAGCTCCGCACTAGCATGGGGGCATGCGGAAACTGCAGGCAGCAATCATCGACGAGATGGGCGTGAAGCCCGAGATCGACCCCCAGCAGGAGATCGAAGCGCGCGTCGGCTTCCTCTGCGACTACCTCCGGGCCAGCCGCACGAACGGCTTCGTGCTCGGCATCAGCGGGGGCCTCGACTCCACGCTGGCCGGGCGGCTCGCGCAGCTGGCGGTGGACCGGCTCACCGAGGCGGGCGTGGACGCCGTCGTCGTGGCGGTCCGCCTGCCCTACAACGTCCAGCACGACGAGGACGACGCCCGGGCCGCCCTGGAGTTCATCCGGCCCCGGACCACGGTGACCTACAACGTGGCCCCCGCCGTGGACGGCTTCGAGGGCGAGTTCCGCGAGGCCACCGGCCGGGAGATCTCCGACTTCAACAAGGGCAACATCAAGGCCCGCGTGCGGATGATCGCCCAGTACGCGCTCGCAGGGGAACGGAACCTGCTGGTGCTCGGCACCGACCACGGCGCCGAGTCCGTGACCGGGTTCTTCACCAAGTACGGCGACGGCGGCGCGGACGTGCTGCCCCTGTTCGGGCTGGACAAGCGACAGAACCGGCTCCTGGCCAAGGCCCTCGGGGCCGACGAACGGCTGTGGTCGAAGGCCCCCACCGCCGACCTGCTCGACGACAGCCCCGGCCAGACCGACGAGGCCGAGCTGGGAGTGTCCTACGACGACATCGACGACTACCTGGAGGGCCGTGAGGTCGACGACGGCGTGGCCGAGCAGATCGAGCGCCGCTACCTCATGACCCGGCACAAGCGCACGACGCCCGTCACCATCCACGAGGACTGGTGGCGCGGCTGAGCCCATCGGAGCGGCACTGCGAACGGCCGGAGGCCCAGGACCCGCGCGGTCCCGGGCCTCCGGCCTCTCCGCGTCCAAGGACGGTGCGGGAGACCCGGAGGCCTCAGACGAGTGTGTCGGCCCGGTAGAGGAACGCCGCCATCACGTCGCGGCTGACCGCCCACTCGGGCCGGTAGGTCCGGGTCCCGTCCGCCTCCACCCAGCCCCTCGAGATCCCGCTCTCGGCCAGCCAGGCGATCTCCTTGTAGAACGTGCGGGAGGTGGAGACGTCCCGGAACGGCGACACCGCCGGCGGGGCGTAGGGCGCGGTGAACCCGGCGGCCGGGCTCGCAGACGTACCGGGCACGGCCTGCCCGGCCGGGTAGGCGTAGAAGTAGATCGTCAGGTAGGTCTCCCAGCCGGGGCCGTCCGCGCCCGTGGTGGGCACGTGGCTCACCCCGATGCCCAGATGGGTGAGGTCCCGGGCGAACTGGTCGGTCCCGTTGCGCGGGTAGAAGTCCAGGAGGTAGTGGGTGAGGGCCTCGACGGCGTCGACGCCCGCGAAGGCCCCGGTGAACTCGCCCCGGCCGTAGTACTGGTCCATCCGGACGGCGCCGGCGGGCACGCCCGCCCAGGGGTCCGGGT
>CAZJJO010000200.1:0-1850 GCA_964546375.1 uncultured Gemmatimonadota bacterium
GCCCAGGCGGCCGCCGTCGCCTCGAGCCGGTCGTCGGGGACGGCGAAGACCAGGGTGGCCGGGGTCGGGGCGCCGGGCCCGGGCGGCCCCGCCCCGGCGGCCGCCCCCAGCCGGTCCGCCAGCTCATCGGGCGGGTCGCCGGCCCGCCCCCTCAGCTCCACCTCGACCCCGGCGGCGGCGAGGGCGGCGGCCAGCGAGCCGCCCACCCGGCCGGGGCCGATCACCGCCACCCGGAGCCCGGACGTCAAGCGGCGTCCGGGCGGTCGACGCGCAGGTCGGAGCGGCCCTCCCAGCGGCCGGCCACCGCCTCGGGCACCCGGGCCGTCAGCTCGATCTCGGTGCCGTTCTGCCGGCGCTCCAGCACCTCGCCGGCCTCGTAGGCCTCGGCCAGGGTGCGGCCGTCGGAGACCGGCACCACCAGCCGGACGGTGGCCCGGCGGGAGCGGATCGCCTCCTGGATCGCGTCGCGCAGAGGCTCCAGGCCGTCCTCGCGCTCGACGGTGGTCAGCACGCGGGGGCCGCGCAGGGCGTCGGTCCGCTCGCGGAGGGTCTCCTCCTGGGCGCTGGTCAGCCGGTCGATCTTGTGGAAGACCAGCAGAACCTCGGTGCCGTCGGTGCCGTCGCCCAGGTCCTCGAGCACCTCCTCGACGGTCTCGACCTGCTCCTCCCAGTTGGGGGCGGAGGCGTCGACGACGTGCACCAGCAGGTCGGCCTCCTCGACCTCCTCCAGGGTGGCGCGGAAGGAGGCCACCAGGTGGTGGGGCAGCTTGCGGATGAAGCCCACCGTGTCGGTGACCAGGGCCTCGTAGCCCTCGCCCAGCTCCACCGAGCGGGTGGCCGAGTCGAGGGTGGCGAACAGGCGGTCCTCGACGAAGAGGTCGCTGTCCGACAGCCCGCTCAGGATCGAGGACTTGCCGGCGTTGGTGTAGCCCACCAGCGCCACCGTGAAGGCGTCCTCGCGGCCCTGCCGCTGGACGTCCCGCGACTCGGCCACGTCCTCCAGCCGGTCGCGGAGCATCGAGATGCGCCGGTCGATGAGCCGGCGGTCGGTCTCGATCTGCTGCTCGCCGGGGCCCCGGGCCCCGATGCCGCCGGCCTGCCGGGCCAGGTGGGTCCACATCCGCTTCAGGCGGGGGCGCAGGTACTGGAGCTGGGCCAGCTCCACCTGCATCTTCGCCTCGGCGGTGCGGGCGCGCAGGGCGAAGATGTCCAGGATCAGCTCGGTCCGGTCCATCACCCGGACGCCCATCCGGTCCTCGAGCTCGGTGCCCTGGGCCGGCGACAGGTCCTCGTCGAACAGCACCAGGGTGGCGCCGCGCTCCTCGGCCACCTGCCGGACCTCCTCGACCTTGCCCTTGCCGATGTAGGTGGCCGGGTGGGGCGACTCCAGGCGCTGGACCACCGCGCCCAGGACCTCGGCGCCGGCGGTGTGGGCGAGCCGCTTCAGCTCCTCGAGGTGCTCGCGGGTCTGGGACCGGGGACGGTCGCGGGGGGGAGCCCCCACCAGGATCGCCCGCTCGTCGGGGGCCTTCTCGACCTCTACCTCGAACATGTAGCGGCTGGGGTCCTTTCGCTGGTCGCGGCTCGTCGCGGTGCTCGCCCGTTCTCGGCCCGTGGGTACACCCGTCCGGTCCGGCGGGGTCCGGGGTGGGCGCCGCTCAGCCCGCCCCCTCCGACCCCTCCCCCTCCTCGCCGGCGGCCGCCGCGTTGCGGCGCCGCAGCTCGGCGATCCGCTCCATCCGACGGGCGATCCGCTCCTCCCGACCCCGCTCGCCGGGCTCGTAGAAGCGGGCCCCCTCCAGCTCGTCGGGCAGGTAGCGCTGGGGCGCCACCCCGCCCTCCCACTCGTG
>CAZJJO010000201.1:0-1839 GCA_964546375.1 uncultured Gemmatimonadota bacterium
GTAGCCCGTCTCCTCCGGGGGCGACCGCACCAGGACCGCCGCCTGGAGGACGGCCTCGAGCGGCCCTCCGGACGTCGACACCGGCAGGGCGCCGTCCGGGACCACGAGGGTATCCGGGATCGAGGAGTTCCCCGAGGCCGAGAAGGAGACGTCGCTCCCCTCGCCCCCCAGAACGTCGAGCCTCCACTGGATCTGGAGGTCCTCGTTCACCGTCCCGTCGGGCACCCCCCGCAGCGCGAGCTCGAGGTCTTCGCCGTCGACGAGCCGCACCGAGTCGGGGCCGGCCCGCCAGATCAGGGGCAGGGAGCGGACGGCCCGCGGGCGCTCCGCCGAGAGGCGGGGGCCCTCGATCTCCAGCTCCGCGCGGTCCAGCTCCGCGGCGTCGAGGGTGTCGGTCGCCCGGTACCGCAGCCGGCCGGGCTCCCGGGTTAGGTCGGGGCTCGGCTCGAGGGTCGTCCCCAGGACCCGGAGGGAGGGGCCCGCCGGCGACCGGACCCGACCCCCGGAGGCCACGCCGGGCTCGAAGCTGGCTCTCACTTCCATCGTGGGGCGTTCGCCGTCCGCCAGGAGGACGCTCGCGTTGAGCAGCCCGGGCCCGGGCTCCGGCTCGACCGGGTCGGCGATGTCGAGGCAGCCGACAGCCCCCGTCGCGAGGAGGAGAACCGCCGCGGCCAGGCGAGCGTGTGCCCGGGGGCGGGATCGTCGCGGGGTCGTGGAGGGCCCTGTCACCGGTCCTCGAGGAATTCGGCCTCGGTCTGCAACGGGGTGCCGAGGCCGTCCCAACCGGCCGCGTGCACGGTCGTCCAGCGGAGGCCCGGGTGGAGGACGTCGTAGTCGACGGTGTCGACGAGCCCCTCCGCGGGGAGCTTCCGGGCGAGGTGGTCCTCCAGGGGCCGGAACCACGCGTGATGAATGAAGTCCTGCTGCAGGACGTGGGCCCGCTCGTGGGCCAGCGTCGCGTCCCGCCTGTCGCCGCCGCCGGGGCTGAGGAAGACGACCCCGGCGGCCGCGACCCCGAGGACGGGCTCGTCGTGTTGGAGCAGCGGCCGCTCGGCGTCGAAGACGAACGCCCCGGAGGAGACGCTCTCCCCGACATCGAGCTCCAGACGGTGGTCGACCAGCCCGTAGGTGATCCAGTAGAGCTCGGCCACGTCCGCCTCCACCCTGGGGCCCGACGGGTCGCGGGGAGACAGGTACAGCCGGAGGGGGCCCACCGGCAGCGCCAGGCTGTCGAGGAGCGGCCGGGCGTCGGCGGCGTTCCGAACGACGGAGCTGCCGACGGCGGCCACGTCCCGTCCGAGGAGGCCGGCGCCCGGGAAGGACTCCGCGGCGATGCGCTTGCCGGCGTAGGCCACGCTTCCGCCGAGGGCCCCTCCGGCGAACCCCTCCTCGAAGGAGCCTCCGGACAGCTCCTGCCACACGCCGGCGGTGAGGCCGCCGACCAGCGCGTTGATCCCCAGGAACGCGACCTCGCCCAGGGCGTCGGACGCCCACCTCTCCTCGTGGTCGTGGAGCGTCTGGGCGGGGGCCGGCGAGGCGATCGGGAGCGCGAGCGCCGCGAGGAGGGCCAGGAGAGGGCCGGAGACACGCCGCCGCACGGTCGTCATCGCGAGTGTATCGTATGTAGGCGAACGTATACGGGCCAGGACAGAACTTCGCGGGTCGCACAGGGAGGCCCGACCCGAGGCAGCCCGCCTCGCCTCCCGGGACATCCCTCCCGTGGGCCCTCTTCAAGTCGATCTGATGAGGGCGAGCCGAAGAGGCCGTCGGCGGCGGCGCGGAGGAGGCCGGAGCCGCCCGCCGGGCTGGCGCTCCGCCGTGCCGCCCCCCAACTTTCGG
>CAZJJO010000202.1:0-1827 GCA_964546375.1 uncultured Gemmatimonadota bacterium
CGTGCGGCGAGCGCGGCGAGTTCCACACCGTCTGCCGGGACGGCCCCCTCTTCCTGGAGCCGGTGGAGCTGGAGGCGGGCTCGACCTCGGAGGTGGAGGGGCACCGGATCCTGGACCTGGCGCCGGCAGGGGGCTGACGGCGGCGGCCGACCGGCGCCTGCTCCCCTCCTCTCCTCTTTGGGCCACCTTCCGTGACACGTATGCTTCAATACGACACGGATCGGTGTTCCCCGCACCCGGCTCGTCGGCTTTCTCCGGAGGTCCCGTGACCGGACGGACGTTCATAGCGGTCGTGATCTCTCCACCGTGAACCGGGCATCCCCCTGCGAGCAGGCACTCGGCGCGGCGGCCACCACCTTCCTGCTCCCACTCCTCCTGTGGAGCTGCGGCGACGTGCCGACGCTCTCCCCGGGGCCCTGTCCGCGGCTCAGCTCCGTCAGCGTGGAGCCCTCGAGTGTCACGCTGGCGCCGGGCGAGACGGCCGGCCTCACCGTTCACCTGGCCACGCGCGACGGCCCCGTGGAGCGGCCGGAGGTGCAATGGACCTCCGGCGACACGGCCGTAGCCGTCGTCGAGCGGACCGGGGCCCGGACGGCGGAGGTCACTGGACGGTCGGAGGGCCGGGCCGCAGTCACCGCCACGGTGTCCGTCCCCGAGGCGGCCGAGGACTGTGACGCGGCGTCGCTCGCCGCGTCCGCCGCCGTCGAGGTCGGAGCCGGGGACGACCCCTGAGAGAGGGCCTGCCGGTAGCCCCCCACCGCTGTCACGGACGAAGTCGCCGACCGCCCGAACGGGCCGGGTAGCGCTCCCGGCGTTCGCCGAAAAAGGAACGGGTTTCCCGGGGCGGCCACGCTGTATACCGTATCGGTGGAAGATCCGCGCCGATCAGCACCGGAGAACCGATGCTCGAGAACGCGCCGTACCCCCGCTCCGCCCACGCCTTCCTGGCCCTGGCGCTGCTCGCGGCGGCTCCCGGGCCCGCGGCCTCCGTCGAATTCTCGGGGCCCGGGGCGGCGACCTCCGGACAGGAGGCCGATCCCTCCCTTCTGGCCGACAGCCTCGACACGCTGAACCGGCTCCGGGCCCACGAGCTCGGCATCCACCTGGGCCGTGACTGGGTGGAGGAGCACCCCGCGTCCACCGAGCTCAGGGCCCACTACGTCCGTCACCTGGTGAACCACGGGCGGTCGCCGTCCCGGGAGCGGGCCCGGGAGGAGGCGGAGGACCTGGCCGAGCGGGCGCCGGGCGACCCCTGGACGCGCTACGCCGTGGCGCTGGTCGAGGCCGCTGCCGAGGAGGGCGACGACGAGCGGGCCCTGGCGGCGAGCCGGCGGGCTCTGGAGGACAGACCCGAGGATCCGGACTTCCTCGGCCTCCGCGCCTGGGTGCTCAGCCAGGCGGAGAGCGACTCGGCCGCCCTGGCCTTCCTGGAGGGCCTGCCCGAGGGCCAGCGGTCGGCGGTCCGCCTCCGCTCGCTCGAGGCCGGGATCCTCCTGAGCCACGGCCGGGCTGAAAACGACAGCGCGGCCGTGGCCCGGGCTGAACGGATCTTCGCGGATATCCGGCGGGAGCACCCGGGGTGGGTGACCGCCCACGCCCTGCCCGGCCGACTCCACGTCTACGCCCGCGAGATGGAGCCGGCCCTGCCGCTGCTGGAGCGGGCCGCCGAGCTGTCGCCGGCGATCGACATCCACCGCATGTACTGGCGGGCGGTGCGGGGCCAGGCGGACCTGGACCGGGAGGAGAAGGTCCGGCGGATCCGCGAGGACATCGGCGACCTGCTGGCCCGCACCGACAGCTTCCCGGCGGCCCTGCAGGCGGCCGTCT
>CAZJJO010000203.1:0-1774 GCA_964546375.1 uncultured Gemmatimonadota bacterium
CGGACGCCGCCTCGACGCCTCGCCCGGGGAGGGCGCGCCCTCCCGCGCCGCGGCCCCGTCGTCGCCGCCGGAGCCGCCGCCGTCGCCGCCGCCGGCGCCGTCGCCCGGGTCGCGGTCGGCGCTCACGTCGTCACCTCCCCGTCCCGGATGCGCCACTCCTCGAGCCCGCCGCCGCGCAGCTCCATGTCGGAGGGACGGGGCGAGGTCACCACCACCTGGCCGGTCCGGCCCTCCTCGAGCAGCCCCATGAGACGCTCGGAGCGCTCCTCGTCCAGCTCGGCGAACACGTCGTCCAGCAGGTAGATCGGCTCCCGGTCCAGGCGGTCGCGGAGGCTGTCGGCCTCCACCAGCCGCAGGGCCAGGGCCGCGGTGCGCTGCTGCCCGCCGGAGCCGTAGGTGCGAAGGTCCCGCTCCGGCTCGCCCTGGACCTGGGCCTCGAAGGCCACCTCGTCCCGGTGGGGGCCGGTGACCGTCACCCCCCGCCGACGCTCCCGCTCGGCCGTCTCCTCCAGGGCCCGGGCGAAGCATCCCTCCCAGGCCCCGGCCGCGACCGCCTCGCCCGAGCCCACCGGCTCGCCGGGCCCGCCGGGCGAGGCCGAGCGCGCCCGGTCCCGGTCCTCGGGCCAGCCCGTCTCGGGCTCGTAGGACAGGCTGCCCGTCATCCCGCCGGCCACGGCCTCGTGGTAGCCCCGGTAGTCGTCCACCCGGTCGGCGATCCAGCCCGCCCGCGCCGCCATCACCCGGGCCCCGGTCTCGACCAGGCCCTCGGTCCAGGCGTCCACCACGGCGGCGCCCGCACCCTCCTTCAGCGCCTCGTTGCGCTGCGAGAGGACCGACCGGTACTCCCGGAGCGCCTCCATGTAGCCGGGCTCGATCAGCGACAGCAGGATGTCCAGGAACCGCCGGCGCTCGGAGGGGGAGCCGCGGACGATCTCGACGTCCTCCAGGCTGAAGACCACGGCGCCCAGCTTCCCGACGGCGTCGGAGAGCCGGGACACCTCCCGGCGGTCCACCTCGACCTTCTTGCGCCGGCCCCGGCTCCGGTAGGCGGCGGCCAGCTCGGTCCGCTCGTCCTCCCCCGGGCCGTGCAGCGTCGCCTCGATCCGGAACACGTCCTCCCCGAAGCGGATCAGCTCCCGGTCGCTCGCCCCGCGGAAGGAGCGGAACGTGTCCAGGTAGTAGATGGCCTCGAGGAGGTTCGTCTTGCCGGACCCGTTGGGGCCGACCACGGCCACGCCCGCCGGGGGCAGCTCCACCTCCAGGTCCGCGAAGTTGCGGAAATCGCGGAGGCCCAGCCGCCCGATCCGGGCGGCCCGGTCCGACGGGGCCGCCGCGGGCGCGCGTTCAGATCCCTCCATCTTCCGTGCGAAGATACACCGAAACCCCCGTCGCTGCAACGGAAAAGGTGGGGTTCGACCCCCAGCCCCGGCCAAGACCGCCCGGCCGGATCGCTCGGTCGCCCGGCCCGGGCCTTGTGGAGGCGCCGGACCCTCCCTCTCTTGCCACGCCATGCCCCGCGCCACGGACCCTTCCCCGACCCGATCGCCTGTCCGACGACCCGCCCGGTCGCGGACGGGCTCTCGTCCCGGAACGTGGCCGGGCCGGACCGCCGCCCTCGGGCTGGCGCTGGTCGGGCTGACGCTGGTGGCCCCGGCGCTGGCCTCCTCCCCGGCGGAGGCCCAGCGGGCCCGCCCGGACGGGACGGCCGGCGAACGGCCGATCGCGGGCGAGCGCCCCCGCTCCGCCGGCTCCGGCGCCCTCGCCCCTCCGCGCC
>CAZJJO010000204.1:0-1757 GCA_964546375.1 uncultured Gemmatimonadota bacterium
GTCGGTCTCGCGGCCGCAAGCTACCGGCCGGCACCCGACCCTTCCAGCGGCGCCGGCCCCGACGCGGTCCCGGCGGACCGCCCGGGGTCCGTCAGCGGGCCGCGACGTACTCCCGGAGCTGGCCGCGAAGGGTGAAGCCCCGGATTACCTCGAAGGGACGAAGCAGCTCCTCCACCTCCGTCGGGAGGAGGCGCGGCCCGGGGGAGCCCGGCGCGTCGACCGGCTCGCACCGCACGCGGCCGGACTCCAGCAGGACGAAACGGAGCGGGGGCGGAGCCGCCTCGTCGGAGGCCCGGAAGACGGCGTGGAGGCGGGAGCCCCGGCCGGTGACCTCGAGGATCCGCTCCACGAGCAGCGGCCGCTCCGGCGGGTCGAGGCGGTCCAGCGCGTCCCAGGCGAGGACCAGGTCGTGGGGGCGTCCCGGCTGCGGCGGGATCCCCTCCAGCGCGGCCCGGAGGCCCCGACGCCGGCGGACGGACAGGAGGTCGACGAAGCGGATCCGGTCCGCGAACCGGCCGTAGAGCTCGAAGTTGGCCGCCACGGCGGGACCGAGGTCGAGCACCGAGCGAGAGCCGCCCTCCGGGAAGCCGTCCAGGAGCTCGGCGAGGCCGGGCGCGGATCGCTCGGCGGGCTCCTCGAAGGCGGTCTTCGACCGCTCGTCCGGCGACCGCCGGGAGGCGCCCTCCCGGCGCAGCCAGCTCACCCGTCCCCCGTCAGCCGTCTCCGTCCGGGCTCCCGGACCCGGCGCTGTCGGCAGCGTTCTCCTCGTCCTGCTCCTGTCCGCCGGCCGATCGGGACGAGGAGCCGGAGCCGCCGCCGGAGGATCCGCTCTTCTTCGTCCCGGACGATCCGGCCCGGGCCTTCCCGTCGCCCCGTTCCGCGGCGTCGCCCATCTGCACGCCGCCCCGGAAGTGGGCGCCGTCCTCCAGCACGACCCGCGGGGCGCGGATGTCGCCCTCCACCCGGGCCGAGCTCCGGAGGACGATCTGCTCCTCGGCGGTGAGGTCGCCCTCCACGTGACCCTCCACCGTGATGGTCCGGCCGGTGATGTCGGCCGTCACCTCGCCGTCGGGCCCGACGGTGACCGTGTTCTGGTCGAGGTCCACCGAGCCGTCCACCCGGCCCTGGATCACCAGGTCCTCGTCCCCCGCCACCTCGCCCCGGATCCGGATGGAGCTGCCGATGACGGCCTGTCCGGGCCCGGGCCGCCCGCCCGCGGATGCCTGCTCGCGCTCCCTCTCGGTCCTCTTCGTTTCCACGCTTTCCTTTCCCTTCCCGTCTTTCTCGTCGTCGTCCCGCTTCCACATCTCGATCTCCTCGCTCGCGTCCGCTTCGGGCTCCGCCGAGCCCCGTCCCAGCCCCGACGTCCGGGCCCCGGCCGCGGCCGGGCGGGAGACCCAAGGACGAGGCCAGCCCTCGCTCCGTCACGCGGGCGCCCCGGTGGACCGGCGCCGGCGTGTCCGCGGCGGCGTGAGCTCGCGCCCGAGACCGTGTTGCCGCCCGGTTGAGAGCGGCCTCCATACTGGTGGTTGGAGAGCGGATCGGAGGGCGCCAGGCGGAAGGAGCGGGAGGGACGATGCGGGGCGCGGCGCTGGCGGTGCGAGAGGTAGCCCGGGAGCCGTGGGGTGAGGGCGGCTCAGCTGAACCGCCGCCCCGCTCCGACGCCGACGCCCTGGACGAGCTGGGCGACGAGATCGCCCGGCTGGCCGCCCACCTCCACGCCGGCACCGGCCGGCTGCTGGCGCTGCTGGCCGAGT
>CAZJJO010000205.1:0-1744 GCA_964546375.1 uncultured Gemmatimonadota bacterium
GCGGACGACCGGGTCGCCGACGCCGCCGACCTGGAGGCGCTCTCCGAGCGCGAGATCCTGGAGATCTTCCGCAGCTCCGGCTCCATGGGCACGGCGGCCGAGCGCTCCGTGAAGGGGACGTCTTGAGGGGAGTCCGGCGGTGAGCCGCGACGGCCGCGGGGCGGCGGGCTCGGCCGAGCGCCGGGGCGTCGACCTGCACCTGCACTCCACGGCCTCCGACGGGACCGAGACGCCGGCCGAGGTCGTGGAGCGGGCGGCCCGGCGCGGGCTGGAGGGCCTCTCGCTCACCGACCACGACACCGTGGACGGCCTCGAGGAGGCCGCCCGGGCCGCCGAGGAACACGGCCTCCGCTTCCTGCCGGGCGCCGAGCTCTCCGCCAACGAGCCCGGCCGCTCCATCCACGTCCTGGCCTTCGGCTTCGACCCCGATCACCAGGGCTTCGTCGACTTTCTCGAGGGGTGGCGGGAGGCCCGGGCGGAGCGGGCCGAGGAGATGGTGGTCCAGCTCCGGTCGCAGGGGCTGGACCTGACCATGGATCACGTGCGGAAGCAGGCCGGCGGCGACATCCTCACCCGCGCCCACCTGGGACGGGCGCTGGAGGCGGAGGGGCTGGTTCCGGACCAGGAGACGGCCTTCGGAGAGTACCTCTCCCGGGGACGTCCCGCCTTCGTCGAGAAGCCGCCGCTGCGGCCGAAGGAGGTGTGTGATCGGGTGCACGCTGCGGGCGGCGTGACGCTGATCGCCCACCCGGGACGCCACCACACGACCGACGACGTCCGCCGCTGGGTCGAGGCCGGCGTGGACGGCGTGGAGGTCCTGCACCCGGCCAACGCCCCGGACGTGCGGAGGCGCATGGACGCCCTGGCCGAGGAGCTGGACCTGCTCCGCTCCGGGGGATCGGACTGGCACGGGCCGCAGGACCACCGTCCCGACCTGGGGATCGAGGACGTGCCCGTCGAGTGGATGGACGAGATCGAGCGCCGCTGCCGCTCGAACGGGGAGAGGGTGGCCGCCTCGGCCGGCTGAGGAAGGGCGCCCCTGCCGCGCCTCGCCGGGGCCTACGGTCGCCGTTTCGAGGAACCCGCCGCCGGGGACGGGTGTTGTGGAGGGACGCCGCCCGGGACGCCGAATCGAGAACGCGAACGGACGTAGGGACGGGAGCGCAGATGTCAATCGAGTCGGAGCACGAGATGATCGTCGTCGGGGCGGGCCCCGCGGGGCTGTGCGCCGCCCTGTACGCCGGACGCTCGGAGCTCGACACGATGGTGCTGGACAAGGAGATGCCGGGCGGTCAGCTCCTGCTCACGGAGACGGTGGACGACTACCCGGGCCTGCAGGAGGTGGGCGGGATCGAGCTGGCGCAGGAGATGACCGACCACGCCGAGAAGTTCGGCGTCGGCGTCGCCCGCGGCGAGGTGACCTCCATCGAGCGGGACGAGGAGCGGCGCTTCCTGGTGCACACCTCCGGGGGCGAGACGTACCGCGCGCCCGCCGTGATCATGACCGCCGGCGGCAGCTACCGGCAGCTGGGCGTGCCCGGCGAGGAGGAGTACCGTGGCCAGGGCGTGAGCTACTGCGCCATCTGCGACGGCGCCTTCTTCAAGGGGGAGCACATCGCCGTGGTCGGCGGCGGAGACTCGGCCGTGGAGGAGGCCACCTTCCTGACCCGCTACGCGAGCAAGGTCACGGTCGTCCACCGCCGCGACCACTTCACCGCCCAGGCCGTCCTCGAGGACCGGCTCA
>CAZJJO010000206.1:0-1704 GCA_964546375.1 uncultured Gemmatimonadota bacterium
AGAGCGGGTGCTTCTCGACGGCTCGCAGGTACTGGTCGAAGGAGTTGAGGTCGTCGGAGTCGAAGGTAGACGGCATGATCCCTTTCGGTGGGTCGTTTCGTTCACAGTCGGACGTCGGACGTCAGACGGGACAGCCGGTTGCATTGGTACGCACGACCGCCCGTTCCGATCCCTCGAGCCCCTACGAGAATCCCGGCCCCCGTACGAGGGTCCCGGCCCCACTTACCCGGAAGTGAGGAGGGAGAGCCGTCGGGGCGCGCGAACGGCGGCGGCCGGGAGGGGGAGACGAGGGGGCGAGTCGGGGCGACGCGTCGGGGTGCGCGGGGGAGGGCGCGGTCCACGTTCAGCTCGGCGACCACAGCTAGCGGTAGCGGGCCACCATCCATCGAACCGGGTGCTCGGTGTCGTCGTCGGCCAGGCGATAGGAGCCCCCGAGGCCCCGGTCGTCCAGGTAGAAGAAGCCCGTGCTCCCGTACCGGCGCGTCACCCGGTAGTCGTGGGCGTAGGTCGCCGTGAGCGTGGCGTGGGGACGCCACCCGCAGCTGCACGGGTGATCGCCGGAGACCTCGGCGAATGCGCGGTTCTGCAGGCGGCGGTCGTCGGTGCGGTCGTCCAGGGCGTGGCTCACCGCCCAGCGGAGGACCGCCGTCGCCGGCGACCAGGCGGTGTCGACCGCCGCCCGCATGCGGTCCGTGAGCCCCCGGCGGCGGGCGCCGAACTCGTCGCGGCCGAACCAGCCCTCCAGGGCGCCGCGCGCCACGGCGGCCGTGGCCTGCTCCCAGCTCTCGCCGGTCCGGGCGCGGCGGCGGAGCGCCAGGTCGCGCAGGAAGCTCGCCGCGTGGTCGTAGCCCGCCGTCAGCGTGCCGACGGCGTAGCGGGCTTCGGCGCCGTAGCGACGGGCGGCCGCCGACTCCGCGTCCCGCCACCATCCCTCGAGGTTGGCGGCCGGGTCGATCCCGGCGTCGCGCCTCATCACCTCGTGCGCGAAGAGCTCGGCCACCCCCTCCTCGGCCCACAGCGTCGGGTCCCCCCACGGCTCGTCGCCGCCCTCGCCCGGGTGGGACCACAGGTAGCGGTGGCTGAAGGCGTGGGCGAGCTCGTGGGAGAGGAGCTCCAGCAGCGAGGCGTCGGTCCACTCCGCGGCCAGGTTGAGGGAGACCCACGAGGTGGCCCGGTCGCCGGCGGGCCGGAAGTAGGTGAGGCCCACCTCCCGCTCCGCCGTGAGCGAGTCGGTCCCGTAGCGCGAGAGCAGAAGGAGAAGCTGTCCCGTGGCGCGGCCGGTGACGGGGCGACCGGGCCCGAAGGCCTCCTCGAGCAGGTCGCGGGCGCGGTCGGCGGCCGCGTCGGCGGCCTCGCGCAGCCGCTCGCGGCGGTCCGCGCCGAGGGCGGCCGAGTCCGGCACGAAGAGGGCCAGGGCCAGGTAGCCGCCGACCACCTCCAGCACCCGCGCCCGGCCCGAGCGGCCGCCCGGCACGTCGGCCCGGAAGGTCTCTCCCGGCGTCCAGGGCCGGACGGCCGAGCTGAACCCCGTGCACGGGTCGGGCCGCTCGCGCTCGTCGCAGTCCGGGCTCGGGCCGCCCCGGGGCAGGCGGCGGACGCCGGCCAGCCGCCCGCGGGCCCGACCCCCGCGGCGCGGGCCCACCCCCCGGCCGAAGAACGGCACGGGGCGGTCGTCCTCGGCCGCGCCCGCCGGCGCCCCGCCGC
>CAZJJO010000207.1:0-1694 GCA_964546375.1 uncultured Gemmatimonadota bacterium
GGCCGGCGCCGCCCACCAGCCGGGCCAGCAGGGGGGAGCGGGCGCGGCGGGCGGGGTTGGCGACCTCGCCGGCGCCCTCGGGCAGGTCCTCCCGGGGCGCCAGCCCCAGCGCCCGGGCCGCCCGGTCCAGGGCGTCGGCCGGCCGCCCGGCCACCACCGACAGCGGGATCGCCTCGACCACCTCCACCGCGTCCAGGGCCTCCCAGGCCGGCAGGTGGGCGCGGTAGCGGCTGTCGGCCAGGATCGCGGGCCGCCGCTCGACGGCCGCCCAGAAGTCCTCGCCCGCCCGGCCCTTCGCCCGCTCGTGGCGGTAGTGCGACCACGCCCGCTCGACCGGGTCCCGGACGGTGACGATCACCCGGAGCCCCTCGCACCGGGCCTCGACCCGACGGCGGACCTCCGGGTCGGCGAAGTACTCGGGGCAGACCTCCACCGGCCGTCCGTCGGGCGGGAACTGGCGGCGGTACCACTCCTCGCCGCGGTCGAAGTGCCGGCTCCAGTAGCGGGTCTCCTTTCGCTCGGGCAGGGCCAGCTCCGGGCGCTGGCGCAGGCAGCGGTGCAGCCAGGTGGTGGCCGTCCGGCGCGGGCCCACCGCCAGCCCGTGCAGCCGCCAGCCGCCCTCCGCGTCCGGCCCCGTCATCGGTCGGCCCCCGGTCGGTCCTCCCCCGTCGGCGCCTCGCGCCCTTCGCGGCCGCCCTCCGTCTCCGGCCCGCCTTCCCCCTCCAGCCAGCGGCCCGCGAAGTCGATCCCCGTCCGTTCGGTGAGCCGGCGGACGTCGTCGGCCAGCCGGTCGGTGAGCCGGGCCCGGAGCTCCGGGTCGACCGTCGGCCGGTCCTCGTCCCAGGGCTCCCACAGCAGGTCGACCAGCGGGCTCTCCTTGACCGCCTGCACCACCCGCGGCAGGCCCAGCCGGCGGACCGCTCGGGCGCCCAGCTTGGCCGCCCGCGCCAGCCACCGGCTGCGGGGCCGGGCCGCCGGCAGGGCCCGCTCGTCGGCCCCCTCGGGCCAGAAGTCCTCGTCGACGCCCAGGAAGCGGAAGACCCGCCGGGCGAAGGCCCGGTCGTCCTCCACCAGCTCCCAGAACGGGAGCACCAGGAGCCGGTCGCGCGGGAAGTGTTCCAGCCAGCGGGCGAGATGCGCGCCGTAGCGGCCCCGCTCGAGCAGGTCGGGCCGGGCCTCGAGCGCCTCGCGGAAGGAGCCAGCCAGCTCGCCGTTGCGCACCAGCCACAGGTAGTGCGAGAAGGCGCGGTCGACCGGGTGGCGGAAGGTGGTCACCAGCCGCATGTCGGCCCGGTAGTCGCGCACCCGAGCGGGCGCTTCCTCCGAGAAGACGTAGGTGTTGGAGATCTCGCCCGAGGCGGGGTAGGCCTCGGCGCCCTCGAAGAAGGAGAGGTACCAGTCGCGGCCGCGGTGGAACTGGTCGCTGAAGTAGAGGGTCTCCTTGGTGGGCGACATCCACACCTCGGGGTGGGCCCGGAGCAGGCGGTAGAGCCAGGTGGTGCCCGACTTGCCGGGGCCGATGCCGAGGAAGGTGGGGACGGGCGGGGCGTCGGGGGTCACGGGGCGACCGAACCCAGGTAGCCGTACCGGAGCAGCAGCGGCGCGAGCCCGGCCGTGAGCGCCCACCGGTAGGGGGCCGGCATCGCCTCCCGCCAGGAGAAGTCGGGCCGGATCCGGATCTCGTCGCGGAACCG
>CAZJJO010000208.1:0-1647 GCA_964546375.1 uncultured Gemmatimonadota bacterium
CCCCAGGAGAGCCTCGACGCCCTGGGCCTGGAGGTGGGCTCGGAGGTGGAGGTGGTCGCCGACCGGGAGCACGGTCGCCTGGTCGTCCGCCCGTCCCGGGACGTGCCGGGGGTGGACGCGGAGTTCGCCCGGCGCCTGGACGAGTTCACGGAGCGGTACGGGCCGGCCCTCGACGCGCTGGCCGACCGCTAGGTGCGACACCTCACCCCCGAGCAGGTCCTCTACATCCACCACGCCGTCGCCGAGGGGAGCGGGGTGAGGGACGAGGGCGCGATCCGCTCGGCCGTCGCCCGCCCCCGCGCCACCGACGGGGAGGACCCCAACAGGACGGTCCCCGCGAAGGCCGCCGCCCTCCTCCAGTCCCTCCTGGAGGAGCCCCCCTTCGTGGACGGGAACGAGCGGACCGCGATCACCGCGGCCGGCCTGTTCCTGGAGTACAACGGCCGGAGGCTCACGGCCACCAACGACGAGCTGGAGGCGTTCACGCGGGAGGCCGCCGGAGGCTCCCACGAGCTGGAGGAGCTCGCCGGTCGGATCCGGGAGCTGAGCCGGCGGGTCGAGGGCGAGTGACCGGGCCGGGGGAAGGAACGACCGTGCAGGAGGGAGGCGGGACGATGGACCTGTCCTCGATCCTGATCACCGGTGCGGCCGGGTTCATCGGGTCGAACGCCGCCGCCCGCTTCGCGGGACGGGATCTCGCCGTGGGCGCCGTCGACGACTTTTCCCGGGAGGGCGCCGAACGGAACGCCGACTGGCTGGCGGACGAGCACGGGGTGAGGGTGGAGCGGCTGGACGTCCGGGACCGGGAGGCAGTCGAGCGGCGGGTCCGGGGCGCGGAGCCCGACGCGGTGCTCCACCTGGCCGCCCAGACGGCGGTCACCCGCTCGGTCGAGGACCCCCGGACCGACGCGGCGGTCAACGTCCGGGGCACGCTCAACGTGCTCGAGGCCGTCCGGCGGCACGCTCCCGGGGCGCACGTGCTCTTCGCGTCGACCAACAAGGTCTACGGCGAGCTGGGGGACGTCGCGGTCGAGGAAGGGGAGAGCCGCTACCGGTACCGCGACCTCCCGGCGGGGATCGACGAGGCGCGGCCGCTGGACTTCCGCACCCCGTACGGCGTCTCGAAGGGGGCCGCCGACCAGTACGTCCTCGACTGGGCGCGTACCTTCGGGCTGACGACCACGACGCTGCGGCAGTCCTGCATCTACGGGCCGCGCCAGGTCGGGGTCGAGGCGCAGGGGTGGGTGGCCTGGTTCGTCCGGGCCGCGCTGGCCGACCGCGAGATCACGATCTACGGCGACGGCAAGCAGGTGCGGGACCTCCTCCACGTGGACGACCTGCTGGACCTGTTCGAGGCCGCCCTGGCCCGGCCCGGGGCCTCCTCGGGCGAGGCCTTCAACGTGGGCGGCGGACGCGAGTTCACCCTGTCGCTGGTCGAGCTGCTGGACCTGCTCGAGGACGAGCTTGGGCGTCCGATCCGAGTTACCCACGACGACTGGCGCGAGGGGGACCAGCGGGTCTTCTACTGCGACACGACGAAGGCCCGCGACCGGCTGGGCTGGGCGCCGGAGGTGGCTCCGGCCGAGGGCGTGCGGAGGCTGATCGGTTGGGTCCGGGAGACCCCGTGGCTGCTCGACGATCTCTGAT
>CAZJJO010000209.1:0-1637 GCA_964546375.1 uncultured Gemmatimonadota bacterium
ACACCGCGGTGGCCGTGGCCCGGGCGAACCGGGCGGACCTGGAGAGCCAGCGGGTTCGGGTGAACCTGCAGCAGGCGAACGTGGACGCCCGGGAGGCGGAGGCGCTGCCGAGCCTGTCGCTGGGCGCCTCGCTCAGCCGGAGCGCGGCCTCGGGGGAGATCCTCCCGCCGGAGCGCGACTTCTCGCAGACGGCCGGGGCCAGCCTGAACGTCTCGCTCCCGCTGTTCGACGGGATGGCCCGGTCGGGCCGCGTGCAGCAGGCGAAGGCGGCCGTGGACCGCGAGCGGTATCGGCTCGAGCAACTCTCCGAGCAGGTTCGGCTCGACGTGCAGCAGGCGCGCCAGAACCTGCAGTCGGCGCGGGAGCAGATCCGCGCCTCGGAGGCGAACGTCGAGCGCTCGGAGCGCGCGCTGGAGATCGGCCAGACCCGCTTCCGGAACGGCCTCTCCACGCAGGTGGAGCTGAACGACGCGGAGCTCGCCGTGACCCGGGCGCGCTCGAACTACGCCCAGGCCCTGCACGACTTCTACGTGGCGCGAGCTCAGCTCGAGGCCGCCCAGGGCCAGCGATGAGAGAGAGCACCGAGACGAGGAAGGACCGACCCATGGACGGCCGCCGAACCGCACGCGCGCTCTTCGCCGTTCTCGCCCTGGCCCTGATCCCCGCCCCGGCCGCCGCGCAGGAGGGGGTCGAGGGGCTGGAGGAGCCCGCCATGGCCGACGCCCCGGACCAGTTCCGGGTCTCCGCCACCGGCGGATGGCTCGCCTGGGAGGACCCCGGGGCCGACGCCGGCGTGGCGGAGGAGCAGCGCGTGGAGGGCGCCGCCCTGTGGGGCGTCGAGCTGGAGACGCGCGTCGGCCGCTACCTGGCCTTCCGCCTCGGGGGCGCGTACGGCCGCACTTCGATCACCAGCGTCGGACCCGGGGGCGATCCCCGGAGCGTCGACGTCAACCAGGTCGTGCTGGAGCTGGTGGCCGAGCCGCGGCTCGAGGTGGGGCCGCTGAGGCGGGCCGGCGTGGTGCCCTTCGGCCTGGCGGGCCTCGGCAGCGTGATCCACGACCCGAGCACGGAGACGGGCGAGTTCGACCCGCCGCTCACCACCCGCTCCCAGGGGTCGCTGATCTGGGGCGGCGGGGTCGACGTGTCGCCGCCCGTCCTCGGGGGCGCCGGACTGCGCCTCGAGTGGCGCCGGGCCGAGGTGCAGATGCAGCCGATCTTCACGCCGACGACGCTGGAGGGCACGCCCCGGGGCGCGGGTCGCTTCATGGGGAGCTTCTACCTGACGCTCTGACCCGGGTCCGGCGCGAACAGGGCCCACGCGGCGTCGACGAGGGCGGCGTGGGCGGCGGCCGAGGGCAGGTTCCCCCGCAGCCGTCCGGACGACGGGTCGACCGCGTCGGAGAGGAGGCCCGTGGGCCCGGCGTGGCCCAGCGCCTCGCGGAAGCGCTCCCGCGCCTCCCCGCGCCGTCCCCCGAGGGCCAGGTCGCGGGCCTCCTCGAAGCGGGTGGAGAGCGGGACGGGCGCCCGGCCGTCGTCCCCCGGCGCGGGCTCCGCGGCCCCGGGCCGGTGGCCCCCGTAGCCGTGCAGCTCGCCCGGCGGCCCGGCCGCGTCGTGCCCGAGAACGGGCCCGCCGTCGA
>CAZJJO010000210.1:0-1624 GCA_964546375.1 uncultured Gemmatimonadota bacterium
GAGGGCGGCCCGTAGGGCACGGGCTGGCGGTCGGCGCGCTCGGCCGCCGTCCGGGCCGCCTCCAGGGCCTCCGCGGTCCGGCCCTCGGCCCGGGCGACGGCGGCCCGCAGCGTGGGGACCATGACGCCCGCGTCGGCGGCGAGCCCCTCGCGCAGCGACGAGCGCTCCGCCTCTAGGGCGTCGGCCGCCGCCCGGGCGCCCTCCAGCTCGCCCCGGGCCACCGCGGCCCAGCCGTCGCCGAAGAGCGCCGCCAGCCGCCACCGCGGGGACAGCGCGTCCGCGTCCAGCGACAGCCGGCCCGGCTCCCCGTCCCCGTCCCCGGTGTCCACCAGGTAGAGGGCCCGCATGCGGGCCACCGAGCCCATCCCGCCGCCGTCCCCGCGGGAGAGCTCGACGCAGGCGCGGATCAGCTCGCGGGCCGCCGAGGGGCGCCCCTGCTGCAGGTAGCCGTAGCTCAGCCACTCCGCGTAGTGGCCGCACGGGTGGAGCTCGCGTCCGTGGTCGGCGCCCCGGGCCGCGGTGCGGGCGGCGGCCTCGTTCGCCTCGACCACGCGGTCCCACAGGCCGAGGGCCAGGAAGATGTGGGACGTCATGTGCTGGGCGTGCGCCGCCCGGGGCGCCACGTCCGAGTACACGCGCGCCGCCTCCAGGCCGAGCGGCGCGTGCGCCGGGTCGTCGAAGGAGTGGATCGTGTAGTGGGCGGCCCCCGGGTGGCGGGGGTGCTCCTCGAACAGCTGCAGCGCGATGGCCCCGCCCCGCATGAAGGTGGGCACGTCCCGCTCGCCCTGGTTCAGGCCCAGGACCGACAGCGCGTAGAAGGCCTTCGCCTCCGGGTCGTCCGGGAAGCGGGCCACCAGCTCCTCCATGGCCCGTGAGTAGAGGGTGTCGCGGCGGGTCTTCGGGCCGTCGCCGTACAGGATCTCGACGGCCTCCAGGTAGGCCCGCTCCCGCCCGGTGGGCGCCATGGCCAGCCGCTCCTCGCGGGTGGGGGCCAGCTCGCGCAGGACGGCCCGGGCCGCCTCCCGGTCCTGCTGCCGCCACAGGGAGTGGTTGTGGGTCATGGCCTCGCCCCAGTGGGCCATGACGAAGTCCGGGTCCTCCTCCCGGGCGCGGCGGAAGGCGGCCGCCGCGTCGCCGTACTCGAAGCTGTGCAGCAGGAGGACCCCGCGGAGGAAGTGCTCCTGGGCCTCGGGGCTGCCGGAGGTGGGGAAAGTCACCCGCCCCAGACCGTCGATCTGACGGGTGGCCGGCGCGTCCTGGGCCGGGGCCGCCGGCGCGACGGCGAGGGCCAGGCCCGCGGCCGCGGCCAGCAGGGCCGGGAGGAGACGGCGGGATCCGGACGGGGCGGTCGACGGTCGCATGGCGACCTCCGGGGTCGAGGGGGAGGGAGAACGGAGCCGGCGCTGGCCCGCAAGATAGCGCCTCCGGGGAGGGACCGTCAGGCGGGCGACGCGCCCCGGGATCTCGGGGCGCCGGGCCCGGCGGGGCGGCTCCACGTGAGCGGACCCGCCCCCCCGGCGTACATTGCCCCTGTCGAACGGGCGGCGAGCCGGAGGGGCCCGGTAGCCGTCCAGCCCCGAACCGCAGGACACGGGAACGCGCCTTGTCGAAGCGAAACCGTCGC
>CAZJJO010000211.1:0-1608 GCA_964546375.1 uncultured Gemmatimonadota bacterium
GCCGCCGCGAAGACCGACGCGCCGGCCTCCGCGCCCCAGGTGGCCCGCGAGGCCGACCAGGCGGTGGCCGTCGAGGGCGCCCCCCTGCCGCTCCGGGCCAGCCCCGGGCTGGAGAACCTGGCCCGCACCCTGGCGACCGACCGCGCCGCCTGGGCGCCCCTGCCCGGGCTGGGGCCGCCCGCCGCCTGGTTCGAGCAGGCGCCCACCGTGTGGGTGGTGGACGACCTGGGCCAGGTGCCCGGCCCCGGCCCGCCGTCGGGCTCGGAGCCCTGGGCCGCCGGCTTCGCCGACGCCGAGCGCAACCTGGTGGCCGTGCTGGCCGGCCCGCGCGGGCCCGGCCGGCTGGACGAGCTGCGCAGGACCCTGCGCCACGAGCTGGCCCACCTGGCGCTCGACCGCGCGGCGGGCAGCCGGGCCCCCCGCTGGCTGCACGAGGGCTACGCCCAGCTCGCCGCCGGCGACTGGGACTGGCGGCAGGCCTGGCGGCTGCGGGGGGCGCTGCTCCGGGAGGGCTCGGGCGTGCTCGAGCGGCTGGCCCTGGACTTCCCCACCCGCGAGGGCGAGGCCCAGACCGCCTACCTGCTCTCCTACACGGCCGTCCAGGAGCTGGCCCGACGGGGCGGCGAGCGCGGGCTGGCCGCCTTCTTCGAGGCCCTGCGGGGCGGCGCCACCGTGGACGCCGCCCTGCGCGACGTCTACGGGATGAGCCTGGCGCAGTTCGAGGAGCGGTGGCGGGCGTCGGTGAAGGACCGCTACGGCTGGCTCTACCTGCTGTCGCGGGCGTCCTTCTTCTGGCTGGTGCTCACCGTCGCCCTGATGGCGCTGGGATGGCGGCGCTGGCGCCACGAGAAGCAGCGCTGGGAGGAGATGCGCCGGCGGGAGGCCCGGGAGGGCCCGCCCCGCATCGACGGCGCCTGGTGGGTGGACGAGGAGCCGGGCGAGGGAGGGGGCTCCGACCCCGACCGACGGCCGCCGGCCGGGGGGACGGGGCGGTGAGCGAGAGGCCGGATCCGGCTGGCCGGGGACCGTCGGAGTTTCGCGCTCCGCCCGCCGGCGGCGCGTTCGTTGACGGGCCGGGGCGCACGCGCCACCTTGCGGACGCCATGACGCCGAAGGACGCCGGATCCGGATCGGAGGACGGAGGACTGCTGGGCTTCGGGCCCGCCAACTGGGCCCTGCTGGCCGCGGCCGTGGTGTGCGTCGTGATCGGCTACGTCCTGCTGGACCGCGGCTCGGTGACGGCCGCCCCGATCCTGCTGGTCCTCGGCTACGTGATCCTCTTCCCGGCGGGCCTGATGGTGGGCTACGGCGGGGCGGAAGGGGACTGAGAGCCGCGACGTCCCTCTCGGGGCCGTCCATCTTTCCGCGGCGGCCCACCGCTGGCCCCTCGCGCGGGCGCTTAGCTCAGCCGGTCCAGAGCGCTGCCCTTACAAGGCAGAGGTCGGAGGTTCGAATCCTCCAGCGCCCACTACCGGTGGGCATCCTGAGAGGGTCGGGGTTGTTTTAGTGTGGCAATCGGGTCTATAGGATGCGGGCGGTTAGGAGGTGGGATCCTGCAATCTGCAGCTCCCCCGATCTACTTCCCACGCGGACGCCCCGGCCCCGACT
>CAZJJO010000212.1:0-1605 GCA_964546375.1 uncultured Gemmatimonadota bacterium
GCCGCCGGGCTCCCGACCGAGCGGGCCCGCCTGGTGCGCGCCCTCCGGGCGACCGAGCCGGGGCTGGCCCGCCGGCTCTGCTTCGCCGGCGCCGACCGCGCCCGGCAGGTGGCCCTCCAGTACGCCGTGCTGGCCGGCCGAGGCGCCGTCGAGCCCGGCGGGAAGATGCCCGAGGACTACCTGGCCGGCGCCATCCGGGACCTGGTGATGCACGAGGTCGGCCACACCCTGGGCCTGCGCCACAACTTCAAGGCCACCGCCGCCATCCCGAACGACCGCCTGCACGACGAGAGCTACACGTCCGAGCACGGCGTCAGCCTGTCGGTGATGGACTACGTGCCGGTGAACCTGGCCCGCGACTCCGCCCGCCAGGGCCACTACTGGAACCAGGGCGTGGGCACCTACGACGACTGGGCCATCCGCTACGCCTACGCGCCGGTCTACCGGGAGGGCGACGAGCCCACCCTCGAGCCCACCGGCCGGCTCGTCGACGCGCCCTCGGCCGAGCGGCCCGCCCTGAAGGAGCTGGCCGCCCGGAGCTCCGACCGCCTGCGGACCTACGCCACCGACGAGGACGTGGGGCTCGGCGTCGACCCGCTGGTCAACGCCTACGACCTGGGCGCCGACCCCCTGGCCTACGCCGAGGACCGCAACCGGCTGATCGACGAGGTCCTGCCGCGGCTGGAGGACCGGCTGGTGGGCGAGGGGGAGTCCTGGCACCGCCTGCGCCAGGGCTTCAACGCGCTCTTCTTCGAGAAGGTCTCGGTGGTCTTCCCCGCCACCAAGGTGATCGGCGGCCTGCACACCAGCCGCGACTACCGGGGCCAGCCCGGCGCCCGGCCGCCCTTCCGGACCGTCTCCGCCGAGCGTCAGCGGGAGGCGCTGGACCTGATCGTCCGCGAGGTGCTGGCCGAGGACGCCTTCGCCTTCGAGGCGTCCCAGCTCAACCGGCTGGCGCCCAACCTGTGGAGCGACTGGAGCCGGGACCCCGGCGATCTGACCCCGATGGCCTATCCCGTCCACCGGCAGGTCGAGTCCGTCCAGTCCTCCGTCCTCTCGAGCCTGCTGGACCCCGATCGGCTGGCCCGGTTGGCGGACAACCGGCTGCGGGCGGCCGACGGGGAGGCGGTGCTCGGCATGCCGGAGCTCTTCTCGCGGCTGACCGACGCCGTCTGGTCCGAGCTCGAGCGACCCTCCGCCCCCCGTCCCGTCGACTCCTTCCGCCGCAACCTCCAGCGGGTCCACGTGGCCGAGCTGCAGCGGCTCCTGCTGAACGACGCGATCCAGGTCTTCGGCCAGGCGATCCCCGTGCCCGGCGACGCCCGCTCGCTGGCCCGCCGGCACCTGTCGGAGATCGGCTCGCGGGTGGAGGGCGCGCTGGAGGCCGACGCCTCGATCGGCGAGGCGACCCGGGCGCACCTGATGGAGATGGACGCCCGCATCGACCGGGCGCTGGAGGCGAGCGTGACGCTGTCGCCGTAGCGGAGGGGGGCGGGAGCCGAGCGACGTCTGCCGCCCGAAACGACGAAAGGCCCGCCGCCCGGCGGGCCTTCGTCAGTTCAGTCGGGGCGCTCGGATTTGAACCGAGGACCTCTTGCACCCCAT
>CAZJJO010000213.1:0-1565 GCA_964546375.1 uncultured Gemmatimonadota bacterium
GCCCTCCCCCTGCTCGTTCTCGCCTTCGCGGGCCTCCTGCTGCTCTCGGCGTGCGGGCCCGCCGACGGCGGCGGGGAGCACCGGGTGGCCGTGGCCCACTTCAGCCACGAGACCTGCACGTTCTGTCCGGGCGGCGAGGTGGACGTCGAGGCCTGGACCCGGGTTCGGGACCCGTACACGGGTCCGGAGCTGCTGGAGGAGGGCGGTTCCTACGTCAGCGGCTTCGTGGACCAGTCGCGGGACTACGGCGACGTGGAGCTGGTGGGCCTCACGTCTCCGGCCGAGGTCTGGGGCGGCTCGTCCCGGAGCTGGGTCACCGAGGAGGCGTACGACCACTTCGCGGACCGGATGCTGGAGGACCTGCGGGAGCAGATGCCGGTGGACGGGGTCTATCTGGCGCTGCACGGGGCCATGGCGGCCCGGAACATCCCGCGTCCGGAGGCGGAGCTGGCGCGCCGCTTCCGCGAGGTGGTGGGCGAGGGCGTGCCGATCGTGGGCACCTTCGACCTGCACGGCAACGAGGACGGCCAGTTCCTGCGGTGGGCGGACGGCGCCTTCACCACCAAGCGCTACCCGCACTACGACTCCTACATCCAGGGGGAGCGGGCCGCGCGCTTCCTGCGGCGGGTGATGCGGGGCGAGTACGAGCCGACGACGGCCAGCCGCAAGCCGCCGGTGCTCACGGCCACGGTGCTGCAGTGGACGGGCCAGTCGCCGGCGATGGACATCATGGAGCGGGCCCGCCGCTGGGAGGCGCGCGAGGACGACGCCTACGTCAGCGTCTTCTACGGCTTCCCGTGGTCCGACGTCCCGGACGTGGGGGCGGCGGTGCACGTGATGACCGACGGCGACCAGGAGCTGGCGGACCGCATCGCCGACGACGTGGCCGACTACGCGTGGCGGGTGCGGGAGGAGTTCGCCCACGGCGACTACCCGGGGCCCGAGGAGGCGGTGAGCCGGACGCGGGAGGCGATCGCGGCCGGCGAGACGCCGGTGGTCCTGGCCGACTACTGGGACCGTCCGGGCGACGCGACCTGGACGCTGGGCGAGCTGATCGACCAGGGGGTGGGGGGTGTGCTCTACGCCTCGCTCACCGCGGAGCCCACGCTGGAGCGGATCTGGGAGGAGGACCTGCAGCCGGGGGACCCGCTCAGCGCGGAGGTGGGCGGCTACACCGGCGAGCAGGCGGGCGAGCCGGTGGCCATCGAGGGCACGCTGGCCTGGCGCGGCGAGCGGTGGGGCTACGACCGGGTGGCCGCCGTGGAGTTCGGCGACGACAGCATGCTCATCCTCGTGCCGAGCTACCAGCAGACCACCACCCCCGGCGAGCTGCGGTTCGGCCCCATCGAGCCGGACGACTACCAGGTGTTCGTCTCCAAGACGCGGGTGCACTTCCGGCGCGGCTTCGACGAGACCGGCTACGCCGAGACCATCATGATCGTGGACGCCCCCGGCGACTGGTTCGGCACCATCCGCCTGGACGCCCTGGACTACCAGCACGCCCCCATCGACCGGCTCTACCCCTTCGGCGAGCCGGGCGACTGGCGCGGACGCTCCCTGAACCC
>CAZJJO010000214.1:0-1518 GCA_964546375.1 uncultured Gemmatimonadota bacterium
CGGTGACCTCCTGGCCCAGGTAGTCCTCGGCGGTCTGCTTCATCTTCTGGAGCACCATGGCCGAGATCTCGGGCGGCAGGTGCTCGCCCTTGTCCGAGTTGGGGATCTTCACCACGACGCGGTCCTCGTCGTCGCACTCGGTCCGGTAGGAGACGAGGCTCCGCTCCTCCTCGACCTCCGAGCACTTCCGGCCCATGAAGCGCTTGATCGAGTGGACCGTGTTCTCGGGGTTGGTGACCTGCTGGCGCTTGGCCACCTGGCCGACGAGGCGCTCGCCGTCGTCGCTCCAGGCGACCACCGAGGGCGTGGTCCGGTTGCCCTCCGCGTTGGGGATGACCACCGGGTCGCCGCCCTCCATGACGGCCACGCAGGAGTTCGTGGTGCCCAGATCGATGCCGATTACCTTGCCCATGGTGCCTTTCCGGATGTCGGGTCGATGCCGTCGCTCGTCTCGTCTTCTCTTCTTCGTGATCGCGGGGCGCCGGGGGCCGCGCAGCGCCTTTCCCCCCGGCGCGCCCGTCGTGCCTCGGGCCGGCGCCCCGGCGCGGCGGAGCCGGCGGGGCGTCGGCGTGGGGGGCTGAAGGTGCAAGCCGTGTGCCGGCCGAAAACCCCCGAACCTCCGGGCTTTTCGCGACATTCTGGCATCCGGTCGCGGGCGCCGTGTCAGATCGGCAGGCGGGGCGGAGGGGCGGGGGAAGCCGCCCGCTCGCGGCCCGGCTTTGCGGAGGGGCGGGGCCGGCGTCTAACCTGCCGGCATGTTCCCCCTGCGCGACGAGAACCCCACCGAGCGGACCCCGTGGCTGACGGTCGGCGTCATCGCGGCCAACGCGGCGGTCTGGCTGCTGGTGCAGGGGGCGGGCGCGGGCGACGCCTACGCCGAGTCGCTGTGCCGCTGGGGGGCCATCCCCGCCGAGCTCACCGGGGCCGTGCCCGACGGGGCGTGGATCGAGCGCGGGGGCTGGCGCTGCCGGGCGGGCGGCGCCACCTGGAGCACCCTGCTGACCTCGATGTTCCTCCACGGGAGCTGGAGCCACCTGATCCTCAACATGTGGTTCCTGTGGGTGTTCGGGAACAACATCGAGGACGCCCTGGGCCACGCCGGCTTCCTGGCCTTCTACCTGATCGCGGGCCTGGCCGGCTCGGCGGCCCACGTGGCGTCGGCGTCCGCCAGCGTCGTGCCCACCGTGGGAGCCTCCGGCGCCATCAGCGGCGTGATGGGCGGCTACATGCTCCTCTATCCCCGGGTCCGGATCGACACGCTGTTCTTCTTCTTCATCTTCATCCGCGTCATCCCCCTGCCCGCCTGGGTGATGCTCGGCTACTGGTTCGTCCTCCAGTTCTTCTCGGGCCTGGTCGGCCCGGCCGGGGCCGCGGGCGGCGGGGTCGCCTACTGGGCGCACGCGGGCGGGTTCGCGGCCGGCGCCGCCCTGGTGTGGCTGCTCGGTGCCGACGGCGAGGACGGCGGGGGCGGCGGCCGGGACGGGCCGCGGGTCCGGGGGGTCCGCGGGGGTCGGCCCG
>CAZJJO010000215.1:0-1503 GCA_964546375.1 uncultured Gemmatimonadota bacterium
GGGCGAGAGCGCCGTCGCGGCGAGCAGCAGGGCCGCGGCCAGGGCGCAGTCGGCGGCGCCGGGGAGTCCGCGCCGGAGCAGGGCGGCGGAGCGCGGGGCGGTCGTCTCCCGCCGCCGGCGGGGGGCGGGTCGGTCGGATCGTCGCTCGTCGTGTCCCATCTCAGTACGTCTCGTGCTTGTGGGGGCCGGCCGCCCAGACCACCTGGAAGAGCAGCGTGTGGTTCGCGGAGCCGGACTCGGGGCGGAGCCAGTTGTACTGCAGCCGCAGGCGGACCCACTCGCTCTGCCACCAGGTGAGGCTGGGCGCCAGCTGGACGAGGTCCGGCTCGTCGCCGAAGCCGTCCACGACGTCGCCGCGCGCCCCCGCGATCCACCGCCGGTCCAGCCGCACGCTGGCCTGCAGGTAGCCGCCGTGGCCGGTCTCCGTCACGGCGCCCACCTCGCGCTCGGCCAGCATCCACTCGGCCTTGAGCTGGACGTCGCGGTAGAGCCCGCGGCCCGGGGGGCGCCACCGGTAGGAGAGGTCCAGGCCCAGCAGGCCGGACGAGAGCTCGCCTCCCTGCGCCTCGCCCCGGCCGTGGACGGCCGTGGCCCCCGCCTGCAGGTAGCTGGCGGGGCCCAGGTCCCAGAAGCTCTGGAAGCGGGCCAGCCAGCTCAGGTCGCCCTCCTCGCCGAAGAGCCGCCCGTTGTCGGCCCGGGTCGCCTCCAGCGTGACCGTCTGGTCCGCCGGGCCGAGGGCGAAGGTGGGCAGGGTCAGGCCCACGCCGGGCTGGATCAGCCCCTCGCCCGTGAACGTGGACGCGGCCAGCGGGCGGTCGACCTCGAAGAGCGCGTGTCCGTGCCACCGGTTGTAGAGGCCGAACTCCTGCCGGAACTGGCCGACGCGGGCGCCGAGTCCGCCCGGCAGCCCGACCCAGTACATGTAGGCCTCCTCCACGTCCACGCCCTCGGCGTGTGCGCCCTCCCCGCCCCCCTCCTCGCCTCCGGCCTCGCCCTCGTGGCCGTGCGGCTCGCCCAGCCCGGCGATCTCCAGCTCCTCCTCGCGCACGGCGAACACCTTCATGCGGGTGTAGGGGTCGAGCGCCGCCTGCAGGGAGAGCTCCACGCCCCGCGGCGTGCCGGTGACGCGCCCCTCGCCGGCCGCCGGCTCCAGCCAGCCCCCCACGAAGTCCCCGGTGACGCTGATCTCCGGGTTCAGCGCCTGCAGCTCGCGGGTGCGGCTCGGCTGCGGCGCGGCGTCCTCCTGGTCGCCCCGCGACTCGCGGGCCGCGGCGCGGGCCGCCGCCAGCAGGTCCTCGACGGGGTCGGCGTCCGGCTCGTCCCCGCCGACGGCGGCGCCCAGGCTGTCGACCGCCGAGCGCAGCGCCCCGATCTCCGCGCGCAGCTCCTCGACCAGGGCGCGGAGCGAGTCGGCGGCCAGCGTGTCCGGCGCCTGCTGCAGGGCGAGGCCGGCGGCGACGGCGGTCGGGCGCGGCGTCGTCGCCCCGGGGGCGGCCGGCGCGG